>JAOZMY010000086.1 GCA_029934085.1 bacterium | reverse complement strand
TGTCATGCCGAAAGAAGATCGACCTCGATGCGCTACGTGCTCCGTGAAAAACCGGGTCTGTGCCACTCCCGATGGGCAGGGACCGGATTTTTGTCCAACGAAAAACCGAAAAGACGTCGTCACCCGAGCTAATCAGGAATACGGGAAATCGGATATCAGGGAGTTCGCACGGATGGCGACGATTCAGGAGGGGGAATGCTACGTCCACCGGGACCAAAAACCGTTCCTCTCCCACCCCGTTAAGCCTCGTGTCCAGGAGATCTGTGAATTTGCCCATAAGATGGGCTTCAAAAGGCTGGGCATCGCCTTCTGCGAAGGACTCTTCCGCGAGGCCCGCGCCCTGACGGAGATCCTGGAGGCTCAGGGATTCGAGGTGGTCTCCGTGGTTTGCAAGGTAGGAACCACTCCTAAAGAGTCCCTTGGTATAAAAGAGGAAGAAAAGATCCTCATCGGGGAATTCGAATCCATGTGCAGTCCCATCGCCCAGGCCATGGTTCTCAATGACGCGGGAACCGATTTCAATATCGTGGTGGGCCTCTGCGTGGGACACGATTCCCTCTTCTTCAGGTACAGTGAAGCCCCCGTCACCGTCCTGGTGGCGAAGGACCGGGTCTTGGGGCACAACCCTGTCGCGGCCCTTTACACAAGCCGCTCCTACTACGCCCGCCTCCTGAAAAAGGGGTTCGATCCCCTCGAAGAAGAAAAGGCCTCCGAATGAGGGAAACGCCTGTGACGGTCACAAATAAGAACAAACAAGGTGCACAAAGGGGGAAAACGAGTATGCTGATTCCCACCATTATCATGGGATTGGTCGCCGCTATCCTTTTAGGAATAGGGTACTCCAAGGGGCAGGGCCAGGACATCGAAGGGATAAAGATTGCCGTCAAGCTGACCTTTCAAATGATTCCCCTCCTCCTCTTTGCCTTTATCATTGCCGGCATGATGGAAGTCCTGATTCCGACGCATATCATCTCCCGTTGGATCGGGGCGGAATCGGGATTGCGGGGGATTTTCATCGGGGCCCTGGCGGGAAGCATCACGCCCGGCGGTCCTTTCGTCAGCTTTCCCCTCGTGGCGGGTTTTCTCAGGGCCGGAGCCGGAATTGGGACGATGGTCGCCTTCGTGACGGGCTGGGCCCTTTGGGCGGTTACTCGCCTTCCCCTTGAGGTCGGCGTCCTCGGGTGGCGGTTTACCCTGATTCGAATCGTCTGCACCTTCATCTTTCCTCCCTTGGCAGGCCTCATCGCCAATCTCTTCTTCCGGGGAACCATGACCATGATGTGAGTCGATTGAATTCCACGAGGCTACGTTGACTCCAAGATATTTATCCGTTATAAAATCCAAAATCGAAGGAGGCAGGAATGGATAGAAAACGTGTCTTAAGCGGTATGCGTCCCACGGGGAAATCCCACCTTGGTCATCTGCACGGGATTTTCGAGAACTGGCGCAGACTCCAGGACACGTATGAGTGCTTCTACTTCGCCGCCGACTGGCATGCCCTCACCTCGGAATACAAGAATCCCCATATCGTCGAACAAAACCTCTGGGAGATGTTCGTGGACATGCTCAGCGCGGGGGTCGGCGTCGGTGAAAACGCTGGCTGTCTCTTCATCCAGTCGAAGCTACCGGAGCATGCGGAGCTCTTTCTCCTCCTCTCCATGATCACGCCTCTCGGGTGGCTGGAGCGTAACCCCACCTACAAGGAGCTTCTAAACGAATTGAAAAATAAGGATATCCATACCTTTGGATTTCTGGGCTATCCGGTCCTTCAGGCGGCGGACATCATCATCTACAAGGCTCATTTTGTCCCGGTGGGAAAGGACCAGCTTCCCCACTTGGAGATCACCCGGGAGATCGCCCGGCGGTTCAACTACCTCTACGGCAAAGATGTTTTCATTCCTCCCGACGCCCTCCTCACGGAGGCAGCGGCCCTTGGCGGTCTGGACGGACGGAAGATGAGCAAGAGCTACGAGAACGCCATCTACCTGGCAGATACCCCGGACGAGATTAGGAATAAGATCTCCCAGATGGTGACGGATACCCGACGGGCGAGGAAATCGGATCCGGGCGAGCCGGACGAGTGCAATCTCTTCCCCTTCCACAAGCTCTATTCCCCGAAGGAGTTGCAGGAACAGATCGCGGAAGATTGCCGGAAGGCGGCGATCGGGTGTGTTCAGTGCAAGAAGCTCCTTATGGAAAATCTCATCAAAGGTCTTGCCCCTATCCAGGAAAAACGAACCTACTATCTCTCCCACATGGATGAGGTGAAGGAAATCGTCTACCAGGGCACGGAACGGGCCCGTAAGGTCTGCCAACAAACCATGGCGGAAGTTCGAGATGTCCTCGGATTTTGACGTTTACCAGGTCAGGCTCGACCAGTTCGAAGGTCCTCTGGATCTTCTCCTCTATCTCATACGAAAGAACAAGATCGACATTACGGACATCCCCATCGCAGAGATCACCCGCCAATATCTGGAAACTCTCCAGGAAATGCGGCGCCTCAATCTGGACCTGGCGGGGGAATATCTCGTCATGGCCTCCACACTGATGTTCATTAAATCTCGGATGCTCCTTCCCGCGGAACCGAACGAAGAAGGGGAAGAAGTGGATCCACGGAAAGAGCTGGTGGAACGCCTCCTCGTGTACGAAAGATACCAGCAGGCGGCCAGGCTCCTCCTGGAGCGCCCTATCCTCTTTGAGGACACTTTCCCGCGACTCAACCGGGAAGAAATCCAAATGTATGAAGAAGACATGGGCGTTTCCCTGGGAGACGTGACCGTTGAAGACATCGCGCACTTTTTCAGGGAAGTCTGCCGCACGTCTGAGGCCCCCTTCGTTCACCAGATACCGATGGAACAGCTCAACCTTCAGGATCACATTCAGGAAGTCATGGAAAGGCTCCAAAGCGCCAGCGAGGGAATATGGCTGCGGGAGCTGTTGACGGCCCCCATCACGCGACTGCGGGTCATCATGCTCTTTCTCGCCATCCTGGAGCTCGCCCGTCAACGGATGATTCGGGTCTTCCAACCGGGACTTTATAGTGAAATCAAGATTCGTGCGGTTTGATCCATGAAGAGATACCGACAGATTGCCCCTTTCCTTCTCGCCTTTTTTTTCCTCTTAGGATCGACAACAAGTGCCTACGCGTCGCGATTCTCCCTCTTCGCCCTCGACATACAAGTTCCCCTCGAAGAAGGGAAATCGGTGGGTGAAACCCGCAAGGCCGCCATCGAAAAGGGCCTTCAGGAGGCGGTGGAAGAGGCAACCTACCGAATCGTGCCCGACCAAGGGCTCGATACCACCTACCAAAAACTCAAGACCGGCATCTTCGACAGGGCACGACAGTTCGTTCCCCAGTATAAGATACTGGGTGAAAAAAAATTCCCGGGAACGTTTGAGCTGAGTCTCCAGGTAACCGTGGATACGCTCCTGCTGCGACGCGCCCTGATAAAATTGGGGCTTTTGAAATTGGGAGAAAGGGGGAGCGGGCAGTTGGTAACCCTGAAGATCCTTAATCTCATCGATGGAAAAACCCTCATGGAGGTCCTTCACTTCTTCGATCAACGCCCCGACCTGGCCGAAAAATTCACGCTGGAGGCCGCCCATCACGGAGACTTTACCTTCTCTTTTATTCCTCTGCAGCCACTGAAAGAGATTGTGTCCCAGTTCCTCTACCACGCCCAGATCTCACAGGGCTCCTTTGACGTGGTCAAGCAGGATAAAGACCTTCTCGTTCTCCAGTATCGCTTGGAGAAACCATCCTAATTTCACGGAGATTGTCATGAAAACCAAATCACGAGTCCTCATCGTTGCCATCCCCATCGTCTTTCTCGTTACTGTCGCTATAATGGGGTTTT
The DNA here is from genome assembly GCA_029934085.1 of bacterium. Lineage (GTDB taxonomy): Bacteria > Desulfobacterota > S145-22 > S145-22 > S145-22 > JAOZMY01. The sequence continues at coordinate 4,845 of JAOZMY010000086.1, read as the reverse complement.
TCGTTGCCAGGATGGTGGAAACGAGGCATCCCGTCCTCCTCCCTCGAGGGAAAAAAATCGGTATCATCAAGGTGGAAGGGGTTATCCGGAGCTCTGAAAGCTTGATCAAACAGATCAAGGATTTTCGTGACAACCGGAGTATCGGTGGGGTAATCCTGAGGATCAATTCGCCGGGAGGCGGTGTGGCCCCCTCCCAGGAGATCTACGAGGAGGTCCGAAAACTCACAAAGCGCAAACCGGTCTACACCTCCATGGGAAGCGTCTGTGCCTCGGGAGGCTACTACATCGCGGCAGCCTCTCAGGTCATCTTCGCCAATCCAGGAAGTGTCACGGGAAGCATCGGGGTCATTGTGGGGTTTTCCAACCTCAAGGAGCTTTTCAAGAAGATCGGGATCAAAAGCTACATCATCAAGAGCGGAAAGTTCAAAGATATCGGCTATCCCACTCGTGATATAACCCCGGAAGACAAAAAGGTCCTTCAATCGGTGGTCGATTCCATTTACAACCAATTCGTGGAGGCCGTGGCGAAAGGACGAAACCTCCCCGTGGAAAAGATCAAAACACTCGCGGACGGCCGGGTCTTTTCCGGGCTCCAGGCGAAGGAATTGGGGTTGGTGGATCGTATCGGCAACCTGGAGGACACCGTATCCATCATGGCCAAACGTCTTGGAATCCACGGAAAACCTGAAGTCGTCTACTCGAAGAGCCCCACCGAAAAGCTGTGGAAACGCCTCTTCAAGTCCGTTTTGGGGAAATGGGCAGGCCCCTTCCTCGGCCCCGCAGACGTCTCCCCTTTCAACTACCTCTGGCCCCTGCAGGCCGGATATTGAGAGGAAGAATCAACCCTGATTCGACCCCTCCGCCAAAAACTTCATGATGACTTGAACGTCCTCCCAGACGTCCCGCTTCTTGTTCGGATTTCGCAAGAGAAAGGCGGGGTGAAAAGTCGGCATGATGAAAATGTCATCCCTCCAAGGATAAAGGCTCCCCCGAAATTTGGAGATGGGAGCCTTGGTCTCCATGAGATTCTGAAAAGCCACGCTGCCCAGGGCGCAGATGACCTTCGGGCGGATGATTTCGATCTGTTTCATGAGAAAGGGTTTGCAGGCCTGAACCTCATCGGGCTCCGGATTCCGGTTGTTGGGGGGGCGACACTTGACGATATTGGCGATATAGACATCGGAACGCTTCAGCTTCATGGCGCTGATGATGCGGGTGAGAAGCTGCCCCGCACGCCCCACGAAAGGACGTCCCTGGATATCTTCGTCCCGGCCCGGTCCCTCTCCCACGAACATGAGATCAGCATAGGGGCTTCCCTCTCCGAAGACGAGTTTTGTCCTTCCTTTGGCGAGTTTGCAACGGGTGCACCCTTCCAAGCTTGCCTCCAGTTCCTTCAGCTCCCGGGCGGGATCCCGTTTTTCTGCTGCCGGCTCAGGCCGCGGCGGGGTCAGTGATTCAACTTCTGAGATCGGGGTCATGGCAGTCTCCTTTCTAATAGGAAGGGTTTCAATCCCCAGCCCTTTGAGAAAACGGAGCGTGGAAAGGTAACCTTCGAGGAAAGGCTTCAGGTCGTCCCGTTGAGCGCCCATATCAGAATCCATAGGGCTTCGCAAGAAATTCCCGTATTTTCATGTTGAAGAACATGTTGGACGGCTGCGGATGGATGATAACGGCGGTATCGGCCCCCCGACCCGTTCCGGCCACGGAAATGATGTCTTCGATGGGGATCAACCCGGCATCCGCCGCCATGGCCGCGATCTCCGCACAGACCTTGACGCCCTGGCCGAGAATCCGCAGGGTATGGGCCACCAAATCCTGCTCACTGCCTCCAGAGAGGCCGCGTATCGCCGTTCCAAGGCTTCTCAACACCATCGTGCCGATGAGCACCGTTCCCCCGAGGGTCTCGATCTCTCGTTTCTTTTCCGGCTCGAACTCCTGAATTCCAGGGGTCTTGAATCCCGTGTTGTGGGCCACGACAATGAGCTTCAAATCCGTTCCCTGAATTCTCCGGGCGCACAGAACTCCCGTGTCGCCAAAGGTAGAGGCTACCACCAAGTGGCGGATGCCCCGCTCCTTTGCCTCGTGAATGGCAACGCTCAAGGTTCTTTCCGTATTGGCCGGTCCCGGCTTTTCAAACATCGTGGTCATATGTTTCCTCCTTTCAAGCTCTCAAGGTTGCGCGGTGGCGAAGCGGCTTCAAAATGAATCGGAGGGCATCCAGCACGGACGTGAAAACGACGTCGGAGGCGAGAAGGGCCTCCGTGGCTGCACCCTCCTCTCCGATCACACACAGCCCGAGACGGGCTTCCTTCAGCATGAGACGGTCATTGAAGCCGTTTCCAATGGCAACGACATGGTCGCTTCCAAGGGAACGGACAAAGGATACCTTTTCCTCGGAGGTGTTCTCTCCCGCCAGCTTCTGTACTCTAACAGGCAGTCTCTGGGTCGCCCTCTCCACATCCCCTCGGGTATCGGCCGTGAGGACATGGAGCGTTACCTTTTTACCGAGAAGGTGAAGGGTATCCTTGACTTTATTATGAATATGCCCATCCTTCGCGATGGTCCCATTGAAATCGAGCACAAGATCGGTGATCTCAATAACGCCTTCTCCGGGTATCTCCATTCTGAGCACGTCCTACTCCTTCCGCCAAATGGTTCTGGCCCTTTCATAGAGGACTATACCCGCCGCCACGGAGACATTCAAGGAAGTAACAGGTCCTGTCATAGGAATGAAGAGGCTTATGTCGCAGTTGGAACGTAGAAGGGGCCGTATTCCCTTCCCCTCACTTCCCAAAACGATAGCTGATTTGTCGGACCACGGGGCCTCCATGAGGTGGATTCCCCCCTCCGCCTGGGCACCAAAGACCCAGAAACCGGCGTCTTTCAACTGTCGCACGCAACGAACCAAATTCGTCTCCCGAATAATCGGCAAAAACCCGGCCGCGCCGGCTGAGGCCTTCCAAACCGTAGAGGTAACCGAAGCGCTCCGATCCTTGGGAAGGAGAATACCTCGACATCCGAGACAGGCGGCGCTTCGGATAATAGCCCCAAGGTTGTGCGGATCGGTAATGCCATCGAGGATAAGCAAAGTAGAGGAGGATCGATCTTTCTCCTCGGCGAGCCAGTCTTTGAACTTCGTGTACCTAAAATCGGGGATCCTTGCCCAAACACCCTGATGTGGAATATCGAAAGAGGGAGCCTTCTCGGGTGGGACCGCCTCCACGGGAATACTCAGGGATTGAGCCTGTTCAATAAGGGCTGCAACACGCTTGGAATTCTTTTTCCGGGAAAGGACATACAGGGTCTTGACCCGCGCGGGGGTTTCCCGGAGGAGGATCTCGACGGGATGGATCCCCGCTACGAGATTCATGGCACCAAGGTTCCCAGTTGGGTGAGAACTTCCCTCACCGTTGCCACTGGATCATCCGTCCTGAGGATGGAACGCCCCATAACGAGAAGATCCGCACCAGCAGAAATGGCCTCCATCGGTGTCGCCACCCTCTTTTGATCATCACCGGGCTGTGGAGATAGGCGAATTCCAGGGGTCATAATTAGGAAATCACCGCCCAATGCCTTTCTGAGCACGGTGGCCTCCAAGGGCGAGGCCACGATCCCATCCACTCCGGCCTTGAGGGCGAGATCGGCGAGATGGAGAACACTGACTTCCAGGGGCGTAGTGATCCCGACCTCCTTCAAGGTGGTGGCGTCCATACTGGTAGGGATGGTCACGGCAAAAAGGAAAGGCACCGACGTCCCCATCTCCCGGGCCATAGAATCCGCTGCCTTCCGGGCCGCCGTCAGCATCTCTCCGCCACCCAGGGCGTGGAGGGTCATTCCCCAGACACCGAGGCGGGTCGCCTCGCGGACGGCCTTTTCCACCGTATGAGGGATATCGAAGAACTTGAGATCGAGGAGGCACCGTCCCCCATGTCTTCGTATCATGGCCACCGCCTCGGGACCCTGGGCCACGAAGAGCTGCTTTCCCACCTTGAAGAGGACCTCATCAGCGGGAAGCTGCTTCACGATCGACTCTGCCTCCAAAAGGTCCGTTACGTCCAACGCCACAGCCAACCCAGGGCCGAATCTCCTTCGTTGTATTACATCGTCTGACATGGAATGGTATTCCTTTTAAGGGTTAATTTTCTCTACACTTGTCTCGATCCATGGGAGGAGGTTTTCACGGGTAAAACGTCCTTCCTCCAAGAGAGCGGAAAAGAACCGGTGGGTCAAGACATTGTCACATCTCAGGTAAAAGCCGTTCATACGGAGGAAAACATCTGTCGAGAAGAAAGCGGTCCGGGCGTTCCTCTCTGCAAAGGGGGCACGATTGGCGATCTCAGTCATCAGCGCGGCGGCCTTTTCGAAAAGGTCGCCTTCACCTTCCTCCATAGTATCGTTGACGATCCCGTCAAGGAGGGTTTCGTCCCGAAGATCCGCGTCTCCACCGAATTCTTTCGCAAGGAAAGCATGAATATGGAGGATGTCATTGGTCGAAAGTGTTCTCATCATGCAAGCCTCTTCCCCAGGTAGAGATTAACCCGAACACTCTTCTTCAAATGGGAAAGGATCTCCGGATCGAGCCTGGCAGATTTATCTCCATCCTCTTCCCGCAGCCGAACAGGGAAAGGCAGCCCATTGTTTTCGATGATGAGACTATAGAAGATGTTGATGGCCTCCGAATGGTTCATCCCGAGCCGCGCAAGAATCTCCCCCGCCTTTTGTTTCTTTTCCGGATCGATCATGGCCCGGACAGTCGTGCTCTTTTTCATGCCGTTTCCCCTCCATAACCAACCATAGCCAAGATACGGCCATATTTCAAGGGATTTTTCAGGCGGGGTTTCCCGC
>JAOZMY010000085.1 GCA_029934085.1 bacterium | reverse complement strand
CTCTGAAGCGGACCGCGACAGGGCAATTAGTTCACTCGAGCAGGCCAAGGCCCAGCTGATTTCTGCTCGGGCTAACCTGGACAGGGCCAAGCAGCAACTCGGGGAAAAGGGTCCTCGAAACCCTATGATCGCCTCGGCCGTGGCAGCATTGGATTTAGCACTCTATAACCTTTCCCAAACAACGATCACTGCTCCGGAGGATGGCTGGATTGGCAACTTGCAGATTGACGTGGGCAGCTTTGCGGTGGCTGGCCAGCCGATTATGACCCTCATCTCCGCCCGCGATACCTGGATTGAGGCGGACATGCGGGAAAACAACCTCCTGCACCTGGCGCCCGGCAATCCCGTGGATTTCGTGCTCGACGTAGCACCGGGCCGCATTTTCAGGGGGAAAATTCGAAGCATCGGTGTGGGGGTTTCTTCGGGCCAGAACGCACCACCGGGGTCTCTCCCCGTGGTCCAGAGTTCTCAGGGGTGGCTACGTGATCCTCAGCGTTTTCCGGTTCTTATCAGCCTCGACCGAGATGTCCCTGTCAACCTTCTGAGAACGGGTGGTCAAGTCGACATTGTCGTCTACACTGGTGACCGGCCACTGCTCAACACCCTGGCCCGCTGGCGGATTCTGCTGGCAGCATGGTTGTCCTATGTCTGGTGAGGCTGTCGCGCCCGCGCTCTCTCCCACCTGGGCCAACAGTGTGCGCCACCGCCGGGTGCTTCGCTATGCCCTGGGGGTAACACTGGCGATGACAATCTCGGGGGCTGTGGGCTGGGACCTGGCTTTCATATGCCCTGTGATGGCTGGTATGTTGCTGAGCGTTCCGATTCCGCTGACCCTGCGTGCGGGACTTGGCTCTGTATTGATGATCGCCATCGCTATGGGCCTGAGTTACGTGTTTTCCATCCTGCTACTCCCCTATCCGCTGATTTTTCTGGGAGTTTTGGCAGTAACCCTTTTTCAGATCTTCTACGCCGCCTCGGGCCATGCCCAGCCCCTCTTCATCCTTTGGTTGATCATCGGATTCTGCACCACGCCACTGATCACGATGATCTCCACCCACGCCGGGTGGATCACAACGGTCTCTTTTGTCATCAGCGCGGTCGTAGCCATGCTTTCTGCTTTCATAATGCAGACGTTCCTTCCGGATCCACCTCGACCCGTGACCGTGGCTCCAGCTCCGGCACCGAAACCGTTGCCCGAGCCTTCGACACGTATCCGCAGAGCTGCCATCAGCACTATGACGGTGTGGCCGCTCCTGGCCTTCTTCATTGCTCTTCAGCTGACCAGCTATGTGGACGTGGTCATTTACGCTGCCGTGCTGGCCATCAGCGCCGATCTAAGGGTGGGATTCAAAAGCGGCTTAGCTATCATTGTGGCCAACATCGGTGGCGCGTTGATTACCATTGTTATGTTCAATCTGCTGGTAGTCGTACCCAAACTGTGGTTTTTCGCGCTGTTGACCCTGCTGCTGACTCTGACGCTGGGGCAGGGCAAGTTCTCGGATTCCCCTATCGCCGGCCTTTACAACACGGCTCTATCGGGCATTCTGATCATCATCGGGGAATCCACCGGATACACCATGCTGGCTGGCACCAAGATCTACACGCGCCTGTTCCAGATCATCGTGGCGGTTACTTACATCGTGCTCATGTTCGGACTTCTGGAAAGCCTGTGGAAAAGGAAGGAAAGATAGATGACGCGCCGGCGCATTTTCCTGTTCCTGGTGCTGATTCTCTCTATCGCGGGATGCACCCTGGGGCCCGATTACGTACGGCCGCCGGTACCGCAACACCCGGCCTACCGTGGCCAGAACCCGCCAGGCCGCTCTATCGCTGATCTCGAGTGGTGGAAAATCTTCAACGATCCTACCCTGGTCCGGCTTATCGATACCGCCCTGACCAACAACCTTGACCTGCGGGCGTCCATGGCCCGTATCGAAGAAGCGCAAGCAAAGCTGGGCGTTGCCCGAGCCAACCTGTACCCCAACGTTTTCTACGGTGCCACTACCGACCACACAGCCCAGACCAAGCTGAAGGATTCCTCCATAACCAGCGGCTTTTTGAACATCGGTTACATCGTCGATCTGTGGGGCCAGGTGAGGCGCTCCAACGAAGCCGCCTTGCACCAGTTGCTGGCCTCCGAGGACGCCTATCAAACGGTTACCATTGCACTTGTGGGCCAGGTGGCAAGAGCCTACTTTCAGCTGTGCAGCATCGAAAAACGCCTGCGTATTTCGGAGCGGACCGTCGAAACCCGGCGCAAATCCCTCGACATTGTCAGAACGCGCTACGAGGCCGGGATGGTGTCCGAGGTGGATTTCCAGCAGGCACGGATTCAACTAACCAATGCCGAGGCAAGCGTGGTGAACTTCCGGCTTGCCATGACTCAAACAGAAAATGCCATTAGCCTGCTGTTAGGTAGTCCACCGGTCTCCATCCCCCACGGCAACGTCCTTGATGCTCAGAGCGTCCCGGCCGAGGTGCCGGCCGGCTTACCCTCGGAACTGGTGGAACGCCGCCCGGACGTGCGCCAGGCCGAGCAGCTTCTGGCAGCCCAGACAGCCCGAATCGGCGTGGCCGAGGCGGCCCGTTTCCCCTCGCTGACCTTGTCCTCCAATCTGGGTGGAAACTTGACCAACACCGTCGACGTGACCTTTGCGACCATCGGTGCCAGCCTTCTGGGTCCCCTCTTCGACGCCGGTAAAACCAAGCAGCAGGTAGCCGTGGAGGTCGCCCGCACCAAACAGCTCCTGGCCCAGTATAAGCAGTCCATACTTTCTGCTTTCCGGGAAGTGGAGGATGCGCTGGCGGCAGTGCAGCACCACAAGACCAGGTACGAAATCCTTCAACGGCAGGTCACCGCGGCACAGGCTGCTACGGACCTTACCTGGACGCGTTATCAGGAGGGGATGACGAGTTTTCTGGAAGTGCTTGACATCGAGCGCTCGTTGTTCTCCTCAGAACTCGCCGCCGCCGATGCCCAGGAGCAGTATGTCACCGCCATTGTTCAGCTTTACACTGCCCTGGGGGGCGGCTGGAACCCGAAACAAAAACCGGCAGCCATACCGACGGCAGACCAATCGCCATCTGAGACCGCAGAGAAGAAAAAATAACACAAATACTTCTTTACAATTAAAACCTAAATTTTTTGACCTTAAGACCCTTGACCTGGACCTGCTACAGATTTGGGTTTTAGGCGAATTTGTAACCTTCTTGACAGACGAGGCGCACTTTTCTATAAAGACCACAAACGGCCACGAAGGCCGTAAGAAACAGAAGAGAAAGAGACTACATAGATACGAGACCAGGAAGGTCTGGCGGCAGGAGTCCGCGGGCGTCCTGGTTTTTTTGTTGAGGGAGAAAAGGGAGATGAAGAAGATCGTCCGATGGGGAATGGGTGCATTCTGGCTCGTTTTCCTCGTCCTGTCCTCGCCGGCATGGGCGAAACCGTTGAACATCGACCGTTACGTCATCGGGGACAGGAAGGACTGGGGATTTCCCGCGCCCTACTTTCACTATCCCCGGGGGCCGGGTTACCTCCGGATGAGCATGGTCTTCGATACCCTCATCTGGAAAGACGCCAAGGGGTTCGTTCCCATGCTCGCCACCTCGTGGCGCTACGAGCCGAAGCGGCTCACCTATACTTTCGACCTGAACCCTAAAGCAAGGTGGCACGACGGGCGGCCGGTCACGGCGGAGGACGTGACCTTCACGATCACCTACATGAAACAGCATCCTTATCCCTGGATCGATCTCTCCCACGTGGCGGGCGCCACGGCGGTTGCCGAGCACCGGGTGGTAATCCAACTGACGCGGCCTTACGCCCCGTTTTTGGAGGACGTGGCAGGGAGCATGCCGATCCTTCCCCGGCACATCTGGAAGGGGACTACCCCGCAGGCCATCGACCGGAAGAAGGCAGGGATCGGGTGCGGGCCGTTCATCCTGAAGGCCTACGATGCCGCGCAGGGAGCTTACGCCTTCGCCGCGAATCCTCGTTACTACCGGGGAACCGTCATGGTGAAATCCCTTCGCTTCCAGAAGGTGAACGACCCCGTCTTCGCCCTGTTGCGAAAGGATATCCAGGCGGCGGTGGTGCCTCCTGAGGCCGGAGCCCTCCTTCGGAGGAAAGGCTACACCGTCGTCTCCAGCCCCACCTACTGGGTTTTGAAGCTCCTCATCAATCACCGGCGCTCTCCCATGAATGAGCTTCGTTTCAGGCGGGCCCTATTGTACGCCATCGACCGAAAGCTGCTGGTGAAGACGGTGCTCCACGGCTTCGGGACGGTGGCCTCCCTGGGCCTCCTGCCGCCACAAAGCCCCTGGTTCAACCCGAACCTCCCCAAGATCGCCTGCGATCCGGCCAAGGCTCGGGAACTCCTAAAGGCGTTTCCACGGCCGAGGCCCCTGACCCTTCTCGCCCCGGGGCGGTTCAGCCGCGCGGCGGAACGGATCCGCCAGGACTTCGGACGAGTGGGAATCCGGGTCACCGTTCAGACCATGGAGGAAACGGCCATCGATGCCATGATCCAGAAGGGAGGTTTCGACCTGGCCCTCAGCGGGCACGGGGGTCTGGGAGGCGATCCACGGATCTTGAACGACGTCATCGCGGGGGATTTTCTCCTCTCGGAACGGTTCACGGAGGACCCGAGACTGAATGCGCTCCTAAAGAAGAATCTGGAGGCCATGGACCCGAAGAAGCGTCACAAGATCGTCGATGAGATCCAGCTCATTCACGCCCGGCAGATCCCCGCCATTCCCCTCTACTACCCGATGATGACGGTGGCCCACGACGGGCGGGTTCCCTGGTTCTACACTCGGGGCGGCATCTCCAAGGGAATCCCCTTTCCATTCAACAAAGACGCCCTGATTCGGAAGAAGCCATGAGCCGCACCGTCCCCGCAACCTTCACAGGACGGTGGATTTCCTCTCCCGCCCTCGTCCGAGGGACGCGAACCCTTGGGGGATACGTCTTGGCCCTCGGGGGAATCCTTTTTCTCAATTACGTGCTTTTGAGGCTCCTGCCCGGTGATATCCAGACCGTCATCGGGGCGGAGGTGATGACCCGCGCACCCGCCGCGGCCCCCGGGAGTGCCGGTCCTTCCTCCCTGGCCGCGTTCGGCCACTACCTTCTCCGCATTCTCAAGGGGGAATGGGGCGTCTCCTACTTTTTTCACCGGCCCGTTCTTCAGGTCATCTTCCAATTCCTGCCGTGGAGCCTCGTCCTGGGATTTTTATCCCTTGCCGCCGCGTCCCTCCTGGGGATCGTCCTCGGCGTGGAGGCGGCCGGTAAAGCGGACGGATGGCTCGACCGGCTTGCCACGGGCGGGGCCGTGGTCTTCATGAGCCTGCCGGGCTACCTCCTCGGCATCCTCCTCCTCGTTCTCTTCTCCATCCTCCTCCCCCTCTTTCCCCTCTCCGGCGGCGTCCGGCCCTTCACGCCCGCCTGGAGCCTCCCTTTCTTCCTGAACGCCCTGCGTCACCTTGCGTTGCCGTGGCTGACCTTGACACTGCTCATGTTTCCCGAATACTACCTACTCACGCGGGGCGGGATGGACCTCTCCCTCCGGCGTCCCTTCATCCTCACGGCCCGGGGAAAGGGCCTGCGGGAACGGGTGATCCGCTACCGGCACGCCGCCCGGGACACCCTGATCCCCGTCCTGACGCGGGTCGGCATCCAGATGGGGCACCTCGTTACGGGGCTCGTCTTTGTGGAGGTGGTCTTCGCCTATCCGGGGGTGGGGACCCTGGCCTTCGAGTCGATCCAGCGGCGGGACATCCTGCTGATGGACGGCATCCTTTTGATCAGCGCCGTCTGGGTCGTCCTCATGAACCTCGCCGCGGACCTTCTCCTCAGACGGCTCGACCCAAGGGTCAAGGAGGCGGGTGGATGAGCCGAAAATCTCTGCGGCTTTCGAGGGGATTCTGGTGGGGCGCGGCCCTCGCGGGGGGCATCCTCCTCCTGGGTCTCCTGGCCCCGTGGCTGGCCCCCTACAATCCCTGGAACGTCACGGGGCAGCCCTTTGAGCCCCCGTCGCGGGCCCACCTCCTGGGAACGAACGACGCGGGACAGGATATCCTGAGCGAGCTCTTCTACGGGGGCCGCACCTCGCTTACCATCTCCCTCGCCGTGGCAGCCCTCTCCATGACCCTGGCCCTTTTCGTGGGGATTGCCGCGGGGGTATCGCCCGTCGCGGACCGCGTCCTCATGCGGATCATCGATGCCTTCCTCTCGGTGCCCGCCCTCCTCATTTTCCTCCTCGTCTCGGTGCATTTTTCTTTGAACGTCCCGCGGCTCATCGTGCTTCTCTCCCTCCTCTTCTGGCCCCAGCCTGCCCGGATGATCCGGTCCCAGATCCTCTCTACCCGCGCCGAGAAGTATGTGGAGGCGGCCCGGGGATTCGGGGCCACGACGGGCTACCTAACCTTTCGCCATTTCATCCCCGCCCTCGCCCCCGTCCTGCTCGCGGGATTTCTCACCCGCCTCCGCATGGCCGTGTTCATCGAGGCGGGACTGGCCTTCCTGGGTGTCAGCGATCCCACGGTGAAGAGCTGGGGAACCATGCTCCACTTCGCCAGCCAGTATCTCTACCTGGGGTGCTGGGCCAACTGGATCCTGCCGGTGGCGGCGGGAATCTTCCTGACCGTGTTGGGGTACACCCTCATAGGGCAGGCGCTGCAGGGGCGGTCGCTACGGGGGGAGGCATGACACGCGATTCACGAACATCCCTGCTGGACGTGGAAGATCTCACGATCGTTTACGGTGAGACACCCGTCGTGGAGGGTTTCTCCCTGCGGATCGCGCCCGGCGAGGTCGTCGGCCTCGTGGGAGAGTCGGGATCGGGCAAGACCTCCATCGGGTTGGGGATCATGGGACTCTGCCCGGGACGCGTGTCGGGGCGCGCCCTGTTCAAGGACCGGGACCTGCAGCGCCTGCCTCATGACGAGCTCCGGACCTTACGAGGGGACCGCCTAGCCATGGTCTTCCAGGACGTGGCGGGGCTGCATCCCACCTATCCCGTCCTGGACCAAGTGGCGGAGGCCGTTCAAGTGCATCACGGAGTTTCCCGGGCGGAGGCCCGGGAGAGGGCCCGGTCGTGGCTGGTCTCCGTGGGACTGCCGGAGGAAAAGGCGGCCGCCTTCCCCCATCAACTGAGCGGGGGGGAGCGGCAGCGCGTCATGATCGCCATGGCGACCGTCAACCGGCCGGAGCTGCTGATCCTCGACGAACCGGTGGCCTTCCAGGACGAGGGGGCGAAGGGGGATCTCATCCGCTGGTTCCGCGCCACCTTCGAGACAGCCGGCATCCTCCTGATCACCCACGATGTCTCCGTGGCCCTTCGCATGGCCGACCGGCTGATCATCCTCTGCGGGGGCCGCGTCGTGGAAGAAGGGGAGACGGAGGCGATCATCCGGGAACCCGTTCACCCTTACACCCGTGCCCTCCTGCGGTCCAACGTTGCCCTGAATCCCCACCGGGAGCTGATCCGGATTCCCGGCGATCCTACTCGGATCAACCAGAAGGGATGCCCCTTCCAACCCCGTTGCGTGCAGGCAGTCCCAGAGTGCTCCCACGCTCGCCCATTTCTGAGACAGATTCATGGCCGGCGGGTCGCCTGCCACCGGGGCGGTGTGGTGGCTCTGCTCACGGCCCGGTCGGTCGGTAAATCCTTTTCCTTGAAGGGAGGAAAGGTCGAAGCCCTTCGCGAGATCACCCTCTCCATCCACAGCGGGGAAGGGGTTGCCCTAATGGGCCCCACCGGCGCCGGCAAATCGACACTGGGGGCCATCCTGACACGGCTGCTCAAACCGGACACGGGCGAGGTGGTCAGCGATTTCGATGACGGTGACTTCCGTCGCCGTGTCCAGTTGGTCCACCAACATCCGAAGGAGGCCATCAGCCCGCACTTCACCGTCTGGGAGACGGTGGAGGAGCCCCTTCGGATCGTGAAGGCATCCCACCCCTACAACGACAGGATCAGGGAGGTTCTGCGGGAGGTGGGGCTGCCCACCACGAAGGATTTCCTGAGCCGGGTCGCCCACACCCTGAGCGGGGGAGAACTGAAGCGTCTCGTCCTGGCGAGGGCCCTCGTCCTCGATCCTTTGATCATCGTGGCGGACGAACCCACGGCGGGGATCGATGCGAGTTTTGCTTCCCAGATCCTGAGGCTGCTGATGACCCTCCAGGAGACGCGGGGTATTTCCCTGCTCGTGATTACCCACGACCCCTACGTGGCGCAGAAGGTGGCGGATCGCATCCTCTATCTGGAAGGAGGACAGATCAAAAAGATTACTCCTTCCCTGACCCCTGTGACGCATCGCCATCCCGCGCCCCTGGTGTCCTGAAATCCCGGGCCGAAGCCCGTTATCTGAAACGTGTTGGAATGTCGTCACGAAGACGTTGGAGCCGAACGCTCACATTGTGCAAAAGACGAGAAAGAATGGAGGTTTCAATGAGACGACGGAGTTTGGCGATTTTACTGGGATTGATATTTCTGTATGGTGGCCTGTGCGGCCCGTTGATGGCGGAGGAGGTGAAGACCCTCAAAACAGTGACCGTGGAGGCGCCGAAGATTCGGGACATACGGGAAAGCGCGGCAAAGGTTTCCCGCAGCGGGGGGACGTTCGCCGCCACCCCCGTGGATACGCTCTCCGAGTTCTCGGGGATCGACGTCCGCCAACGCGCCTTACTGACCCCTCAGCAGAGCATGATCAGGCTGAGGGGATTCGATGAATCCCGTTCCCTGATCCT
>JAOZMY010000084.1 GCA_029934085.1 bacterium | reverse complement strand
CGGAAGATAACGTAAACCGGCATTCCGGGGATGAGTCGGCGGAGAACCTCCTCACCCTGTGAAACTTCAGCTAACACCCGTTCTCCCGAGACATTGACAATGAGCCTTTTCAAAACCCCATCGTCCCTGATCTCTTCCACGACTCCCCTGAAGCGGTTCACGTTCGGCCCTGGCGGTTTTTCCGTGGACAGATAGACATGCCTCGAGGCAATGGCCACCTTTCGGATTTTCTTCCGGTCCTCGGGAACGATCAAGGAGAGTCGCCCCGTTTCAACCCGCGCCAGACCGTTGCCAATGGGCTGATGAGTTATACAGTCGAGAATGGTGTAGGACCCCATGAACTCGGACACCAGAGGGTGATCCGGTGAGACAAAGACGTCGGAAAAATTCCCTTCCCTCAGGATGCGCCCCCTATCCATGATGGCGATTCGATCTCCCATCTCCTCCGCCTCCGTCAGGTTGTGTGTAATGAACAGGGTGGTGAATCCCAATTCATGAACGATACGTTTGAATTCGAGGCGGAGATACTTGGCCGTCTTGACATCCAGGCTGCTGAAAGGCTCATCTAACAGGAGAATCTCCGGTTGAGGCGCGATGGCCCGAGCCAAAGCGACTCGTTGCTTTTCTCCCCCGCTCAAATTGGCCGGATAACGATCCGCAAGATGGGTGATTCCCATGAGTTTAAGAACCGATTCCCCCTGACGGCGCGCCGTAACCCCATCCGTTTTTCCATTTTTTAGCCCATAAACGACATTGGAGAAAACCGTCATGTGGGGGAAGAGATAAAGATCCTGGGGCAGGTATCCGATACGCCGTTTTCGGATGGGGACAGACCGGACACCTTTTCCATCGATCAGGATGGTTCCCTCATAGGGGATCAGACCCGCGATGGCCTTGATCAGAGTCGTTTTTCCCGCCCCTGTCAATCCGACAATGGCGAGGGTTTCACCATCACGAATCCTCAGATCTACCCCATTCAAGGCGTAGTTACGAACCCCTTTCAGGACAATTTCAGCCAAGACGCCACCTGCCTGTGGTCTTCCTTTCCAGAAAGTAGAAAAATCTTTCAAAGGAAAAACACATCACCGCCAGAACCATGAGGCAAACGATAATGATGTCCATTCGAATGAGGCTTTCCGCCCGCATGAGCAAGGCCCCAATCCCCGTGGGGATGGCCACCATCTCCGCCGCGATGATCACCCGCCAGGCCATTCCCGCTTCGAGTCGGAGACCGGTGAAGATACTCGGCAGAGCCAAAGGAAAGAGAATCGTCAGGAGGATCCTCCCTTCACTATGTCCCAGAGTCCGAGCCACCTGAATATAGTTCTGATCCACGTTTCGAACCCCGCTGGCCGTATTGTAGAGGACGGGGAAAAAAGAGCAGGTAAAAATGATGGCAATAGGCAACAGCTCCCCCACGCCAAACCAAATCATGAAGATGGGCAGCCACCCAAGGGCAGGAATGGGGTAGAGGAAACTCACGATGGGAGAGAAGGTAGTATGGGCCGCCTCTTTCCATCCCATCACAAGACCGCAGAGGAGCCCCGCCACACTACCGGCTACAAAACCGATGATCACCCGAGCAAAGCTAAGGGAAAAATGTCGGATCAATACGCCGCTCCGGATCAGCTCCACCGCCTCCGCGACGACCGTCGTGAAAGGGGGAAGCATCGATTGGGAAACTAAACCCAGGCGGGTAACGATCTCCCAAACTCCGATGAACCCCAGAACCGGCAGGAACCCGTAAGCCGACGTCAGGGGCTTGTTCTTTTCATTCATGAAGCCACCTTAAATCGAGAATCTCCTTGGCATTGAAGCGTTTGATATACCCCAACCGTGCCATGAAGTCGATCACATCCTGGACGTTTTTCGGATCCACACCCACCTCACAGGTCATGTGTCGGGTTAAGGAATCACGAATCAATTTTGGCGTTACATCGAAGATCTTCAGAAGAGAGGTCATCTTGGCGGGAAAAATCTTACCGCCCTCCGCCTGCAGGGTATCGGAAACGATCTTTGAGGCCTCATCAGGATGTGCACGGATAAAATCGATGCCTCTTTTCGTAACAGAGACGAGATGTTTCACGATCTCAGGATGGTTTTTCAAAAGATCTTTCCGAACCACCACCACGCTCCCCTGCATCCCGGGCCAGACATCTGAGGCATCGGCCAACCGCTTGAACCCCATGAAAACTCCCATGGTGGGGAACTGTTCCGGAAGGAACCCCGCGTCCAACCGCCCCGTTTTCATCGCCATGAGGATATTAGGGGGCGGCATCCTGCGCACCTGTTTCAGAAAATCTTCACGGTTGAAATGGTAAAAGTCTATGAAACGATTCATAAACACATCCGAGGCCGATCCTTCTCTCGGGCAGCCGATCCGGATGCCGGGTTCAAAAAGATCGGCCGGCTTCTTTATCTTCAGGGGATTGCCCAGACAACCATACCCGTATTTGTGTGTCCCACACACGATTTTTATGGGAACGTGCCCGTTCGCGTAGGCGAGAATGGCGGGGCAGAGGCACATGTAGGCCACGTCGATCCCCTTGTGGGACAGGGCCGCTGCCAAGGCGATGCCCGTGATGTAGTTGTCGAAAGAGCGAATCTGGAGTCCCTCTTCCGAGAACCATCCCTTGTGGAGGCCGATATGAGCCGCCGCCGCATGGTCCACAAACTCTACGGCCATGGTAATCTTCTCATCGGCGTTCGCCATTCCCCCGAAGGCCAGGAACAATCCTATCAAAATAAACAACACACGGCGTTTTCTACGCATCGGCTACCCTTTCAAAAAATTTCTTACATTTCTCGAGCCATTGGATCGTTACATCGATAATGGAAAAACGATACTCCCGGATCAACCCTTCCAAAGGATCTGGCTTTTGGGCCTCTTCGCTCAGCCTTTCTCGACGAATTCTGCACATCCCGATCTGCTCTTCCACGAGCCTCTTTCCAATGCCCAGCCGAAGCCGATGGACGATGTAAAGCTTCGCCAGGAATTCCGTCCGGATATCCCTGATCTTTTCAGAGGGGCGCTGCACCCATTCCAGAAACGACTTGCGTCCTTCGTCCGTCAAGGCGTAAACCCTCTTGCCCGGCCGGTTTTCTTGATACGCCATCGTGGCTTGGATCATCCCTTTCTTTTCCAGGCGTTTCAAAAGATTGTAGAGTTGGCTCATAGGAATCCCCCAGATACCCAGGAGCTTCGACTTCTGTATCTCGTATCCGTGCTTCCTTCCCTCGAATAGAAGACCGAGGATGAGGTAACTCTGGGGCGTCAAATCTTTCACCAATACTCCATTATAAAATATTCCATATTGGAATATTAAAAAAAGAGCCTCACGTCAAGGGGAAAGCTCCATCTAACGTTTTGTAACCCCCAGGCGGGCTCGGGGAAACGAACAAAGGAAAGGCTTAAACTTTTCCCAGCTCAATACCTACATCACGAACGGCTCAAGATTATGAACTTACCTTACAACAAGGACAGGACACGAGGCATGCTGAAGGACCTTTTGACTCACGCTTCCCAGCAGGAGTCCCGTCAATGGACTCAATCCCCTGGCTCCCAAGATAATAAGATCGGCCCTGCGTGTCTCCGCCACCTTGAGAATCGCTTCGGCACAGGGTCCTTCCATGAGCTCCGTCTCCACTTCGACCCCTGTCCCTTCGAATTCTCTCAAAGCCTCATCCAGAATCTTCTGCCCGTTGGCGATTCGGTGGGTCGCAATGCTACTGTATTCCTTGAATCCGAGCAGGTCCGACATGGTTGGATAGGCATGGACCAAAAACACCCGTGCCTTGTGCAATATCGCCAGATCCCTGGCGTAGGTCAAGGCCCTCTGGGCGTGTTCGGAGCCATCGGTTGCAAAGACGATTCGTTCAAACATCATCTCTCCCTCCCTTGATGGGTCATGCCTTAAAAAGGCCTTTCAATCACACTTCAATTACAGCTTACTTCGTAGTGGAAAGAAGTCAAATTTGACCACTGCTTTTTGACATTTTCCCCTCATCCATATATAAATCCTGAAAAAGTACCGGACACACCAAAATGCGTTTTGGAAAGAACAAACCCGAGGATCGCAGCCGATGACATTCCTGAATCACCTCCCCCAGGATCTCGTCAATTTTCTGATTATCACCCTCTTCGCCCTGTTGATCGGAATGGAGCAACGGCGTCATCACATCGACACGAGCGAGGAAGAAAAGGTCGAGTTCCTCTTCGGTACGGACCGTACCTTCACCCTTATCGGGATTCTTGGATTCATTCTCTACATCATCTCCCCAAAAAATCTCCTCCCCTTTCTGATCGGAATCGTCATCCTCTCCGTCTTTCTCGGTATTTATTACCTGAACAAGATACAGATGCGGAAACAATTCGGCTTGACCTCCATCATTATCGCCCTCATTACCTACTGCCTGACCCCGCTCGTTTATCTCATGCCCCATTGGCTTGTCATGCTGATCGTTGTCACCGTCCTCATCTTCGTGGAGATCAAGGAAAATCTCTTTTCCATTTCCATGAAATTCGGGCGGGACGAGTTCACAACCCTGGCGAAATTCATCATCATCGCCGGTGTCGTCCTTCCCCTCCTACCCCATCACCCCATCTCGAAACAGATTCACATCTCACCCTACCAGTTCTGGCTGGCTATCGTAGCCGTTTCCGGCATCTCCTATTTCAGTTACTTGGTGAAAAAATTCTTCTTCCCAAGGGCCGGAACCATCATCACCTCACTGCTGGGAGGACTCTACAGCAGCACGGCCACCACCATCATCCTCGCCAAGAAGAGTCGGGAAGAAAGGCAGCCGGGGAAAACCCCCGCCGCCATCATCAGCGCCACCGGGGTTATGTATATCCGGATCCTCCTCCTCGCCTTTCTCTTCAACCAAACGGTGGCCTTGAAGCTGACCCCTTATCTCCTTGTCTTGGTTCTGTTAAGCGCCGCCTATGCCTTGCTACTCCTCCAAAACAAGAAGTACACCGAAAGACACGATATCTCCCCCGTTCATCGAAACCCTCTCGAATTCAAGACCGCTCTCATTTTCGGAGGGCTCTTCGGGTTTTTCGCCGTGGTAACCAATCTGGTCATCACGAGATACGGGAACCTCGGGGCCGGTGTCCTCTCTCTGATCGTCGGCGTCACGGACATCGATCCCTATATCCTCAATCTCTTTCAGGGAGGCATGGCAAAAATAAGCGTGGACACTATCGTCATGGCCACCATCGTCGCTACGGCCAGCAACAACCTGATGAAAATGATCTACGCCTTGGTGTTGGGAAATCCGTCTATCCGGAAGAAGGTGGCGGTCGGTTTCTCGATTCTGATCCTTGTGAGTATTGGTTTCGCGCTTTATCTGCTCTGAACGCGTCTAAAAATCTAACTTGCCGGTTTATTCTCCGAGAGTTCCTCGATTAATCGGTCGGAATAGGAGAGAAACGACTCCATCCATGCCATCGTATTGAAAACCCTCTCCCATCCCACCCCCTGGGAGAGGTCCTCCTGGCTATGGGCCAGGGAATTTCTTAGCTGTTCCACGTGCTTCAAGACCTTGTCGCCCACCTTTTTGCTTCCGATATCCAGTTTGGAGCGCAACTTTTCCGACTTCAACAAAAGGTCCCGTTTGTCGCAGAACTGGAGACAGTCAAACAGGTCAATCTCCTGATTTCTCTCTTTTCTCTTCTCGAAGAGATCCCTGGCAATCTCCAGCCTCTTTCCGGATATCTCCTCTTGCCACGCGTCATCTCCATAAAACTGTCTGACCCAGAAGCCAAGATGCATCTCAAGAAGTGAAATCAAACTGAACAGATAAAGCCTTACGGGGGGTTTATTCAAATCGGCCGGCGTGACGATCCCTTCGATCTGGGTCTTGTTCAGAACGAGAAGAAACTTTTCTCGACATAACAGGGACAACAACTCGGAAACAGGCGTGGAATCCGCCACGAGAATCTCAGGGGAGATCCATTTAACATGATCTCCTATCTTCCCGGACGCGAGATCCGCCCGAATCACGTATCCCATAATCACTTTTCTTTCCGCCCCCACGACGCCCATGACATCATACCCCTTCTCCCCCATCATCTCTTTCACCCGGGCCGCGTCTTCATTCGCCTTACACGTCTTCAGTGGCTCGAAAATCGCCTTAACCGTAATTCCCTCCGCAAACAGCTCCCTCAGATCAGACAGCCGCGTCCCCGTTTTTCTGCGCCCCGTAAAGGGAGAAGCCCCTAATTGTGATGACATTTGACACCTACCTTTCACAAAATACATATCCTTCAGGGTAAGGAGGTTCACTCCCCTGAGAGATAAATCTATGTATCACCCATTCCTACAACAGGCAAGACCCCTCAATTCAGTTGACCCTTCATCGCCCCCCTGGTAAAAGGACATAAAAGGAGAATGCCATGTCTTTAAAACAGTTTGACACACTATGGGTCGTGGGGGCAGGAACCATGGGAGCCCAGATCGCCCTGCAAAGCGCTACCCACGGCTACACTGTCTTTATGGTGGACCCAGCCCCTCATGCACTCGAGAAGGCGGCAGAACGACAGAGAGAAGAGCTGGACGCCCGGATCGGACGGGGAGAAATCACCTCCGAGACAGCAGATGAAATCAGGAAAAAGATTCGTTTCCCCTCCTCCATGAACGAGCTATCTCCCCCCGACCTCGTCATAGAGGCGGCCACAGAAAACCTTGAGGTCAAACGGGAGATCTTCAAGATCCTGGACGCCATCTGCCCAGTTTATACCCTCTTGGCCTCCAACAGCTCTTCCATCAAGATCTCCGCCATCGAATCGGCGACGAAACGCCCGGACCGGGTCTTGAACCTCCATTTCTATAATCCCGTCTGGCAGCGTCCCGTGGTAGAGTTGATGCGGGGAACGGCCACCTCTGATGAAACCATCGAAACCGCCCGCCGATTCGCTCGATCCATCGGCGTTACGCCCCTCATGGTCCTCAAAGAAAGCACGGGATTCCTCTTCAACCGGGTCTGGCGCGCCATCAAGAAGGAGTGTCTCCACCTCGTGGATGAGGGTGTCGCCTCGTTCGAAGATGTGGACCGGGCCTGGATGATCGCCTTCGAGCAGCCCATGGGGCCTTTTGGCATCATGGACAGGATTGGGCTCGATGTGGTCCGTGACATCGAGATGACCTATTACAAAGAGTCCGGCGATCCGTCCGACACGCCACCCAAGCTCCTGCTCGACAAGATCGAAAAGGGAGAGCTGGGCGTCAAGACGGGAAAAGGGTTTTATGACTACCCTCACCCAGCTTACGAAAATCCCGACTGGCTGAAAGGGGAATAAAGGAGGCGACATGAAACTCTACATCATTCGACACGGTCAAACGGCTTGGAACAAGGAAGAGGTTTTTCGCGGCACCAAAGACGTTCCCCTCAACGAGGTTGGGTTGAAAGAAGCCGCCGCGCTGGGAAGCTATCTGAAATCCGTCCCCTTCGACGCCCTCTACACCAGCCCCCTTTCCAGGGCGGCCCAAACCGCCCAGGCCGTGGCTGACGCGGTCGGTCTCACGCCGGTCATCGAACCCAATCTTATCGACCTGAATTTCGGCGTTTGGCAGGGGGTTTCCCACAAAGAGGTCAAAGAAAAATACCAGGAGCTTTACAACACCTGGATCGCCACGCCGGAGAAGGCCCGGTTCCCCGAAGGAGAATCGTTAAACGACGTTCTCAAACGTATGGACACCCTTCTTGACACGCTCCTAACCAAACACTCGGATGACACCGTGGCCGTTTTCAGCCACCGGGTGGTTTGCAAGGTCCTCATCTGCCGCCTATTAGGGCTGGGGTTGGACCACTTCTGGCAGATCGAACAATCCACCACCTGCCTCAATCGCTTCCGCTACTCGGCCAAAAGGAGACAGTGGATCTGCGAGGTTCTCAACAGCCAGTGTCACCTGGAAGCCCTCGCAGGCCAGCGCACGACGGCGGATTTCTAAAGCCTCACAGGCCAAATCCGATCTTGCAGTCAAACGAGGATTGTGGTAAAAGTTCACTTGCTTTGAAACGTGCGCCCATGGCTCAGCTGGATAGAGCGACGGACTACGGATCCGTAGGCCGGGGGTTCGAATCCTCCTGGGCGCACCAGTGAATTCAAGGGGTTAGATGGCTGAACCATCTAACCTTTCTTCTTTTTCTAACCTATTTCAAACAATATTACCGATTTTGCACTTGGCCAGGAATCGGTAATTAGAAAATTAGAACACGAATTTCAGACAGGATGAACAGGATTGACGGGATGTCTCATCTATGAACACGCATAATCTGTTGATATCATAGGTAATCACATTGGGCACTTTTTTTCACCCACCGAAACAAATACGAAAAACATAAAATACAAAGATTTAACAAGAGAATCAGCGGGTTTTATAATTTCGAAAATTTATCATAATCATTTTAAAAAGTATTAACCAGGAGCACTTCATAGGGGAAAGATTGGGAAAATCAGGGAGAAACCATTACACCGTATTTATCAGCAGTGTCCAGAAAGAATTTGCGGAGGAACGCCGGGCCGTAAAAGATTTCATTATGCATGATCCCTTGCTGAGCCGGTATTTTTGCTAAAATCGGCCGGTCTGTACATTATGTAATTGCCAAAGCGAAGCCCGTCATTGGCAAGAAAGGGAAGAACCCCTCATGAACCCGCCGAACCCATCACAAACCGGACAAATGATTATGAGCTTGAGGGGAGAAGGACCAAAATGGGGACACTTCTCTTCGGCAGTTGATATTAGAAATGGCTCATAAACGGCTCAAATGGGACATCCATTTGGATTTATGGTGGATTATTTTTCCCGACCATTAAGGGACTTTTATGGGACAAATGGGACACGAGAACTGACATGTTCAAAAGGAGTCGCTAAAAAAACAAAGCGGGT
>JAOZMY010000001.1:24030-74418 GCA_029934085.1 bacterium | reverse complement strand
CCCTGTCGGTAAGCATTGGGAAGAATGGGGATAACACGCTTCTCTCCACTTATGAGTTCCATTGCCTCCGCCACGTCTCCCGCCGCGAAGACATTCGGGACACTGGTCTGCATGGACTCATCTACCAGGATTCCGCGCCCGCATTCTATCGGGGAGTCCTTCACCACCTCCAGGTTCGGACGCACTCCGATCGCGATGATGACATGGTCTGCCTCCAAACTCTCCCCGTTTTCCAAGGAGACTTCCCTTACCTTCCCATCCTCACCGGAGATAGTTTCCTTGATGGTTGTTCCCTTCTTGAGGGTAACACCCTCTTGAAGCAGTTTCTTCTCGAGGATTCCGGAGGCGGTTTTGTCCAGTACCAATCCTAAGATACGATCCATCAGCTCGACGACGGTAATATCAACACCATGGGCCTGAAGCCCCTCCATCGCCTTGACCCCTATGAGCCCACCTCCGAGAATCACAACCTTCTTCAGTGCAGGGACAAGACGTTTGAGGGCTTTCGCGTCATCCCACGTGGTAAATGTCGTTACCCCCTTGGCTTCGATCCCTTTGATCGGAGGGACAAAAGGCACGCCGCCCGTAGCTACAAGCAAACGATCGTAAGAAATTTCTTCTCCATCTGTCAGGATAACTTTGGCATTCTTCGTATCCAATCGCGACGCTTCCTTTCCGAGAAGTGCCGTTACATCGTGAGCCTTATAGAATGTAGCAGGACGATACGCCATGTGACGGGTATCCACCTTTCCCGCCAGGAAGTAGGAAATCAACGGGCGCGAGTAGGTTGCATAGGGCTCTTTTGAGATTAAAATAATCTCCCCCTCGGGATCGACCTGTCGAATTCCTTCCACTCCTCCAATAGCCGCGACGGAATTTCCAATGATGACGTATTTCATTCCCCTCTATCCTCGAACACAAGGGCCTCGTTAGGGCAGTGAGCCACACAGGCCGGTTCTTCCTCTCCCTGACAGAGATCGCATTTGCTGGCGATCTTCTTTTCCGTCTCATCCCTCGCGATGGCCCCATAGGGACAGACCATAATACACATCCAGCATCCCACACATTTGTCAGGGTCATGGAGAACCGGTCCATCCGGGGTCTCACGGTGCATGGCCCCTGTCATGCAGGCCTCAATGCATGGAGGCTCCTTACAATGCCGGCACTGAAGGGCGAAAGAAAAGGGGCCAAACTCTTCCACCTTGACCCGTGGCAGGGGCCGAGGAAACTCCTCGTTGAAGGCCTTGATGATATTCTTCGACTTTGAATGCGCCACCACACACCAGATCTCACAGAGCCTGCATCCGGCACATACTTCTTCTTTTGCGTAAACCCGTTTCATCTTCCTGAGTTACCTTCCCGCTGGCAAGATGCCAAGAATCTCCAGTTCAGAGTCCGTGAGGCCGACCCCGCGCAAATGGAGGCGGTTTCCCCTCAAACTTTCAATCGCGTTAATCCCCATTCCTCCCAGCATCTCCTTAATCTCATGCTCCCAGGCCCTAAGGAGATTCATCAACCGCTCCTTCGCGATATCGGGGTTGAGACGCTTCTCCAAATAGGGATCTTGCGTGGCAATCCCCCAGTTACACTTCCCTGTATAACAGATTTGACAGAGATGACAGCCCATCGCCACGAGGGCGGATGTTCCGATGTAAACAGCGTCCGCGCCGAGGGCAATGGCCTTTACCACATCCGAGCTGCTCCGAAACCCGCCCGCTGCGATAATGGACGCCTGATGACGGATCCCTTCCTCCCGTAAACGCTGATCCACCGAGGCAATGGCAAGCTCAATGGGAATTCCCACGTTGTCCCGAATGGTTGTGGGAGCCGCACCCGTACCCCCACGAATCCCGTCGAGGGCGATAATGTCCGCGCCAGCGCGCACCATCCCACTGGCGATGGCCGCAGAGTTATGAACCGCCGCGATCTTCACTGAAACAGGCTTCTCGTACCGAGTCGCCTCCTTCAAGGCATAGATGAGTTGCCGAAGGTCTTCAATAGAGTAAATATCGTGATGTGGCGCGGGAGACAGGGCATCGGAACCCTCGGGAATCATCCGGGTTTTGGAAACCTCGCTGCTCACTTTCTCGCCGGGAAGGTGACCTCCAATGCCCGGCTTCGCTCCTTGACCGATCTTGATCTCGATGGCTGCGCCCGCCTGGAGATAATCCTTGTGAACCCCAAACCTTCCCGAGGCGCACTGCACAATCGTCCGCTCACCATACTGGTAAAGGTCTCGGTGGAGTCCACCTTCTCCCGTGTTGTAATAAGTGCCGAATTCATACGCAGCGCTGGCCAGGGCCTTGCTGGCGTTGAAGCTGATGGCGCCGTAAGAAAGCGCGGAAAAGAGAACCGGCATCCTCAGCTCCAACTGGGGGGCAAGCTTCGTATTCAGGCTAACCTTCCCATCCTTGAGAGTGACATCCAAACGCTCCGGCTTCCGCCCCAAGTAGGTTTTCAACTCCATCGGCTCGCGGAGCGGATCGATGGAGGGATTGGTCACCTGACTGGCATTCAGCACCATATGATCCCAATAGATGGGATAGGGGCGGTCATTTCCCATGCCGGTCAACAAAACCCCTCCGGTTTCCGCCTGCTTATAGATGTTCTTTATGATCCTCCCCGTCCAGTTGGCGTTCTCCTTGAAGCTGGTGGGATTGGGGCGAACGATGAGGGCGTCGGTGGGGCACATCGTCACACAGCGGAGACAACCCACGCATTTGTTCGAATCAGCCGTGACGACATCGGAAGCCTCGTCATAGATATGGGCCTCGAAGGCACATTGACGGACACAGACTTGACATCGGATGCACCGTTCCAGGTCTCGTTCGATTAGGAATTCCGGCTCTATATAGCTGAATCTCACGACGCAACCCCCTCGTGGAGTCTCGCGATAACGGGTTCCCCCGTCCTGGGCATCCAAACCGCGTCAGGGTGGGGACAGATCTCGCGAATTCCCGACTCCTCACTCGAGACATAGACAATGCTTCCCTTTCGCGCAGCCACCAAGGGACGCAATTTCACGCGGTCATTCAAGGCAAGCATCATACTTCGGCTCCCAAGGACAATGGCAAAGGGACCATTGGCCATGGCGCTTCCATAGACCATGCGGAGCGAGGTGTAATAGTTCCTTTGCTCTTCCGGCATATGCTCGATCAGGTCCCAGAAGGGGGGAGCCAGGATGGAGCAAGCCGTCTCAACGGGAAGTTCATGTTTCCGTAACAGGAGGTCAAAGAGATAAGCCATGACCTCTGTGTCCGTCATCATGGTGCAGTGATAACCAAACATCTCCACATAGCGTTTGTTGATGCCATAGGAAGATATTTCCCCATTATGCACGATGGCCCAGTCAAGAATGGTAAAGGGATGCGCCCCGCCCCACCAGCCGGGTGTGTTGGTCGGGAACCGACCGTGGGCGATCCACATATAGGCCCGATATTCGTCAAGCCGATAAAAGTCTCCCACGTCTTCGGGAAACCCGACGGCCTTGAAGGCCCCCATATTCTTGCCGCTGGAAAAGACGAAGGCCCCCTTGATGTTTGTGTTGATTTTCATGACCTCCTGAACGACAAAGTCATCGGGGGAGAGATTGTGACGAGCAAGAACCTCTTCCTTCGGATCCACGAAATACCGCCAGATAATGGGAGCAGGACCGATCCCAAAGGCCTTCCGGGTAGCGATGGGCCCCGACTCCCGGATGTTAAAACTCCCGTGGATCAGCTCCTCACAGACCACCTGGCTTGAGCTGTCGTCATAGAAAAGATGAAAGGCATAACTGTCTGGGAATTCGGGGTAGATTCCATAGGCCGCAAATCCTCCTCCGAGGCCGTTGCTCCGATCGTGGAGCAGGGCTATCGACTGGATGATGTCATCCCCAGAGCTTCGCTCGCCCGACTCGTCCATGTAGGCACTTAGCCCACATCCCGAGATCTCCCTTTCCCGATAAAGGTCGTTCATTATTCCCTCATTCTTTCCTTCTTCAAAAGTGAACTGCTTCATACCACAAATCGCTGAGCCATGTCAACAATTAAAACAGATTTATCTCTCACTTTCACTCACAAAACATTACAAACTCACCCTATCCCCAGGGATAGCAGAGTTTCAATGGCAAATTAGTTATAAAGTCAGGATTATTGATCAGGAAACAAAGGACGCGAGAAGCGAAAGTTCCCGCTCGGGAATTCCCTCGGTGGTATCCACCGGGAAACGCTGAAAGGCAGGGATGGGAGCCCAGCCCTTGAAGGCCTCTTTCTGCTTGAGATAGATGTCGAAGTCCGCATCCGATGGATCAGACCCCTCCGCCTGGCGTTTCTCGAGGAGTCGTTTGACCTGATCCTCATCACAGTGGCAGACAATGGCGAGAAAATTCACATCCATCTCTTTTGCTATCGCCAAGGCCTGCTCTCTCTGCACTGCATCGAGGAAGCTGGCGTCGAGGCAAAGGGACCTTTTCTCTCCCAAAACCTCCCGGGCCTTCTCAAACATCCTTTCATAGACCTGGGCACGGCTCTCCGGACGATAGATACCTTCGTTCCAGCCGCTGCTCGAGGAAGCATCATTTTTCAAAAGCTCCTTACGGACAACGTCAGAACTCAGAACCTCAATTCCAGATCTCTCCTTTAGCGCCTTTGCCACGGTGGTCTTTCCCGTCCCGGAAAACCCCATGGTCAGGACAAGCCAAGGGCGCGCATACCGTTGGATCAAACGTTTCGCAAGACTGAGATAGGACCGAGACAAGGCCCTCGAGCGCTCACGTTGCAGGGTCGGTACAGAGGGATCGCCGGCAGTAAACGCGTGCACCTTCGCCCGGACGGTCGCGCGGTAGCAGGCATAGAAATCGATCAGCAACGGGCCCCAGGGATCTTGGATATGAGAGAAATAGGGGTCCAAGAGGTGAGGGTTTCTATTGGACTGTTCCAGAAAGATGAGCTCCATGATAAGAAAGGCGAGGTCAGACATGGTATCGATAAATCGAAACCGTTCGTTAAACTCGATGCAGTCGAATATATAAATGGCCTTATCTTCAAAGATGATGTGCTCCGTATGAAGGTCCCCGTGGCAATCCCTGATAAACCCGTTTTCGAGGCGAAATTGAAATAGATCTTGATGTCTCTCGAGAAATCCAAGGGTCCCTTCTTTCACCGCGGACCAGGTACCCTTATCGACAAAATCCCCAACAAAGGGTGCCAGTTGGTCAAAGTTCTCCTCACAGTCATAACGAACCGAGGCATAAGAACCCAACCCAATCTCAGGTTTGATCGACTGAGCCTTTCCGTGGATATCTGCGAGTCGCTTTGCAAGTTCCTCGACCTGACCATCCGTCAAGGTTCCATCCTCTATCAGGCGCTTCATGGTCCTGGTCTCATCGAACTGATTCATGACCAGGGCGTATTCCACGTGTTCACCTTTTCCGGAAAGCTGGTATGTGTTCCCATTAAAGGTAATGGGGAGCACTTCAAGGTAGAGATCGGGAGAAAATCGTGAGTTCAAAAGGAGTTCGCGGAATGTATAGAAACATCGCCGCGCTAGTGTCGTAAAATCGAGAAATCCGAAATCGACCGGCTTTTTCACCTTGTAAACAAAGGGAGGGGCAATAAAGACGTGGGAGATATGGGTTTGAATTTCCTTTACCTGGGAAGGGCGGTGCGGATAGAAATCCGGGGACAGCATTCTTTTTCTCAAGTCTTCATCCATATCGGCCTCCTCACAATTTTGTCAGCCGGTCCAACACCCACTGAACCGCTTTGAATGCCGTGATAATTTCACCCTCCAATCCCATGTAGTCCAACTGACGGCGACCAATATAATAGGAATTTTTCCCGAACGCCCCCTCTTTGATCCCGACGGCCCCGAGGCGACGTTTCCTTGTTCCGTAGTAAAAATAATCCCCAGAGGACAGGGTATGCTCACCCGACACGAAGACTGTCTCAACGGTAAGGAAGGTAGTCATAAAAGGGAAAAGTCGGTCGAGGCGCCGGATCTGTTCGCTCGTCCAACCCTCCAGTTCTTCTTCACCAAGTTCACCCTCGTAAAAAACGGTATAATGCCCCTCATAGGTTCCCGATTCCTCTGTCTTCTCTAATGTCAAGAAGGCAAGGTCCAAAGGTGTAAAAGGCTCCGTCGCCATCCCCGTATAAAGAGTTAGATTCTCACCCATTCCCCCGGGAATCCCCTTGGCATCGATTGAAAAGAGGATATTGGCAATCTTGTAGGTCATCTCTTCCAATTCCTCTTTCATGTGCCAGCGCCGATGGGGAACGTGGAGGTTTTCGTAGAGTTCCGGGGCCTCCTCCGGAGAAACCGCCATGAGGCAGACGGTACCATTTACCACCTCATCCTTGTTCAGCCACAGGCTTATGCCTTTTTCACGACGGGGTTCGAGTAAGGTCTCTACCCCGGCGGCAAAGATCTCTCCGCCCCCCATCTGGAAAACCTCCTTGAAAATCTCCTCGGGAGAGACAAGCCGCCCCTGCGCGAAGAGGTTCAAATTTCCCAAATTGTGTAAAAAGTGCCTTACGAGAGACTTGGGGAATACCCATTGGCAGACATAACTCTGAGAATAGATCCCCAGTTCAAAGAAGCGCCGCAGGCTGGGTTCAATTCGAAGACCATCCACAGAAAAGGGTGAAGGGGCAATCGATTCCCCCGGCGCAAGCAAGCTCAGGGGCTGGGTCTTTTTGGCACCCCCCCCTTTAAAGATCTGCCCCCAGTATTTTTTCAGAAACTCTTCTCCACCGGGCTGGATCTCCGGGAAAATTCTGGCCAAATCCGTTTCATCCAAGCCAAAAATCCGCTTTAACTCGTGCCTGATTTCAAGAATGCCGTCCAGCGCCCCCGTTCTAAACTCAGGGCTCACCATCTGGATACCGCCCCCGCGTCGTTCACTCTTCTCCAGATGTTTGTAGGGAACGCCCAACCGTTCGAGCATCTCCCGCACAAGAGGCTGCGGTAGCAAATCCCACACGATGTCCGGAACCTTGGGCCTCACCACCTCTCTTCCCTCCCCCGAAAGAGAAGGGACGACCCAGGCGACCTTCAATCCCTTTCGAACAAGGAGCGCGGCAGCCGTCATCGCCGCAGGGGTTTCTCCCACAACCAGGACATCAAATATCATAGATAATGCCCCGCTTTCCAAAGTCCAAGGGTCTCCTCACTAAAAATCTCCACTCCTTCCCTCTGGAGCATGGCCGCAAAGATTCCCATACCCTCCACGAGATCATCGCCTCGATAGGTCCTTCTCACCCCACACGAAGGACTTCTTTCCTTTAAGATTCCCGTCCTCACCCCATAGAGTTTGGCCATGCGGATAATGGACCGAGAGGCCTCTATCAATTCTTCCGTCACATCGGTTCCATCGACTCGGACAATCCTCGCCCTCCCCTCCTGGATATCACGCCCCGTTCCTCCTTCAAACATGATGGGATCCCTCGGGGTCGAAAGTCCCGCCCGTTGCTCGGGACAAACGACCAACCACGAATGTCCTTCCAGACGTCTCAAAACATTGAGGTCGAGTTTATCCTTTCCGTCATATCGGCATCGGAACCCCACGAGGCAGGCACTCACCAACAGGGGGGGACTCATCACGCTACTGGTTCAATATGGGCGATTTCTTCGTCCATCTTCGCCCCCTCCACGAAAACACGGCGGCCCTCGACACGAACCCTTCTCTCCGCAATCCAATGGATAACCTTAGGGTAAATCTGATGTTCCATCTTAAGAATCCTATCCGCCAAGATCTCACCTGTGTCCGTGGGATAAACAGGGACGACCGCTTGGGCAATGATGGGCCCCGTATCCACCCCCTCGTTGACAAAATGAACGGTACACCCAGAGAACCTGACTCCATAATCAACCGCCTTCGCCTGAACCCCGACTCCCGGAAACGATGGCAAAAGCGCGGGGTGAATATTGATCACTCGTAAAGGAAAGGCCTTTAAAAAATGCTCCGTCAACACCCGCATGAATCCCGCCAGGACCACGAGCTCCACGCCTTTCTCATTCAAACGCTCAATGACTACAGTTTCAAATTCCTGCCGGGTAGAATACATTCTATGATCGACCACCACCGCAGGGATCCCATGTTTACGAGCCCTTTCAAGGCCATAGGCGTCCGGGTTGTTACTCACCACCAGTGAAATTTTGGCCGCCACTTTCCCCTGTTCGATGCCATCGATTATCGCCTGAAGATTGGATCCCCTCCCTGAAATCAACACCCCGATATTCAGTGATTCTTCCACCCCTAACCTCCGCTACACCCATAAAAAGGGATTCTCATTCCCGTTTCGTTGAATGATGTCCCCGATCACAAAGGCCGTTTCGCCCAATCCTTTCAGCCTTAAAAGAACCTCTTCTTCGATCTCTGGGGAAACCACCAGCACGAACCCGATTCCACAATTAAAGGTTCGATACATCTCTTCTTCTGTCAGTTTCCCCAGCTTCTGGATGAAATCAAACACGGGCGGCCATTCCCATCCGTCCCGTTTGACACGCATGGTAGTGCCGTTTGGAAGGATACGAACACAATTCCCCACGATCCCTCCCCCCGTAATGTGTGCCATCCCTTTGATGTCGAAGTCTCTTAGGAGGGATTTAACCATCTTCACGTAGATGCGGGTGGGGGTTAAGAGCAATTCTCCCAGCTTCGCTTGAAACTCTGGCAGATAGGTCTCGTACTCCAAAGAGGGTGCCTCCTCGACAATCTTGCGCACGAGGGAAAAACCGTTACTATGCAGGCCACTTGAGGCAACACCGATAACCACGTCGCCGCTTGAGATATCCGTCCCATCCACCGTAGCCCCATCTTCCACAATTCCAACGACAAAACCGGCCAGGTCGTAATCTCCCGGGGCATACATCCCCGGCATCTCGGCTGTTTCCCCCCCAACCAGGGAACATTCCGCCTCTTCACATCCCCTCGCGATCCCCTCGAGGATCTCCCTTCCGACCTTTGGGTCCAACTCACCGCAGGCCATATAATCGAGAAAGAAGAGGGGGCGCGCGCCCTTGACAAGGATATCGTTCACGCACATGGCAACCAAATCTATGCCTACGGTGTTATGCACGTCCATGGTAATGGCGATCTTCAACTTCGTGCCCACTCCATCCGTGGAAGAAACCAGTACCGGGTGTTTCATCTCATATCCCAGGAGGGAATAAAGGGCCGCGAAATCACCCAACTCCGATTTCACCTCTGGAGACCATGTCTGTTTGATCGTCGAGGCAATATCTTTAACAAAGGCATCCGCCTTCTCTATATCGACACCTGCTTCTTTGTACGTGGTCATAGCAATCCCTTTCACATAAAATCACAAATATCATAGCGCAACACCCCGTCGAAATCAATCATCGCGCGGGGCTATCCCGTTTGACAAAAACCAAAAAGTGGTTAATAAAAAGGAAAAAGAAACGATTGTTTACGGAGAATATGTTGAAATCTCATCTGGTCGGAATCGGAATCGCGCTTGCAATCTTCGTTGGGGGCCCTGGCGTCTACGCGACCTCCCAAAGGGACCTCGAACAACGCAGGACCCCCGTAGTCCGGGTGGTCGAAAAGGCCTCGCCCTCGGTCGTGAACATCAGCACCCAAAAGATCGTTCAACGACGTGTCTCTCCTTTCGGGGGTATCGGCGATTCCTTTTTCGACAGTTTTTTCAAGGACTTTTTGGCGCCCGAGTTTATCCAACGCTTCAAGCTCAAGACCTTGGGATCGGGAATCGTCTTCGGAAACGGGAAAAGGGTTCTGACCAACGAGCACGTCATCGACCAAGCGGAGGAAATCTCCGTCATCACCAACACGGGGCAACGCTTCACCGCCAGTTTGATCGGGGCCGATCCCGTCACCGACCTGGCGGTTTTGAAGATTAAGGGAGATACCCCTCTACCCCCCATCCCCCTGGGCACCTCCTCCGACCTAATGATCGGGGAAACGGTCATCGCCATCGGAAACCCTTTCGGGCTTTCCAATACGGTGACCTCCGGCGTCATCAGCTCCCTTCACCGCTCCCTCCAGAGCAAGGGAAGGATTTATAAGGACCTCATACAAACCGACGCCTCCATCAACCCCGGCAACAGTGGAGGTCCCCTTCTTAACATCCTCGGGAAAGTCATCGGTATCAACACGGCCATTTACAGCAACGCCCAGGGTATCGGCTTCGCCATCCCCATCGACAAGGTCAAGAGGATATCCTCGGCCCTCGTGAAATACGGCAAGGTCCCGCCGGTATGGGTCGGCATCGACTGCCAGCCCCTAACCTCCGCCATTGCGCGACACTTCCAATTCAAGGGCGATAAGGGAATTCTCATCACCGCCATCGAAAAGGGAAGTCCCGCGGCCGATGGGCGCCTGAAAGTTGGCGACATCATCACCTCCATCGATCACGATCCCGTGTTCACGCCTCTGATGTTTCAGCAGATCATCAATCAGCATCTTCCAGAAGACCGGGTGGTTTTTACGGTCTCCCGAAACGGTTCGCCCCAAAAGCATTCCTTAAAACTAAAACGGCTCACACCAAAACACGGGACCTTCCTCGTCCACCGCATCTTCGGTTTTGAGATTAGAAACCTCAATAGGAAGGAAAAACACATCCTCGAAAATTCCGGGATCAGCGGCGTTGCCATTTCAGACATCGCCCCGAACTCTTTTGCCGCAGTTAACGGCCTCCGCAGGAACGACATTCTCTTACGGCTCAACGATATACCATTAAAAGACGTTCGAACCTTCAAAAAGGTCTTGATAGACCACGTCCGGACAGGGAAGTTCGAACTCGTGCTATTGAGAGGATCTTACACCTACAAAATCGTCTTCAATCTCTATCAATCTTGAAGGAGGGAAAAATGGAGAAAAACTCTGAGGACAAAGGATTCAAGGTCAAAGACAAACGGAAAATCTTTGATGACACGGCAAAAGAACCCGGTGAGGAACCCAAAGAGGAAAAAACCGAAAGAAAGGAACAGAAAGAAACGACGGACCAGACGGTTTTACCCGAGATCAACTTCTCAACCTTCATCCTATCTCTCAGCACCTCAACCCTCATGCACCTCGGCGAGCTTCCCAACCCCGAAACCAATCAGATCGAAAAGAACCTCCCCCTCGCCAAACAAACCATCGATCTTATCGACATGCTGAAGAAGAAGACGACCGGGAATCTGGATACGGACGAGGATCAGCTCATCACGAACCTGCTCTACGACCTCAAGTTGAAGTATGTGGCCGCCATCAAAAAAGGCTAACCTGAAACCTGAGCATGGGATCGTTTTCGATTTCGACGGAACACTGGCCCGGATGTCCATCGACTTCGACGAGATGCGCCGGGCCATCAATACCCTCTTTATCCGGCATGGTATCGCCCCTGAGACGCTCCAGCGCCGGTTCATCCTCGAACGAATCGACGAAGTCTTCGACCAAATTCATTCCCAAAATCCCACCCTGGCCCATCAAATAAAAGCGGAGGCCTTCTCCCTCATCGAGGAGATGGAACTGACCGCCGCAGCACACAGCCACCTGCTTCCGGGGGTCTATCCGCGACTTTGGACCCTCAAAGAACAGGGAGTTCGGCTGGCAATCGCCACAAGAAACTGTGAAAAGGCCCTTCGAAGCGTCATCGGCAAGGCGGCCATTCTTTTCGATGTCATCTTGACGCGGGAAAACAGCCTCGCCTACAAACCGGATAAGAGGTCTCTTGAACCCATCCTCGAGAAATTCTCCATCCCCACTGAAAATGTTTTTATGATCGGGGATCATCCCATGGATATCCTTACGGCGCGCTCGGCCTCCATCGTTCCCATCGGTGTTCTCACCGGAACCGGGGAGAAGCAGGCCCTCATCGAGGCAGGGGCCCTCCGTGTCTTCAAGCATGTGAACCAAGCCATCGACATCCTCCTCCGCGCCCTTTTCTGACAGAGACACCCATTCAATCCCGGGCTTCTCTGCCAAACGGACAGGTTTCTCATTTGATTCAAATTTCCATTTGGGGTATAAATTATCTTTGAGGAGGTGCACCTTGATTCGATTTGGGGATATCGTAGAACGAATTGAGGCTTATAATCCCGACTACGATGAGGAGCTAATCCAAAAAGCTTATATCTTCTCGGCAAAGGCACACCAGGGACAGATTCGGCTTTCGGGGGAACCCTATCTTATCCATCCCCTGGAGGTAGCGGGTATATTAGCTGAAATGCAGTTGGATGAACAAACCATTGCCACGGGCCTCCTCCACGACACCATCGAGGATACTTATGCCACGTATGATCAATTGAAAGAGCTTTTCGGCAAAGAGGTCGCGGACCTGGTTGAAGGGGTAACCAAAATCAGCAAGATGTCGTTCGAGAGTAGCGAGGATACCCAGGCGGAGAACTTCAGAAAGATGATCTTGGCCATGACCAAGGACATCCGCGTCATCCTGGTTAAACTGGCCGACCGTCTCCACAATATGCGGACTCTGGAATTCCAGAAGCCAGAAAGTCGACAGCGTATTTCCCAGGAAACCCTTGAAATCTACGCGCCCATCGCTAATCGACTCGGTATCGAATGGATGAAATCGGAGCTTGAAGATCTCTCCTTCAAGTATATCATGACCGATGCCTACCGCTCATTGGAGCAAAAGATCGCCAAGAGCGAAAAGGAAAGAAGCCGATACATCGAATTCGTCATACGAATCCTCAAAGAGAAACTGATGGAAAACGGGATCGTCGCGGAGATCTCCGGACGCCCCAAACATCTCTACAGCATCTTTAAAAAGATGCAAAGCCAAAACATCGAGTTCAATGACATATACGACATCACGGCCTTTCGGGTCATCGTGAACACCATTACCGAGTGCTATGAGGTCCTGGGCATCATCCATAACCTGTGGACTCCCATTCCAGGGAAATTCAAGGACTACATCGCCCTGCCCAAGGCCAATCTTTACCAGTCCCTGCACACGACCGTCATCGGCCCCAAGGGGGAAAGAATCGAGATACAGATCCGAACCCACGAGATGCATCAAGTCGCGGAAATGGGGATCGCCGCCCATTGGAAGTATAAAGAAGGAATCAATCTGGACGAGAGGGACGACAAACGCTTTCGCTGGCTGCGGCAGCTCTTCGAGTACCAGAAGGACCTGAAAAACAACGCTGAGTTTCTTGAAACCATCAAGATCGACCTCTTCCCGGACGAGGTGTTCGTCTTCACGCCCACCGGCGAGGTCAAAGAATTCCCCAGAGGGTCGACCCCCATCGATTTCGCCTACAGTATCCACACGGAGGTGGGAAATCACTGTAAGGGTGCCAAAGTCAACGGGAAAATCGTCCCACTCAAATACATCATGCACAATGGGGACAGCGTCGAGATTATCACCCATCCCCAGGCTCACCCCAGTAAGGACTGGCTCAAGATTGTAAAGACGTCGCGGGCGAGAACCAAGATACGCCAATGGATCAAAACCCAGGAGAGGGAACAGAGCATCCAACTGGGAAGGGAACTTCTGGAAAAGGAAACGAAGAGATATTCGGTCAGTTTCAACAAGCTCTACAAGAATGGCTCTCTCAAAGAGGTTGCCGAGGCGTTCAGTCTTCAATCCGTGGACGACCTCCTTGCCACCATTGGATACGGCAAGATTACACCCAGGCAGGTGATCCGCCGGATTCTGCCACCGGAGAAGATAGAAGGGGAAGAAGAAAAACCCCTCAAAAAGATTATCTCAAAGATCAAGCGTAAGGATCAGAGCCCCATCCTCATCAAAGGGGTCGATAACGTGATGGTCAAGCTCGCCAAGTGCTGCAACCCCCTCCCCGGCGATAAAATCGTTGGGTTTATTACCCGGGGAAGGGGAATTACTATCCATAAGGCAGATTGCGAAAAGGTCCTGGACTCCGACCCCCAACGCCTCATCGAGGCCAAGTGGAAGGTGGACGACACAGTCCGCCATCCCGTCCGAATTCAGACCGCCTCGACAGATCGACGGGGACTGTTGGCTGAAATCACCCGTGAATTGTCGGCACAAGGCGCGGATATTCTGAGTGCCCACGTGCAGACCACACAGGATCACCACGCCATCAATCAATTCGTCATTTCAATTAAGGACTTAAAACACTTGAACAAGATCATACGCGCCTTGAACCAGATCAAGGGCGTCACAGAGGTCAAGAGACTTCAGGCCTGAAAGAACTAAAAACCAGAATCAACTGGGAGTTCTATCTCTCATCCCTTATACGTTACAGGCTTTGTCACCCTTCCAGATCGGATACAGCGGGTACAGACCTTCATCCGCTTGACCCGGCCGTTCACGACGACGCGGATTTTCTGGAGATTGGGATACCATACCTTCTTCGTTTTGTTGTGAGCGTGGCTCACATTATATCCAACCATGGGACCTTTCCCACATATTTCACACACGCGAGACATTTCGCATCCTCCTTCGTTTTATCCGAAAAGCGGTTACTCATATCAGATTTCAGAACAACATGCAAGCCCCATCGAAGATTATCCCTCGAATTTCCAAATATTCCCCGCCTCTTTCCACTTTTCACGCACGGGGATGGAACGCTTTGTGAATCTTGATGAGGTGATCCTTTGTCAAATGGGTGTAAATCTGGGTCGTAGAGATATCGGCATGACCCAGCATCATTTGGACGGAGCGGAGATCCGCGCCCCGCTCTAAGAGATGGGTCGCGAAACAGTGACGGAGGGTATGAGGGCTGATCTTCTCCCGGATGTTGCCCTTCAAGGCATAGTGTTTGATCATCTTCCAAACACTTTGGCGGGAGAGGGGCCTTCCCAGTCTCGAGAGAAAGATCTCTTCCCGGGAAGATGAACCTGTAACCCTCTTCCGAACCTCCTCGCAATAGACCCTAAGCCAGTTCAGGGCCGTCTGTCCCACGGGTATCAGACGCTCCTTTCCCCCTTTTCCATAGACCTTAACAAATCCCTCATTCCAGAAAACCCCCTGGAGTGGGAGGGCGACAAGCTCGGACACCCGCATCCCCGTGGCATAGAGAAGCTCCAGAATGGCCCGGTCCCGAATGCCCTTGGGGGTTTTGAGATCGGGTTGTTCCAGGATTGTCTCCACATCCCGGAGGGGGATGACATGGGGGAGGGATTGGTGCAGGTGAGGTGTCCGAATTTCCTCCGTAGGGTCGTTGACGATTTCCCCCTGCTGGGAAAGAAAATGGAAAAACCCTCGGATAGCTGAGAGCTTACGGTTGATCGTCCGCTGCGTCATCCCCTTCTTTTTCAGCATTCTTAGAAAATCGAGGATCATATACATATCCACGTCTTCGGCACTTTCTCCACCCTTGGCGCGAAGAAAGGTAAAGAACTGGACAAGATCCATACGATAGCTGGAAACCGTATGGTCAGAAAAACCCTTTTCCATCAGGAGATATTGGGTAAACTCCGAGAGAGCGGACTCGACATCTTGGTTTTCCAGTTTTGTCACGCCACCTCCACCCCTTCAGAAGGGTTTCTCACCCGAGATCGATTACATCGACACGATCCTCGGAAAGCTCATCAAGATAGAGACATACCACGGTCCGCCGCCCCGTCAGGTACCCGCAGACCTCCCCCGGATTCACGCACAAGCATCTGTTCCTCTCATAAATCTCCAAGGCGTGCGTGTGACCGTAAAGGATCAGATCAAAATGGCCCGAGTCTGCCAGTGCGTCCTTCAGAGGATTGATATGATCCGCAAAAACCCTCTTGCCTCCGATCTCCAGAGAAAGGCTCCCCCTCCGTATCTTCCCCTCCGAGGCCTCTGTGAGGCCATTGACCTCACCGTCGTTGTTTCCAAACACCCCCATCCAATCCATCTCCAAACCCTTGAGAGGACGCAGGGAAAAGGGAGCGCAGTAGTCTCCCAGATGGATAACAAGATCGACCTGTGCCTTATTGAAGGCCTCTACCGCTTTCTCGATAAAGGGA
Organism: bacterium; assembly: GCA_029934085.1. Lineage (GTDB taxonomy): Bacteria > Desulfobacterota > S145-22 > S145-22 > S145-22 > JAOZMY01. The sequence goes on along the minus strand of JAOZMY010000001.1, from coordinate 58,520 downwards.
AGATTGTCGTGCGTGTCCGATAAAATCCCAAGTTTCATGGTTTCCTCCTCAGCGCCCGGAGTGCCCAAATCCGCCCTCTCCCCTGGGGGTATCCTCTATCTTCTCTTTCATAACGAATTTTACGGGCAGAACCTTACCGATCACGAGCTGGGCGATCCGGTCACCGTCCCGGATCCATACGGGTTCGTCTCCAAGATTTACGAGAAGAACCTTAACTTCGCCACGATAGTCTGAATCAATAGTCCCCGGGGTGTTCAGCAAGGTCACACCCGTCCGGTAGGCCCATCCACTCCGAGGTCGCACCTGTGCCTCGTATCCTTCCGGGAGACTCATGGCAAATCCCGTGGGGATTAAGGTCCGCTGCCCCGGCTCGAGACAGATGGTTTCATCGAGCATAGCCTGGACATCCCACCCCGCCGCTCCCTCCGTCGCCCTCTTTGGAAGACGAGAAAGGGCCTTGGGCGTCAACGGATGAAACCCTATCTCAATTTCTTCCATCGCTACGACCCCTCGGCTGGTTCCCCATCAACCACCTGTGGGCCCAGGGTTGTCATGCAAAACCTTTCCGGATCGACATATTTCTCCAGAACCTCATCGAGATCCCCAAGGGTCATCGCGTCAACATTGGCCACAACCTCATCGATGGGCACGAAACGCCCAAAGTAGATCTCATCCGTAGCAAGTTTGTTCATCCGGCTGTTCGTCCCCTCGAGACTCAATAAAAGGTTCCCCTTCATCTGCTCTTTGATCTCTCGCAGATCCTTTTCCGTCAGCCCTTGGCGCCGGGTTCGATCGATCTCCCCTTTCACGATATCGACGATTTCCGTAAAACGATTCTCCTGGGCAGACCACGTGATGGCGAAGATCCCCTCGTGTCTGAAAAAATTCGCATAGGAGTAAATAGAATAGACCAATCCCCGCTTCTCGCGCACTTCCTGAAACAGGCGCGAACTCATACCCCCTCCCAGGTAGGTACTGAGCGCGTAGAGGGGATAGCGTTCCTTGTCCGTCCTGGAACAGCCCTTCCCTCCCCAGCAAACATGGAGTTGCTCCAACTCCCGAGTGTGGGGATAAAATCCTGAAAAGGTCTCCGCGGGTTCGATTTTCGGCGCCCGGGCCCCATTAAGCCTTCCCGATCCGAAATACTGCTTCCCCATGGCTACCACTGCTTCCGGCTCGATATTCCCCGCGACGGCGAGAATCAGTCGGGAAGAAAGGTAGTGGCTTTCGAAATACCCCAAAATGTCCTCTCGGGTGAAACGCGAGACCGTTTCAAGGGTCCCAGAAATTGGAGCACCCAAGGGATCGCCCCCCCACAGGTCTCGATAAAATAGCTCATGGACATATTCATCCGGGGTATCCTCTACCATCTTGATCTCTTGAAGGATAACCCCCCGCTCCCGCTCGATATCCTCCTCCCGAAAGAGGGAATTAAAGAAAATATCCGAAAGGATTTCAAATCCCTTCTCCATATGGGATCTTAGGACCTTGGTGTAAAAACAGGTATACTCCCGTCCTGTAAAGGCATTGAGGACTCCCCCAATCTTGTCGATCTCCTTGGCAATCTCCAGGGCACCCCGATGGGAGGTTCCCTTGAACAGCATGTGCTCGATGAAATGGGTCAATCCATTCTCTTCAGGCAGTTCGTCCCGGGACCCCGTACACACCCATAGACCTATACAAACAGATGGAACCTCGTTAAGAGGTTCCATGAGAAGGCGTATGTGATTGTCTAAAACAACCTTTTGTGCGTTCATAAAACGTGTCTCATTGGTCTTTCTTCTCCCTCAGTTCCTTCAAGGCGGCCTTCCGGCTCAACTTGATCTTCCCGTCCCGGTCGATATCGATTACCTTCACGGGAATGATATCTCCCTCCTTAATATAACTGAAGATGTCCCTGACACGTTCATCCGACAACTGTGAGATGTGAACAAGGCCGTCTGTGCCGGGAAAGATTTCCACGAAGGCACCGAAATTGACCACCTTCCGAACCTTCCCTTCATAGATCTTCCCTATCTCGGCCTCCTGGACGATTTCCTTGATGATCTTGATGGCCTCATCCGCCTTTTCCGCATCGGTAGAAACGATCTTGACAATTCCACCGTCCTCGATATCTATTTTGACACCTGTTTTTTCCACAATCCCACGAATAACTTTTCCACCCGGTCCGATCACCTCGCGAATCTTGTCGGGGTTGATCTCCAGCGTGGTGATTCGGGGCGCGTGCTTGGAAAGGGCCTCCCTCGGCTTATCCAGCGTCATCCTCATGATGTTCAGGATATGCTGACGTCCTTCCTTGGCCTGATAGAGGGCCTTCTTCAGGATCTCCTCGCTGATACCCGAGATCTTGATGTCCATCTGAAGCGCGGTGATGCCATCATAAGCGCCGGCGACTTTGAAATCCATGTCCCCGGAATGGTCCTCATCCCCCATGATATCCGAGAGGATGACGATCTCGCCGCTCTCCTCGATTAAGCCCATGGCAATCCCCGCGATAGGCTGGCTAATGGGCACACCAGCATCCATCAGGGAAAGAGTGGTTCCACATACCGTCGCCATGGAGGACGATCCGTTGGACTCCAAGATCTCAGAAACAACGCGTATCGTGTAAGGAAACTCCGTCTCGTCCGGCACGACCGGTTTGAGGGCCCTTTCCGCCAAGGCGCCATGACCGATCTCACGTCGACTGGGCGGCCCCAGGCGGCTGGCCTCCCCCACGCAGTAGGGGGGGAAATTGTAGTGAAGCATAAAGGATTTATATCCCTCTTCCGTGATCGTATCGATCTTCTGTTCGTCTTCCGAGGTTCCGAAGGTCGTTACGACCAGCGCCTGAGTCTCACCCCGCGTAAAAATAGCAGATCCATGGGTTCTGGGGAGGACTCCAACCTCACAGGAAACCGGGCGGATCTCCGTGAAGGATCGGCCATCGATTCGGCGTTTCTCTTTGACGATGAGACTTCGGAGGATCTCCCTTTCCAGGTCTTCGAAACATCCCTTAACCGCCGAGCGCTGATCTTCGAACTCTTCCGGAAGACCGTTGGCGATCTCCTCATAAACCTCTTTCAGTCGCTGCTGGCGCTCCTTTTTGACGGGAATGAGGAGGGCCTCACGGATAAGGCCGTTCGCCTTCTCCTTGACCCAGGAAACCAGAGATTCCTCCACGGATTCCGGCTCGAACTCCCTCTTCTCGACACCCAATTTCTCCACCAACTTTTCCTGAACCTCGATCAGGGGCTGAAGTGCCCGGTGGCCGAAGAGGATTGCCGTGACCATATCGTCTTCCGAGGCGAACTTCGCGCCCGCCTCCACCATCAGAACGGCATCACGGTTTCCCGCTACGACCAGATCGATGTCGCTTTCCGCCAACTGCTCTTCGGTAGGAAAGGCGATGAACTCCCCGTTAATACGCCCCACCCGCGCGGCGGCGATGGGTCCCTCAAAGGGGATATCCGAAATGCCGAGAGAAGCGGAAGCTCCCAGAATTCCCAACACAGAGGGATCGTTCTCCTGATCAAAGGAGAGGACTGTCGCGATAATCTGGGTTTCGTTCTTATATCCCTTTGGGAAAAGGGGCCGGATGGGTCGATCGATCAGCCTCGATATAAGGGTTTCCCTCTCGGAGGGTTTTCCCTCCCGTTTGAAGAACCCTCCAGGGATCTTCCCCGCCGCAAAGGTCATTTCTTGGTAATTTACGGTCAATGGGAAGAAATCGAGCCCTTCCCTCTTTACGCGCTCGGAAACCGCCGTCACCAGGACGACCGTGTCCCCATGAGTTATCACAACAGCGCCGTCCGCCTGTCGAGCCACTTTCCCCGTCTCAATGGTTAGGGGTCGTCCTCCCACCATCAATGTTTCTTTTATATTCATCTACTCTAAATCTCCTATCAAACTACATGCTAAAATATTAACTATCTTCTTAATCCCAATTCTTTTATCAATTTTCGGTATCGCTCTACATCCTTTCTCTTCAAGTAGTCCAGAAGTCTTCTTCTCTGCCCGACGAGCTTCAAAAGCCCCCGGCGTGAATGAAAATCCTTTTTGTGCACCTTGAAATGCTCGGTCAGGTAGCTGATCCTCTCCGTCAGCAAGGCCACCTGGACCTCTGGAGACCCGGTATCCGAGTCATGAACCTTGAATTTCTGAATAATTTCTCCTTTTCTTTCAGCTGTTAGAGCCATTTACGCCTCCTTTTTTTACTTCTCAATTAAGGTGCGAACACCTTCTCCAGTTCATAAATTACGGGAGAAAGATCACTCTTCTCTTCCTCCTTCTGAACGATACGGCTTCTCACGATAGCCGCGAGACGACCATCTTTCGATACTATTTTAATCGGATCCTCCACTTTTATCAATGGCAGGTCATACCGTTTCACATCCATCCAATAGATCGCCCGCCCGTTCGAAATGGAGCGGACGACGTCGTCGGGAACGATTATCTCCTCCCACGAAGACAGAACGGCCCGATTACTTAGGACCTTTGCCCATCGATCCTCTTCGTTCAATTCCTCCAGTTCCTCGAGGGTCACGGCCTCGTCTATATGAAATCTTCCGCTCCTGACTCTACAGAGGCTCGCGAGAACCGCACCGCATCCTATCTCCCGGCCCACATCATGGGCAAGGACTCGGATATACGTTCCCTTCGAACAAGAGACCGAAAATTTCAATTTCGTTCCATCGATCGATTTGAGGATAAACTCGTGGATAACCACACGTTTGACCCCCCGATCCACTTCCTGCCCCTTCCGCGCCATCCTATAGAGAGGAACCCCATTCACCTTCCTGGCCGAATACATGGGAGGGACCTGTTCGATAACACCGGTGAAACGTTTGAAAATGGCCTGAACCTCCTCGAAGCTAAGGGAGGGGGGAGTCGCAGTGGCGATGACCTTACCAGAAGAATCCATGGTATCCGTCTCGATACCGAGTTCTATCTCCCCCTCGTAACCCTTGACGTCGTTCTCAAAATAGGGGATTAAACGGGTCCCTTGATTCAGCGCAATCGGCAGAACCCCCGTGGCAAACGGGTCCAGGGTCCCTATATAACCCGCCTTTTTCACTTTGAACAATCTCTTTATTCGTCCCAGGGCCTGGTTGGAAATCATTCCCGCTGGTTTATTGAGAATGAGGAATCCCCCTTTTTTGACGTCTCTCACCCTTCACACCCCCGAACCGCTTCACAAACCCTCTCAAGCACGTGTCTTCTTGCCGTTTCAAAATCGCCTTCTACCAGGCAACCAGCTGCGTTCCGGTGTCCTCCACCCCCGAAAAACTGGGCAACCTCAGAAACATCGGCATCTCCTTTGGATCGAAGGCTCACCCGATATTGGCCCTTCGCCTTCTCCCTGAAAAAGACGCTGACCAGGACCCCATTGATCTCCCTTGGATAATTGACAAATCCCTCAACGATGCTGGGAGAAACTCCGTTTCCGTTAAACATCTTCTGGGTGACAAAGAAGTCGGCGACCTTACCGTTGCAACTCACCCGCAAATTCCTCAGGGCCTTCCCCAGGATCTGAAACCGCTCCAGCGGGTAGCTCTCACAGGCCCTCTCTGCGATCTCCCCAGGATTGACACCCAGCCCCACAATCTCCGCGGCGATCTGGAGGGAACGCCGGGTGGTGTTCCGGTACCGAAATCCCCCCGTATCGGTCAAGATGGCCGTGTAGATACACATCCCCATATCATGCGTCAAGGGAATTTTCAGATCCCCCATGAGCTCGTAGACCAGCTCCCCCGTCGCCGCGCTTTCCTCCACAAAGGAAAAATCTCCAAACCGATCATTGCTATTGTGATGATCGATATTCATTAGGACAACCGTCTCCATGTCAATCTCATCAAGGATTCTCCCCGCCCTGCGTAGTTCGCTGCAATCGAGAACGATCACGCAATCCGGGTTGAATCCAAGGGGAACCTCGTTGAGGATTTCACGGGAGCCCGGGAGAAAACGATAAATCGGGGGCACCGGATCCGCCAAACAAGCCACAACCTCTTTACCCATGGCCTTCAGGGCATGCCACATGGCCAGGGTGGACCCCACGGCATCTCCATCAGGTTCCACGTGTGTCGTAATCAAAAACTTTCGATGTTTCAGTATCTCTTCGCTTATCTTCTTCATAAAGGCTCGACTTTCACTTTATTTAGGAGCGACTGGATTCGATCCATCTCTTCAAAGGTATCATCATGAATGAATTCTATCTGGGGTGTCGTTTTGAGAATGACCTCCTTGCCCAGCTCCCGCCGGATATAGCCCTTCGCACTGTTAAGGCCTTTCAGGGTTTTATGCCAGTCTTGAACCCCCTCGATCACCGAAAAATAAACCCGAGCGATCTTCAGATCTGAGGTCATCCTCACATGGGTGATGGTACAGAAGGAAACCCTCGGATCCTTCACTTTTTTCACCAGCAACTGTGAGACGACTTCACGAATCCTATCTCCGACACGCTCCGTTCTCTGCCCTCTCATGACACTAAAACCTCTGTCCTTTTTCTATAACAATCCCCGTTTCCATCTGGGTCACCTGGGCCAGATGGAGGGATTCCACGTAATCACAAACCTGGTGTAGCGTGCGCTGCACAATCTCCTGGTTTGTACCAACCACGCAATACCCGATCCGAGCCCGCTGCCACAAGTCCTGCATATCTACCTCCGTAATGGAAACAGGAAACTTGTTTCGGGTTCGATCGAGTATCTTAAGCACGATACGCCGCTTCCCCTTTAACGAACCAACGCCCTCCATAAAAAGATCGATCATTCCATACCCTATCACCATGGCCGTTTCCCACTAAAGTTCCGCCGCGGTTTCCTCCATGATGTAGGCTTCTATAATATCACCAACCTTTATATCGTTGAAATTCTCAATACCCAAACCACACTCGTATCCCGCCTGAACCACTTTGACGTCGTCCTTAAAACGCCTCAGGGAGGAAATCTTTCCATCGTAAACCACCACATTGTCCCTCAGAAGGTGGACAAAGGCATTCCGGGGAATTTCCCCATCCACCACATAGCATCCGGCAACCACTCCGACCTTCGGGACTGAAAACGTTGCACGGACCTCCGCCCTGCCAAGGACCTTCTCTTCACGTTTGGGCGCTAACATCCCCGTCAGGGCCTTCGTCACGTCGTCGATCAAGTCATAAATAATCGAGTAGAGACGTATCTCAACCCCTTCCTTCTTGGCAAGGTTTCTCGCCTTTGGTTCGGGACGCACGTTAAAACCGATCACGATGGCCTGAGAGGCGGAAGCAAGATTGATGTCCGACTCGCTGATTCCCCCCACCGCCTGGTGGACGATGTTGACGCGGACCTCCTCGTTCCCAAGCTTGCCCAGGGCCTCACAAACGGCCTTCAGGCTTCCCATCACATCCGCCTTGACAATAACGTTCAGCTCATTGATCTCGCCTTCCTTGATCTTCTCGAATAGATCATCCAGCGAGACTGAGGCTTGCGCGCTGGCCCTCTCTTCCAAGATCTTCGTTCGACGATACGTGGCTATCTGCTTGGCTTCCTTCTCATTCTTCACCACATAGAGGGTTTCTCCAACTTCTGGAATCTCGGCAAACCCGAGCACCAGGACCGGTGAAGACGGTCCAGCAGACTTTACGGTTTTTCCCTTATCGTCCATAAGGGTACGAACCTTCCCGTAACTCGGTCCCACCACGAAAAAGTCTCCTTTCTTCAAGGTTCCCTCCTTCACGATAGTGGTGGCAGTAACACCCCGGTTCCGATCCATACCCGATTCAAGGACCACCGCCCTGGCCTTCCGCTTGGGGTTGGCTCTCAAGTCCATCATCTCCGCCTGGAGCAGGATCATCTCCAAGAGATCATCGATACCCTGTCGCGTTTTCGCGGAAACCTCCACGAACAAGGTATCTCCGCCAAGTTCCTCAGGGACCAGACCGTGCTCCATCAGGGCCTGACGGACCCTTTCCGGCTGCGCCTGGGGCTTGTCAATCTTGTTGATGGCCACGATGATGGGAACCTCCGCCGCCTTTGCATGGTTGATGGCCTCTACCGTCTGGGGCATCACCCCGTCATCGGCCGCCACCACAAGGACGACGATATCCGTAACCTGGGCCCCTCTGGCCCGCATCTCCGTGAAGGCCTCATGACCCGGTGTGTCAATGAAAACCACCCGTTTGCCCTTCCCGAGATCCACTTCATAGGCCCCAATATGCTGGGTAATACCTCCCGCCTCTTCATCAACCACATGAGTCTTACGGATGGCGTCGAGAAGCAGGGTTTTTCCATGATCTACGTGGCCCATCACGGTCACAACCGGCGGCCTGGGCGCAAGATCCTCTTCGCGATCCTCTTCATCGAAGAGAAGTCCTTCAATATCCTTGGAGGCATCCTCCACAGTATACGAAAACTCGGATGCTACCAGGCTTGCGGTATCCGCATCCACCGTTTCGTTGATGCTTACCTGAATCCCCAGGTCCATCAACTTGGCCATGACTTCCTCAATCTTGACACCCATACGCTTCGCAAGCTCACCCACGGAGATCTTATCGAGGATACGAATGACCCGCTTGATCTCTTTTGCCGGCGCAGTGGACACGGTCTCTTTCTTGGCCCCCCTCTTCTCTTTCTTATGCTTCCGTGAGGCCCGCAAAGCTTCGTCTCCCTGCCCCTTGGCACCGGCAAGGTATTCATTCAGTTCCTTCCTGAAATCACGTTCGACCCATTTCCTCCGAACCTTATGGCGCTTCTTTGAAGGCACCTTTTCCTCAACCGCTGCGGGTTTTTCCCCCCTTCCAGCCTCTTTTAATACTGCTCCCGACAAGGGGGTAACACCTTCTCCCTCTGCCTCGCCTTTCCTCGCCTTCTCTTTCTTGGGGGCCTTCTTCTCGGCCTCGAGCTTTTCCTTTTCGAGAATAGCCGTAAGATCGACAAAACCCGTCACCCGCGCCCCTTCATCTTTTTTCTTCTTCTTTTTCTTTGGCTTCGCCTCAACGGATGGCTTGGAAACGGCCTTTTCCTCAGGAGCCTCTTCGGATGGGACCTCCTCTACGGGAGCCTCCTCCGCAGGCACCTCGGCTGTTTCCTCGGCTACAGCCTCTTGAGACACCTCTTCTTTTGTCTCAGTGGCTTCCGCCTTCACATCTTCAGCGGCAGCAGGGGATTCAGGTTGTCCTTCTTCCTTTGCAACAGGTGTCTCTGTAACCTCTTCGGCCGGTTTTTCTTCCTCAACCTTCGGTTTGGCCACCTTACGGACCCGTCGACGGATAACATTTCCCTTGATTCGCTTTTCGATAACCTTGACCTTGGAAGTTTCTCCTTCCTCCGAAGTCACCTCTTTCTCTGACTCATGAAGCTGTTCGGCCACTTCTTCCTTGGTAAGCTTGAATCCAAGGCGTTTCAGTTCCGCCATACGCTCTTTTTCGCTTAACCCTTTTTTCCGAGCCAACTCCAAGAAGTCATCAAGTTTGCTCATTTAAATCTCCTTCTTTGGATCTTTCCTCATCCCCCGAAATAAAGACCGCCATCTCTTCCTTCAGACGGTTTACATCATCCGGGCTAATATCCTTCAGTTGAGCAGGAGGTATCCTCAATGCGCGGACAAAGGCCTTTTTCTTCCAAGCCTTCTCCAGGCACGTCAAATCTCTGCAAACATACGCCCCTCGCCCAGGCAGAATCTGCCGTCTATCGAGCTGGATCCCCTTTCCCAGGGTAAAGGTAAATCGGATCAAGGAGCTCTTCATCCCTTTTTTCCGACACCCGATACAGGTCCTTATAGGAATATTACGCCTCATCTCCCTGTTCCAGTGCGGCCTTTGCCGATTCCAGCAAGGCCTTCGCCTTTTTCTCGCCCACCCCGGGGACCTTCATGAGTTCCTCCAGGGACAACGAGGCAAGTTTTTCAACCGTCTCGATCCCAGATTGCACGAACTGCGAAAAGAGTTTCGGCCCCACGCCGGGTAAAGCCTTCAAGTCACTCCCGGCAGCGCCCTTCTTCTCAGAAGCCTTTTCTTCTGCCTCCTCCAAAGTCCCCCCTTCAGGAGCTTCAGATGCCTTCACCGCGGCCTTCGCCCTTTCATGAATCCACCGGGCCTTCTCTTCCTCCAGGCCCTCAATCTCAAGGAGTTCATCAATATCGACCTCGGCAATCTCCTCAACACTCACAAAACCCTCATTATAGAGCATCCTTGCCAGGACCTCACCGATATCGAGTTTCTCCATGAAGTCCGCAACAGCCTTCTTAAAGGTCTCTTCGAGCTCCGTTTCGCTCCGGATATCGATTCGCCACTCCGTCAACTTGGAAGCCAGCCTGACATTCTGTCCCTTTTTCCCGATCGCAAGAGAAAGCTGATCATCATCGACGATCACCTCAATGGAACGATTTTCCTCGTCGATAAAGACCTTCGAGATCTTGGCCGGCGCCAGGGCGCTACAGATGAACTTCGTATAGTCCGGTGTCCACGGGATAATATCGATTCGTTCTCCCCGAAGCTCCTGAACGATGTTCTGGACCCTGGATCCTCGAACCCCCACGCAGGAACCCACGGGATCGATATGAGAATCCTTTGTATAAACAGCGATTTTCGCCCGCTGCCCCGGATCGCGAACGGCGTTGACGATCTTCACATCTCCCGAGGCGATTTCGGGAACCTCCAATTCGAAGAGCCGGATCAAAAAACCAGGATGGGTCCTGGAAAGGATAATCTGCGGTCCCCGTGTTTCCTTTCGCACATCGATAATCAAGGCGCGGACCCGCTCTCCCCGTCGAAAGGTTTCATTGGGTATCTGTTCGCTCAGGGGAAGAAGGGCCTCCGTTTTTCCCAAATTCACGAGGATATGCCCGCCCCGCTCGATTCTCTGGACGGTCCCGCTGATTAAGTCGCCTTTCCGGTCCTTATACTGCTCGTATATGCTCTCAAGCTCAGCGTCTCGAACCTTCTGCATGATGACCTGTTTTGCCGTTTGGGCCGCGATCCTTCCGAGATCGCTGGTATCGATCTTCACCCCGATGCTGTCTCCCACCTCGCTTTCCTCGTCAAGCTCTCGGCGCGCCTCCTCCAGCGAGATCTCCGTGTCGGGGTTCTCCACCTCTTCCACCACGGTTCTGAACTGAAAGACCTCGATTTCACCTGTTTCAGGGTTGTACTGGGCCTCAAGATCGAGATCCTGTCCCATCTTCTTGCGTACTGCTGTCAATATAGCCGTTTCTATGGCATCTACGATGACATCCCGGGAAATTCCTTTCTCCCGTTGTACTTGCTCAATAACATAATCCAATGATGGCGCCATGCCTCATCATCCTCCCTGCATGGGTAATGGGTTACCATTCAAATTCTAAATTTGCCTTTACGATATCCTCAAAAGGGATGACAATATCCCTCTTTCCATTTTTCACAGTTATCCGGCCTTCCTCTTCCCTGACCAAGGTCCCTTTGAACACCTTCCGGCCATCGATCTCCCTCGCCGTCTTAATCTTGACCTTTCTCCCTTGGAACCGCGTATAATCCTGCAGTTTTTTCAAAGGGCGCGTCAGGCCGGGCGACGAAACCTCAAGGGTGTATACCTGACCGGGGAAACAATCTTCCACGTCCAGCCGAGGGTCGAGCTGATGGCTGAAGGCGGCACAATCATCGATTGTCACGCCCCCCTCCTTGTCGATGGTCACACGCAAAACCCAGCCCCGGTTTCCCGGAACGAATTCCACGTCCACGATCTCAAACCCCATCCAGTCCCCGATCTCTCTGCAAATCTCCTCAACAAGCTTGAGGTCCTTCATTTATTCCTCTCAAATAGAAAGCGGGCCTAATGCCCGCCTTCCAAGCGAACTAAATTTTGCGTAAGTTAACATAAAAAATTTTTAAAATCAAGCCCCCCTAATAAGACAAAAACCGCCGCCGGATTCAAACGCAAAAATCTGAAATGTTAGGGGAAGTCTCCAGATTGAAGGTTCCGCTTTTCAACCGCGTGCGGGTATGTTAGGAATGATGGAAAAAGATCCGGATACCAGCAAAGAATACTATGCTTTCCTATACCTTAGTTCTTATCCTAAGCTTTATCGTTCTCCTCTTCTGCGGACATCTCTTCGTCTCGGGGGCCGTCGGAATTGCCGAACGCAATCATATCCCAAAAATCATTGTGGGCACCTTACTCGTCAGCATGGGGACCACACTCCCCGAACTGGCTGTTTCCGTTCAGTCCGCCATTATGGGATACAGTAATCTCGCCCTGGGAAACGCTATCGGTTCAGTTATCGCTGACGACGCCCTCGCCTTTGGACTTGCCGCCCTACTCGCCCCCGTTCCCTTCATCGTCAACCGAAAACTCATCAAGCCTTCTGCCTTCGTTCTCCTCGGGAGCGGCTGCCTCCTCTACATCTTCAGCCTGAATGGGACCATCTCCCGGCTCGAAGGAATCATCCTCCTGGGAATCCTCGCCGCCTATTTCGGCTGGTTTATTTCCTACGCCAAGACCCAACGGGAAATTGTCATCGCGGAAAATTTAGACCAACACATCCCCAAGATTCATACACGATCCAACCTCTCACTGATTCTTCTCTTTTCAGTGGGACTCGTCGGGGTTCTCGCTTCGAGCCGTGGCGTCATCTGGGCCGCGACCGGCATTTCAAGGCTTTTGGGGATCTCCGAAATCATTATCGGTCTCACCGTGGTAGCCATCGGAACCTCACTCCCGGAAGTTACAACCTGCATCATCGCGGCCTTGAAAAACGAGGGGGACATTGCCGCGGGCGACATCATCGGAGCGGACATCCTGAATATTCTGTGGATCGTCGGTATGTCGGCCACGGCACGCCCATTAACGGCGGAGGCCAGAACCCTTCACTTCTACGGAGGAGCCCTACTCGTTGTCGTGGGCATCTTCCTTTCTATCCTCCTCTTCTCCAAAAAGATACGAAAGATACACGGCCTCATCCTTTTCTCCCTCTACATCCTTTTCCTCTCCCTGTCTTATGTTTTATTCAGATAAACCGATGAAAACGATTTCTCATTTTCCTTCCCATCTTGTGTCCTTTCACCCAAAACATCTGTGGTTCAGTTTCCTGGCGATCCTGTGTCTCCTCTCTCTAACCGCCTGCGATCGCCCCCAGATTCTGCACGAAAGCCAGTGGATCATGGGCACGGTCGTCGAAATCACCTGGGTTGGCTCCTCTTCTTCCGAAAAGGTTATCAAACAGGCCTTCGACGCGATAAAATCGGTGGACGGCGCCATGAATCCCGATCGGCCGGGTAGCGAACTGTCTCGAATCAATGCTCACGCAGGGGAAGGCCCCTTGGTTATCTCCCCCCTAACCTGTCGCGTTATCTACGAGGGGCTTCTCATCGGCAAAGAAACGAACGGGACCTTCGACATCACGATGGGACCACTTATCAAGCTCTGGGGATGGGATACCAAAAACCCTCATCTCCCCCCGGAGTTAGCCATCGCAAATGCGCTGAAAAACACCGGGATTGACAAGGTGAGATGCGATCCGATTACCCACCGCATCTCTCTGAAAATTAAAGGCATGTCTCTCGATCTTGGTGGAATCGCCAAGGGCTTTGCCGTGGATAGGGCATCTGCACTCCTCAACGCCAAAGGAATTCACAACTTCATTGTCAACGCGGGGGGAGATCTCTACACGTCAGGGGCCCCTCTCCAACGTCTTTGGCACATCGGCATCCAGGACCCGGACGACCCCAAGGCCGTCATCGCCATCGTTTCCCTCTCGGACCGTGCCATCGCCACTTCAGGGGATTACGAACGCTACTTCATCAAGGGCCACGTCCGGTATCACCACATCCTCAACCCCAGAACTGGTCTCCCCGCCCGTGGCCTCCGGAGTGTCTCCGTTTTAGCCAAAAACACGATGGACGCCGACGCCCTCGCCACGGCTCTCTTCGTCATGGGAAGAGAAAAAGCCATTCAATGGGCCGTCTCCCATCCCGAATATCAGGTTGTTTTGATGGATGCGGAACACCGCATCTTCGCCTCCAAACCCCTGGAACCAATCGTCCAGTGGAAGAAAAGGTTCAAAAAACACGTAACCTATTTTTGAAAGGATAGGGCCATGAAAATTCTCCTCACCGGCGCCGCCGGATTCATCGGATCCCACTTCGCGGAAACACTCCTCGAAGAAGGACATCGGGTCATCTCCATCGATAACCTGAACCCCTTCTACGATCCTACGATCAAGGAGCAAAATCTTAGGGAGATTAAAAAACGCTTCAGCTCCGACCAGTTCACAGACCTAAGGGGAGATATCAGGGACACGGATTTCATCAATGATGTTTTCAAAACCCATCACCCGGAAGAAGTCGTTCATCTCGCCGCCATGGCTGGCGTGCGCCCCTCCATTGCCGATCCCGTTACCTATCAGGAGGTCAACATTCGCGGCACTATGAACCTACTCGAGGCCATGAAGAAATACGAAGTCTCCCGGATGGTCTTTGCCTCTTCCTCCTCCGTTTACGGGAACAATCCCAAGGTTCCCTTCGCGGAGGATGACTTCGTGGATCATCCCATCTCCCCTTACGCCGCGACGAAAAAGGCGGGTGAGCTGATCTGTTACACCTATCACCATCTCTATCAATTCACCATCGTGGCCCTGAGGTTCTTCACGGTTTATGGCCCGAGGCAGCGTCCGGAAATGGCGATTCACAAGTTTACACGCCTGATCGACGAGGGCAAACCTGTTCCCATGTTCGGAGACGGCACCACGAAACGGGATTACACTTATATCGACGATATCATCGACGGCATGATAAGGGTAAGAAAGATCGATTCGGGTTTTCATCTCTACAACCTGGGAGAATCACGCACCACGGCCCTCATCGATCTCATCCGAATGATCGAGGCAGCCCTCGGAAAGAAGGCAAACATTCAGCGCCTGCCTCTACAACCGGGGGATGTCAACATCACCTACGCCGACATCAGCCGGGCCCGTAAAGAATTAGGTTACGACCCACATACCACGATGGAAGAAGGGATTGAAAGATTCGTGGAGTGGTATAATAGGGTAAAAGTTGAAGGCTGAAGAGTAAAAGACAAGGAAAAGAGGGGCTGGATATATGATTGTAGCCCCACTTTAATCTTTCCCTTCTTTTATAAATTCCTCTCGTAGATGATTCGCAAGCCGTCGAGGGTGAGGAGTTCATCCGTTTCATCGATGGTCTGCGACTCCTTGCCCACAAGCCGGGATAGTCCCCCGGTGGCGATCACCTTGGCAGGTCCCTTCATTTCCTTCTTGATCCGGCGGACGAGGCCATCCACCATTTCCACGTACCCGTAAAGGAGCCCGGACTGGATGCTCTGAACGGTTGTCTTTCCAATGACACTGCCCGGCCAACATAGGGCAACCCGGGGTAGCTTGGAGGCATACTGGAACAGGGCCTCCATGGAGATGTGAACCCCCGGAGCAATAAGTCCCCCGAGGTATTCCCCCTTCTCAGAGACGCAGTCGAAGGTGGTCGCCGTGCCGAAATCGACCACGATGGTCTGTGTCTTGAATCTCTCATAGCCCGCGACGGCGTTTACAATCCTGTCCGCGCCCACCTCCGTGGGGTTGCTGTAAAAAATGGGCATCCCTGTCTTGATCCCCGGCCCAACAACGAGCGGGGTTAACCCGAACATCTTTTTGATGGAAACGGGTAAGGCCTCAAGAACTGTAGGGACAACACACGAGATGATCGAAGACGATATCGTTCCCATCTCCATCCCCTCCAGCTCGAAGAGTCTGGAGATGAGGATACGATATTCGTCTATGGAACGGTTCGCCAGTGTGCTGACTCGCCAGCTTATTTGCAGTTCTTCGCCCTTGAAGACCCCAAAAACCGTATTCGTGTTTCCCACATCGATGGCAAGAAGCATGTTACTCCTCGGGCAGGACCATAGTCTCCAGGTCTCCAGCGATCACGCGCTTCTTCTCGCCGTCCTTCGTCTGAATGATCAGGGCACCATAGGAATCAACATCTACGACCTCACCCTCGATTTCCTCATTGAAGGAGCGAATCTTGACATCTTGACCCACGATCTTCGCACGCTCCTTCCACTCGGCCAGGATTCGGCTATCGCCTCCATCCCTCAGAAAGACGCCATACCAATAATCCATCTGGCGGAGCAATTCCTTGACAAAAGCGACCCGTTTGACCCGTTTCTTGGTCTCCTCGTAAATGGAGGTGGAAGCATCTCGGATCTCTTCCGGAAACTTATTCTTTCTGACGTTGAGATTGATTCCCATCCCGATGACGGCAAAGTTCACCACATCCGTCTCGGTATTCAGCTCGCACAGGATTCCCGCTACCTTTTTCCCGCTCATCATGATGTCGTTCGGCCACTTGATCGCCGGTTTAATCGCCGTGATGGCGTAGATCGTCTCGTAAAGAGCGATCCCCGCCATGTAGGTCAACATGGTGGCGACGTAAGGAACGATCTTGGGACGCAGGACAAAGGAAAGGGAAAGGGACTGGCGACGGAAGGAAAACCACGTGCGGTTGAGACGCCCCTTCCCGCCCGTCTGGTGATCCGTGACAATCACCAGTCCGTCCTTTCCTCCTTCGGAGGCGGCACGGAAGGCCTCCGCATTGGTCGACTCCAAAACCGGATAGTAACGGACTTCGCTGCCAATAATCTTCGTCCCGAGACGGTATTGAATCTCCTCAGGAGTGAGGATATCCGGGGAACGCATCAGGCGATATCCCATGTTCTGACGGGCATCAATGACATATCCCATGCTCTTCAATGCCGAAATCCTCTTCCAAATGGCCGCCCGGGTAATTCCAACCTCACGGCTGATAATCTCGCCCGATACAAACCTGCCCTCGTGATCCTTCAAGATATGAATGATCTTTTCGTTGTCCATCATCATATTTTCCTCCTATGTGATTTGGTCATGCCGGAAATAGCGCATGGTAAAGTTTCCTCTCCCTTGGGTTAGCGAACGTAACGTCGTTGAATATCCAAAAAGTTGCTTCAAGGGCACGCGCGCCTGGATCAGTGTAATTTTCCCTTTGTTTTCAAGGCTGTGAACTTCACCTTTCCGGCTGTTAATATCTGAAATAACTTCTCCGACGAACTCCTCCGGCGTGAGGATGTCAAGCTCCATGATGGGCTCCAGAAGAATGATCTCCGCCCGCTGAGTTCCCTCCCTTACGGCTGTTGCGGCTGCAATACGCAGCGATGAAATCGCATGATCGTTTTCCTCCCATTTTACATCTTTCAAAATTACATCAACATCGATCATCGGGCTCCCGGAAAGGGGGCCGAAAGACAAGGCATCCATAATCCCTTCTCGGACCACCTGACGATATTCCGGCGGGAGAATTTCTTCTACCTCCCTGTCCGTATAGTGATTTCCCGTTCCCCTCTCCGCGGGGCTCATCTCTATCGTAACGGTGGCAAACCCATGCATGCCTGCCATTTCACGGTCAAAAACCCCCGTAGACTTGACAGATCGGGTAATCGTCTCTCGATAAACGACCTGGGGACGTCCCACGTGAACCTTCAGGCCATAATCCTCCATCAATCGGGTGGTCACCACGTTCAAGTGGAGCTCCCCCATACCCGAAATGACCACTTGACCCGTTTCCTCGTCCGTTTTGACCTGAAACGTGGGATCTTCCTCCATGATCTGGGTCAGGACTTCCTGAACCCGCTCCGCCTCCTGATTGGAGACCGTCTCGATGGCCACGGAAATCACGGGTTCATAGCTGTCGATGGGCTCCAGTAAAATAGGGTCTGAGGCGTCGCAAAGGGTGTTCCCCGTGGAAGACCTCTTCAGCCCAATGACACCGACAATATCACCCGCCTTTGCCGTATCGATTCGCTTACGATGGTTGGCATGGATCTCCAGGATACGGGCAACCTTTTCCTTTGTCCTCAGATTCAGATTATAGAGTTCTTCCCCCACTTTGACCTGTCCCGAATAGACACGGACAAAACACAACTTTCTCCCCTGATCCATCATGACCTTAAAAACGAGGGCCGAAAATGGCGCCTTGATGTCCGGCGGCCGGGTAATGGTCTCCCCCGTCTCGGGATCCACCCCTGAAATGGGGGGAACCTCTAAAGGAGAAGGCAGAAAATCCACGATAGCATCCATCAAAGGTTGGACACCCTTATTTTTCAGAGCAGAGCCACAAAGGACGGGAACGATTTCCATGTTGAGGGTTCGTTTTCGGAGGGCCTTAAGGATATCCCCTTCAGGGAGGTCCCCTTCTTCCAAATAACGCTCCATCAGTTCATCGTCCGCCTCGGCTACCGCCTCAAGAAGCTTCTCACGGTAAGCAGCCACTTCCTCTTTCATGTCCTGAGGGATTTCCGCCACCTCGTACTCGTTACCCAGGCCGTCCTCCGACCAGACAATCGCCTTTTGCCTCACCAGGTCCACCACACCTTTGAAGGCGCTTTCAACTCCAATGGGCCTCTGCAAAATCACAGGTGGCGTATTAAACCTCTCCTCCATCATGGAAATAACGTGATCGAAATCGGCCCCTATCCTGTCCATCTTATTGATAAAGGCAATGCGAGGGACTCGATATTTATCCGCTTGGTGCCACACCGTCTCGGATTGGGGTTCCACCCCTCCCACCCCGCAAAACACGACAACGGCCCCATCCAAGACCCTCAGGGAACGCTCGACTTCAATGGTAAAATCCACGTGCCCCGGGGTATCGATAAGGTGGATCTCGCAATCCCGCCAAAAAAAGTTTGTGACAGCGGAGGTAATGGTAATCCCCCGTTCCTGCTCCTGGGCCATCCAGTCCAACGCCGTATCCCCATCGTGGACCTCGCCCATTTTGTGAATCTTACCCGTATAATAAAGCATCCTCTCCGACACGGTAGTTTTCCCCGCGTCGATATGGGCAATGATCCCGATATTTCGTATGTTTTTCAGGCCCTTCTTCATTTCTGGTCCGTATCTCAATATGAAACCAATTAGTTTTGGATATTATAAACCTTATTCCTAAAATGTCAATTGAATAAAATGAAAAATGCCTATTTTCTATTCCGGTATTTCCAAAAGTCTAAAGGATTTATGGGTAATATGTATAAAAAAAGAGTAGAAAATTGATAAAAATATAGGCTCCCGGAGAAGTAAACTTACCCGGGAGCTCTATTGTTATCTCAGGCCATCCTCACATTTTGCCTCTTCTTTTTTCAGGCCACCGACCCTGGCCAAAGGACGGCCGGAATCGGTCACTACCAAGGCAACCACAATCTCGTCATCCCGTGGTGCATCCTGAACACGGATCTCCATGGCATCGAAATGAGACCGCACGAAAGCGGCATCCTTGAAGTGTAGCGGAACATCGAGGGGGGTTCCCGGACCACCCATTTTCTTGGCGGAAGGGATGATCGCCTTCCCGCCCCCAAGGGCTTCCCGGAAGGGTTTGCCCAGCTTGGGATGAAGGATGGCGGCAGCGTGCTCAAGCTCACCATTCAATCCAACAATGGCCCCCTTCCCATAGCTTTCGGATTTCTCTTTGGGAATCCCGAGGGCCTTTACGGCAAGTTCTCCCAGCATACTTCCCAGTTGTTCTCCGATATCCATCAAATCGGAAAGATCCTCCTGATATTTCCCCGCAAAAGGATTCTTGATCACAGCGATGGCCGCCGCCTTTCGATGCGGAGGATCCACCTTCTGTCCCATCTCTTCACGAATCTCGTCCACGACCGTTACCATCTTTCGAATCTCCATCATGCACCTCCTTTAATTATTTAAAGTTTATGACACCTTTTGACAATTCCATCGACTCTCCCTGCAGATAGATCCCCGCGCCCCATATAATCCCCCTACCCAAGAGGGAAGACGCCATGGCACCACCGTTTTCAAGAGCAGTCAGTTTTTCATCTTCACTTAGCTGATCACAGGAAACGGTAACCATGAGGTTTGGAATATCCGTCATGGGATCAAGTTCTGAAGCCTTTCGGCGCCGAACCCTTCCGTGCCCTTCCTCCTTCACGTAGTTCCCGACAAACGTGGCCGCCGCGTCTGCCAAAGCCCCCGAGTCGGCCGCCACGACCACGGCATCGGCGATACCCTGACTAAAGCTCCTTCCACGCCACCCACTCGTCGCAAGGCCATACGGCTCATCCACCTCCGAAATCAGCACTTCACGCATGGACATTCCTTCAGGCACCGCGCCTCGGATTCCCACACGCACTGGTTCATCGGGTGAAAAAAGGGCCATGTCCCCTCCGTTGTTCACGAGGACCTTTGTTAAAAAACCATCCGCCGCGTCTTGCAAATCCAAGAGTAGTTCATCGGAAATGGCCCCTGCCACGGCAGCCATGGGAGTCAATGTTTCCGCTGAAACAACTTGAACGGCTTCCACCATCCTCTGAACCACTCGTGGCCAGCGTGATTTTACCCTCAACTCCTCACCCCGCAACTTCAGCAGGGGATGAAACCTTTTAACGTCATCCAGAAGCAGGCGGGCCTTTTTATCTACATCTTCACAGGATTTCCGCACACCCCTTTCCGTTCCGTTCACCTGAATTCCGATCTCCATGGGGCCATAGGAAACTCGAACATCGGCAGAGAAGATTCTTTCGGGAATGTCTCTGGACACATCATTGGAAGAAACACAGGTTCGCTCGCGTATCATCGACACAACCCCAGCTATTCCCCTTCCTTCCGTTCGGAAAGCCACTTCATCAAATCATCCCAATCAATGAGTGCTTCCGTATAGCCTCCCATCCCCTCGTAGTCCCGCAATGTCATGGTAAACTCGAGAGGGGCAACGGTTGCCGGTGTTGGAACCCATGTAAAAGCACCCGTTTTAACCTCTTCCACGTCAACCATGAAGGTAATCCCGCCCCCTGGAAAGATGAAGGGGGTTGCGCCTCCTACTGTCAGTTTCACCTTCCGCGCATGAACGGCTTCGGTGAGTTTCACAGGATAGAGTACCACACTGACACGGGCGCTTCCGCCGCAGCCGCCCACGTAGACCGCCGAGACACGGGAGTTTTGGCTCGTTTTCCGAATCTGCTCCACGGCATTTCGGGCCCCTTCCGTCAAAGGAATTTCTTCAAAATCCAAGTTCCCCTTCCAACGAACCAGCTTGGATTTTTGACCGGTGGTCTCGGTAAAGAGGATGGTCATCCCAACCCTGCCATGGTCAGGATCGATACCTTTAATCAGAGAGACGGGATCCTCGATACTGGTTCCACCCCAGCCCTTGCCGTGATCCCCAAAATATCTCCCGGGTGTACTCTTCTTGAACTTCAACTGGACCCCGCTAAAAGGAATCCCGAGATATCTCCCCGCCGTGTGCTCGGTAAAGACACCCGTTACATGGGAGTCGATAACGATCACCTCGTCGGCGGCATGGCGAAAATGCGGGGCGAATAACCCCATAGAGGCGCTGCCACACCCCACACGCATCTTTTCGATGACCCGGCCGTCGATGACCGGAGGATTCCCCACCTTGAGGACCAGCTCCGCGCCATCTTTAACCTTGAGTGTCACTTCCCTTTTGTTGGCAATATCTGAAACCACCCGGGCAACGACAAACCCATCCTTCCCAGTCAGAAGATTGGCACCCCCAAGAGAGAGCATCTTTGACCCGTATTCTTCCGTAGTGACATGTCCCACCTTGTGGCGCCCGTGATAAACCGTCGCCCCCTCATCTCCGATTGGTTCATCCGTGTCGATCTTTACCTTGACGCCACTGTAACTGAGAGGGGCCTCCGTCACAGCCGTAACCACATCCACACCCCCGGCCTCGCCTTTTACGATAAAGGGGGCGGGACGGTAGTCCGGATAGGTCGTTCCAGCCCCGATCCCCGTAATGAGAGGAGACTGGATCTCCTCTGCCCAAAGAGGTTTGAGAAGCCCTTCGACATCCTGATAGGTATGAAGGAGAGTTGTCCTTACCAACTCGCCATCCCTGTTGATGTACCGCCTACATGCGCCCGTCTTTCCAGGAGGGATGTGACACCCAATAGGACAGGCATCACATTGAATCGTTCCCTCCGGAAAACTGGTATCACTATCGATAGCCCCCGCGGGACAAACCTTCACACACGCTTGACACTGAACACATCCCGTGGAGATGGATGCAACCTTTTCCTGGAGAGAAACAAGCTCCAGGGGACACACCTCAACGCAGAATCCACACCCTTTACACTTTTCCGGGTTGACCTTCACGTGGCATTCCTACATCTTTTACAGCGTTGCGGCACGCTTGGGGGGCGGGGTGTTCCTGCTCTTCTGAACCTTGATTTCCCCATCCACGATGACTTTGGACACGCCCGGGATATCCCCAGCCTCGAGGGCAGAAAGGGCATCGTCACCCACGGAGCCCATGGGGGCATCCATGATGACAAGGTCAGCAGCTTTCCCCGGCTCGATGAAACCGCTATCCAGCTTATGAACCCGGGCCGTATTCCCCGTTGCCATACAGACGGCGATTTCGGGCGGAATCTCTCCGATGGAGGCAATCATATTCAAGACCCTGAGGATCCCAAGGGGAACGACTCCGGTCCCAGAGGGGTGGTCGTTTCCAATAATCACACGGTGATAGGCATTCTTTTCCCTGGTAAGTCGGCAAACCTCCAAAATCATCTTCGGATTCCCGCAATGTGAAATCTCGTAGACCAAGTCCGTTTCCATAACGATCTTCCGGGCCTCTTCAGGAGATACTGAGGTTGGTCCCCCGTTAAGATGGGAGACCACGTCGGGATTCGTGGCAATGACCTGGTCCGCCGTCACCACAGAACTCCCCGGGATAGAGGTTCCCCCCGTGTGCATCATCACGGTCATGCCATACTTCTTGGCCCACTCCACCATCGGCGCCGCCTCTTCCGGTTTTTTCACCTTTCCAAGCCCGATCTCGCCCACGGTTTTGACCCCTTCCCGAGCCATTTCGGCAAAATCCTCTTCCGTCAATCCAGGTTCCAGAATCAAGCCACCACCGCGCACCTTGATCCCGCCGGGCCTGAAATTGTTGAACGCCTTCGCCGCCAGGATCGCCAGCGCCTTGACACCGGCCGCATCCTTGGGACGACCGGGCAGGTGAACTTCACCCGCTGATATGACCTGGGTGACACCCCCGTGGAGCTCGCTCTCCAGGAAATCGAGCATCCTTTGCCTCGGTGTGAAGTCTCCTATGACCACGTGGCAGTGAGAATCCATCAACCCCGGGGTTACGGTCGTCCCTTGGGCATCGACGATGATGTCCACACCTTCAGCGGAGAGATCCGTCCCAACGGCCTCGATCTTACCATCCGAGATGAGAATTGAATCCGCATCCAGGATCGGATCCGAAACGTCTCCGGACACGAGCGTACCTATATTCCGTATGAGCACCTTTCCCATGACACACCTCCAAACATAAATTTAGGTTGAAGACTTTTATAGCCCGAAGCCCGAAAGGATCTTTAGACTCCAGACTTCAGCTTTTAGATTTTTCCATCTCATCCGCCGATGTTAATCCCCTTATAGTTTCCAAATCCGCTGGAATTCGATTGACCCACCATCCCGTCGCATGATGGATGGCATTCAGGATGGCGGGGGCCGTGGGAATCAGGGCGGGTTCTCCCACCCCTTTAGCACCAAAAGGACCCGTGGGCTCGGGAACTTCCACGATAACCGGCGTTATCTCCGGGACATCCATGGCCGTAGGAATCAAATACGTATCGAGCGACTTTGTCTTTCTCGGATAGAACTGTTCGAACAACCCCATACCGATCCCCATGGCAACGCCGCTGAAGATCTGCCCTTCCACATTGGCGGGATTGACGGCCTTCCCTACGTCGTGTGCGCTGATCGTCTTCACGACCCCAACTTGTCCCGTGACCAGGTCCACCTCCACGAGGCTGACCTGAGACGCAAAGGCATAGGTCGTGTAAGGAACACCTTGACCCGTTTCCGGATCGAGAGAGGTTGTTTCGGGGTTGAAATATCCCTCTCCTCGGATTACCTCCCCCGGTACCAAACTACGCCGGATGATATCCGTGAGGGATAATTTCTGGAATTCCCGATATTGAGGAAAGAAAAAACCTCCCTCGCACACCATAAGGTTCGCGGGAACCTTGAAAACCTTAGCCGCCCTTTCAACAAGCTGTTTTCTGACTTCAAGGGCTGCTTCATAAACCGCCCTACCGGAGATATATGTCTGGCGGGAGGCGGAAGTGGCGCCGGCGTCCGTGGTCAGGGTTGTATCGGCCCGAACCAGGTGAATTTTATCGAAGGGGAGGCCAAGGGTTTCCGCCGCAATCTGCACCAATACCGTATCCGATCCCTGTCCGATGTCTGCCGCACCCGTGAAAAGGGTCACATTTCCTTCGTGGTCCACCTCGATCTGGGCGCTGGAGGGGTTGGGATGTCCGGTATTTCCTATCCCATACCACATGGAGGCAACACCCACTCCGTATTTCATGCCGGTGAGGCCCGAAAGCTGCGTCGCATCAGCCTCACGGAGTAATTGCTCGTAATAC
This sequence comes from bacterium, assembly GCA_029934085.1. Taxonomy (GTDB): domain Bacteria; phylum Desulfobacterota; class S145-22; order S145-22; family S145-22; genus JAOZMY01. The sequence continues at coordinate 34,122 of JAOZMY010000001.1, read as the reverse complement.
GGACGAATCTTCTTCAAGGTCTCCCGAATACCCACACTCGCGTTCAGCGTCTGGCCCGTCGGGGTAACGGACCCTGTCGTGAAGGCATTCATCATACGGAAGGTAATCGGGTCAAAACCGAGGCTTTCCGCCAGCTTGTCCATCTGAGACTCGTGGGCAACGGCGATTTGAGGCACTCCAAACCCCCGCATGGCCCCCGACCAGTTATTGTTGGTATAGACCGCCTTGCTTTCCACATAAACATTTGGGACCTCGTAGGGCCCCGTCGCGTGGACGGCCGCTCGCGTTGCCACCGCGATCCCATAAGAGCCGTAAGCCCCCGTGTCCGCGATGATCTCCGCTTTCATTGCCGTGAGTTTTCCGTCCCGGGTGGCCCCCGTCTTCATTCGGATCTTCAGAGGATGGCGTTTCGCCGTGGCCTGGAAAGATTCTTCTCGACTGTAAACCATCCGGACCGGCCGATCCAGATGGTAGGCAGCCAGGGCAAGAAAGGGCTGGACGGAAATATCAAGCTTTCCTCCAAATCCGCCACCAGTCTCCGTTTGGATGACACGGACCTTTTCCGGCTCCACCCCCAAGATCGAAACAAGCTGGGCATGATCGGAGTGGGGGTTTTGAGTGGTTACCAAGACGACAACACATCCATCCTCGTCCCTATAGGCCACACCCACTTCGGGTTCGATGTAGGCGTGTTCCAGCATATTCGTCTCGTAGGTTTCCTCGATGACGATATCCGAGGCGGTAAAGCCTTTCTCCACATCCCCCTTGACGATCTTTCGCTCGAAGAGGAGGTTTCCCTTTTCATGGATGGAAGGGGCCTCCGGTTTCAGGGCCTCGTTGGGATCAAAAACCGCCGGCAATTCATCGATTTCCACTCGTAGGGCGGCCAGGGCCCTATCCGCGCTCTCCTCATCCTCTGCGGCCACCAGGACAATTGGATCCCCTTCAAAACGGACTTTCTCCCCCGTAAGGACGGGTTGGTCCTTGTTGATGATGCCGTAGAGGTTCTCACCTGGAATATCCTTTGCCGTGAAGATCCTAACAACCCCATCGACACCAGCGGCCTCCGAGGTATCTATCTTCCGAACGATCCCGTGAGGAACGGGACTACGATAAACCTTAAGGATTAGCGCATTCGGGATCTCGAGATCCGCACCGTATTTTGCCTTTCCCGTAACCTTGTCAAGAATTCCGACACGCTCAACCCGTTTCCCAACGACCTTGGTTATCATCGTACCCCCCTACCCTTTTTCAACCGCCAGTTTGACGGCGCGGATGACGAGGTCTCCCACCACGGGTTTTTTGTACGCCGTGGAAGAACGAAGACCACTCAAGGCGACCATCTGCTCCGCCGCCGCCTGTCCCGCCTTCTGGAGAACCACATCCGTAAAAGGTTGCCCTTCTAAAATCTTCTCTGCCTCCGTCATTCTAACCGGACGTGGCGTCGAAGACCCTACACAGAGACGGACCCACTCAAAAACCTCCTTCTGCCGATTGTAATACAGCATACAGGCAAGGTTCATACGCGCGATGGCCAGGGCCTTCCGCCGCGCCAATTTCAGGAAAATAGCCCGCCCAGAGGGAGGGGGCAGAGGAACAATAACACCCGTCAGAAGCTCATCCGCCTCGATAACGGTCTCGTAAGGACCCTCGAAAAAATCCGTTATCGGGAGAGTTCGATCCCCCTTCGGCCCCGTTAGGATTAACTGAGCATCAAGGATCACAAGGGCTGGAATGGTATCTGCCGCGGGGGAGGCGTTTACGATGTTCCCTCCAAGGGTCCCCAGGTTTCTGATCTGAGGGGATCCAACGGTTCTCGCCGCTTCCGATAATACCCCAACGTATTCTCGAATCAGGTCCGAAGATGCCAGCATGGAATGGGTCACCAGGGGGCCTATGCGTATTTCGTTCCCCATCCGTTCGATCTTTGTAAGTGACGTAACCCTGGAGATATCCACCACCAAGTCAGGAACCAGGGATTTCTCCCTAAGCTGAACCATCAGGTCGGTCCCCCCCGCCAAGACAATCGCCTTCTCCCCTTTCTCTGTTGCCGCGTGCAGGATTTCAACCGCATCTCGCACCGTCTTCGGCACTGCGTAACGAAACTTGGGATAGCTCATCTTCCCTCCTCCATTCCGCCTTCGGCCACCGACTCAATGGCATCCACAATCTGCTGATACCCCGTGCAACGACATAGATTTCCCGAAATCCCCTCACGAATCTCCAGGCGTGTTGGATGGGGTTTCTCGTCCAAGAGCGCCTTGGCGGAAAGGATCATCCCCGGCGTACAAAACCCGCATTGGACAGCCCCATGCTCGATAAAGGCCTTTTGTAACGGATGGAGGTTTTCTTCATCCCCCAACCCTTCAATGGTGGTTATGGTAGCCCCGTCCATCTTGGGAGCCAGGACCATGCAGGCATTGACCACCTTTCCGTCCATAATCACCGTGCAGGCCCCACATTCCCCGATTCCACATCCCTCCTTGACTCCCGTAAGGTGAAGGTCTTCCCGTAGAATCGAGAGCATTGTCCGGTTGGCCGGCGTTCGTAGGACAACGGAGGTCCCATTAACCATAGCCGAGATCTCAACGATTTCTTCGCCCAATTTCTCTTCCATCGCTTTACCCCTTATGTAATGGAAAGAACCGCTTTATAGGCGTCATGGATGGCATAGTAAATCGTGCGAGGCTCTTTTGCGTCCCCAATCACAAACAACCGGTTGGCCTTCCCTTTCAACCGGCGGCGTAAGATCGCCTGGGCATGGTTTCCCATGGCAAGGACAATTTTTGTCGGTTTCACCATGAATTTCTTCCCTTCGCTATCCGCAAGGATCGCACCTTCTTCGGTAATCTCTCGAAGTGACATACGGAGAAAAACCTGGAGTTTCTCCTTTGCCATCCGTTTCAGAAGATCCATCCGGGAAATTTCCTCCAGATCCGCGGCGAGACGATCCTCTTTTTCGATGAGGATGACCCGGTTCCCCAGAGACTTGAGGAAAAGGGCGAGCTCACAACCCGTCACACCCCCGCCGACGACGAGAACATCCTCATTCCCTTTAGGGCACTGACCGTCCAGACACTGTACCGGGGTGATAATCCGATCGTCCTTGATCCCGGGGAGAATGGGAATGGAAGGGATTGACCCCGTGGCAATGACAACGACATCGAGGGGTGTGTTAGGGTTTTGGGGGTCGAACTCCGTTCCCAACCTCAGTTCCACGTTTGAGCTCTTGAGCTGGTACTCAAAGAAATTCAACAGGTCGTTGATCCGGTGTTTTGTCGGCATGGAGGCAAAGAGCCGTAACTGCCCGCCGATCCACGGGTTGCGCTCAAACAGAACAACATGATGCCCCATCTTGTCCGCCTGGAGGGCCGCCGTAATCCCCGCGGGCCCCGCCCCTACGACGGTGACATGACGCGGGGTCACCGGCTTCTTCTTTTTCCCCAACCGGTTTTCACGCCCCACTTCTGGATTGATGGAACAGCCGATGTAATCGGTAAGGCGATTGCCAAGGCAGCCTTCATTACAAGAAATGCAGTAACGAATCTCCTTGATCCGTCCTTCTTTCGTCTTCAAAGGCCATTCGGGATCGGCGATGAGGGCGCGACCGAGAGCCACGAAATCCGCGTCACCCTTAGAAAGAATCTCTTCCACCGTGTCGGGATACCGGATGTTTCCCACCGTGATCACCGGGACAGAGACGAGTTTTTTAATCTCCTTTGCGAGATAGACTCGCCATCCCTCTTTGTAACTCATGGGCTCCAAGATGGTCATGAGGCTCTCGTAGATCCCAGCCGAAACGTGCAGGGCATCTATCCCCGCTTCCTCAAGGCGAACCGCGATCCGTTTCGCCTCTTCCAGTTTGATACCGCCTTCCACGAACTCATCGGCGCTCAATCGGAAAAGAATAGGAAATTCCTCTCCAACGGCGGCTCGTATCTTTTCGATGATACGAAGAGGGAAACGCATCCGTCCTTCGAAATCTCCGCCATAGGCGTCTTCCCGATGATTGGTATAGGGAGACATGAACTGACCGATAAGATAACCGTGCGCGCCGTGTAGCTCAATCCCGTCGAACCCCGCTGTCTTCGCTCTGATTGCCGCCTTGGTAAACCTGTTTTCAATCTCCTCGATCTCGTCCAGCATCAAGGCCCTTGGTGTTTCTTTGAGATGCTTACAGGGAATGGCCGATGGAGCTACCGGCTGAAGCCCTCCGGTAAACTCCCGCGTGGTCTGCCGTCCCGCGTGATGAAGCTGGAGAATGGCGGGAATTTGGTGTTTATGAATGGCAAAGGCGAGACGTTTGAGACCGGGGATGAAACGGTCATCTGAGACACACAACTGACGGACGGTATGTTTCCCGCGGGGCCCTTCCACCTGGCTGTTTTCCACGATGATCATTCCCACGCCGCCTCGGGCCCGCATCTCGTAATACGCGAGCATCTTCTCGGAAACCTTTCCCTCATAATCGGCGAAATTCGTGTCCACGGGTGCCATAATGATACGATTCTTGAGGGTCAGGGTTCCTATTTTCCCTTCGGAGAAAATAGACGGATAATGCACTTTCGACTCCTTTTGCATGACCAATTAGGTCATTTTTATATTCTGCTCCGGGCTTCTCCCTGAATGGGTCACAGCCTCCATAAAAGGCTGCTTCGGTAGCGTTCTAACGCTTTTCCCACAACGGCACGGGATAGGCAGGGGCAGCTTTTTTCACTTCCACGGGGTAAACGGGAACGACCTTACCTTCCCGGATTTGAATAATCACTAAAGGATGTGCCGAATTGGCACCGTCTTTCCCAAAACGGACTTTCCCGTAGAAGGTTTCAAAATCAATATCGTGAAGCTTCTTCATAAGAGCTTCACGTCCAGCTTCGTCATAGGGCGGTGCCGAACCCAACTTTTGCAAAGCCAACTGCTGAACCACCGCCGCAGAGGCAACCGCCGCTTCCACGTATTCAGAATGACGTTTGTACTCTTTATAATACACTTTGTCAAAGTCCGAGGCGCTTCCAAACACAGGGCCTTTATAAGGAAGTTCCGACACCCACTCTGTCATGGTAAACAGATAGTCACTATCTTCCCCCAGCGTGGCCATGAGATCATGAACCATCAAACCGCCGCCCAGAACAACCGCTTTCGGCATGAAACCATTTTTTTTCATACCTTCGACGATACCCTTCAGCGATTTCAGCGCCCTGCTTCCCACAAACAGAATGTCAGGGTGTTTCGCCTGGATTTTCGAAAGGGTGGTGCCGTAGTCGCTAACCGACAGGGGAAAGAGTTCATAATGGACGATCTTGAGACCAGAGGACTCGACGGCTTTCTTAAAGGCTTCACAAACCAGAGAAGATGGCGAAGTATCAGAGCCGATGATCGCCACAGTGGTTGGCTTGGTTTTAAGCCTTTTCAAAAAATCGACACACGCTCGGGTCTCTTTGGAGACTTTCGGCAAGGTCGAAAAATAGTAGCTGTTGTTTCGATCAAATAGGTAATCCGAGTTCGCCTCTCCACTGATCATCGGATACTTGTATTTTTCCGATACGACGCTTGCGGCCGAAACAAGTCGGGCTCCGATCCCACCCAGCAGTAAATCTACCTTATCAACCGTTACAAGCTTTTCAAAAAATCTAGCGCTCAAATCCGGATTGCTTTTATCGTCATAAAAAACAAGTTCAACCGGATAATGTTTCCCTTCAATCAGGATTCCACCCCCGGCATTCATCTTCTTCGCCCACAATTTATACGAATCGAGGGCCCTTCGCCCCCTTTCAGCGAGGGAACCGGTCAATGGCAAGGCAAACCCAAAACTGATCTTGTCGGCGCTGATGGCTGGAATCGGGGAAAGGTATCCAACCAAGAAAATAAGCCCCACCAGAAACGCGATCTTCTTCACACTCGACTCCATTTTATTCTTAAAACGTAGGCGGACTGACAACCCAAGCGACAACCGTCGTTTTCTTACCCTTATTCGAAAAGCCATGAGGACGCGCCGAAGAGAAATAGAAGCTGTCCCCTTCCTCCAAGTGATATGTCTTATCCTCTATCGTCAACTCCATTTCACCCGAGAGGATCAGGCCAAACTCCTCACCAATATGGGAATAGAGCCCCGATGAACCGCCCCCAGGATCAATGGTGGTATAAAAGGCAACCATCCGCTTGTTCTTCGTGTTTTTAACCATAGATTGGATGTGGGTTTTTCCCCCGTCCTTAAATTCGATATCGATTCTCTCGTTTTTTCTTACTACAACCGGGGCTTCCTCTTCATGGTCGATGAAAAAATCGATGATCTGAACGTTGAAAACCGCCGCGATTTTCTTGAGAGTTGCGATTGAAGGATTGGCATTCCCATTTTCAAGCTGTGAGATATAAGATTCCGTGCATCCCGCCTTCTTCGCCACCTGCTTCAGCGTCATGCGATTCGCTCGTCGTAGCTCCCGCAACTTCCTGCCGATAACATCAACCATTGATCAACCTCTGTCCCCTATACAGGAAAAATTTATTTTGCGCAAATCAACATATTAACTATATTGTAATTTGTTACAATATATTAAATTTTCTGTCAAGTTCTTTTTTCGGGTTTTCCCTGCCTTGTCAAGCGGTTGGGAAGAAAAAATTTTGGGCTCTCAAAAGGGGAAAACGCCTTCTGGGACAAAGTTTTGACAAGCCTGAAGAAACGTTTTTTGCACGCGATTTTTCATCCTCAGCGATTACCCGAATCAACCTTGACAGGGATTTTACTCCATGTTAAAGGTTGCTCTAAAATCGTAGGCAATAGACAATATACTTTTGAATGAACGAAAAGAAAGGGGGTGGAGAAGAAGTATTTAAGAGGCAGAAAGGGATTTCAATCCACCTTCTGCCATAGGGAAAATTTAAAATCAACAGGAGGGAAAGAATGAAAGCCAGTAAAACCGTTTTGACCGCAATCTTGGTATTGTGTCTTACGATGCTGTTCGGTATCCCTTCCGTATTCGCGGAGGGAACCATCAAAGTTGGAGAAATCAATACATATAGCAAACTAACTAATTTTACCTTCCCTTACCGGAATGGGTGGAAGCTTGCCCTTGAAGAAATCAACAAGTCGGGTGGGATCAACGGGAAAAAACTCGAGGTGGTTTCAAGAGACGATGCCGGCAAGCCTGGAAATGCCGTCAGAATCGCCAAAGAACTTGTCACCAAAGACAAGGTTGTCCTGCTTATGGGCTCGTTCTTTTCACATGTTGGGCTCGCGTTGACCGACTTCGCCAAACGGAACAAGGTCTTTTACCTTGCTGCCGAACCGCTTTCGGATGCCGTGGTCTGGGCGAAGGGGAATCGGTACACCTTCCGGCTCCGTCCATCGACCTACATGCAGGCCGCCATGCTCGCCGACGAGGCCGCCAAAAATCCGGCCAAGCGCTGGGCCACCATCGCTCCCAACTATGCGTATGGGAAAGACGCCGTCAAGGCCTTCAAGAAGGTCTTGAAAGCGAAACGTCCGGATGTGACCTTCGTGGCGGAACAATGGCCCGCCCTCTTCAAAATCAACGCCGGCGCTGAAATTCAGGCCCTCAAGCGCGCAAACCCCGAAGCGATTTTCAACGTTACCTTCGGAAGCGACCTGGCCAAGTTCGTCCGGGAAGGCAAGTTGAGAGGATTCTTCAAAGGCAAGTTCGTGGCAAGCCTGCTTACGGGTGAACCCGAATACCTCGATCCCTTGAAGGGCGAGGCCCCTGTGGGCTGGCTGGTGACGGGATATCCCTGGTACGCCATCAAGACCAAGGCCCACACGAAATTCCTCAAGGCCTATCAGGCAAAGTATAACACCTATCCCAGGACAGGTTCTGTGGTTGGTTATGAGATGATGATGTCCATCGCTCACATGCTGAAAAAGGCCAAATCGACCGACACGGAGAAGATGGTTGACGCCATGGAAGGCCTGACCTTCAACGGTGTGTTTGGTCCCATCACCTATCGTAAGATCGACCACCAGTCGACCATGGGCGCCTACGTTGGCTACACCGCTCTCAAGGACGGAAAGGGCATCATGGTCAAGTGGAAATACTGCGACGGGAAAAACTATTTGCCCAGTGATGCAGAGGTCAAAAAACTACGGCCATAACACAGATACTCAGGGCATGGTGGCACATCCACCATGCCCTCTACTTATTTACAGAGGACGTAAACCTTGGGATTCTATATCGTTCAGTTTTTGACAGGGCTTTCCGACGCCGCCTCCCTCTTCCTGGTCGCGGCAGGGCTTTCTCTCATCTTCGGGGTTAGCCGCATCGTCAACATGGCCCATGGCTCTTTCTATATGTTAGGGGCCTACATCGCCTACTTCATTATCGCCGCCTTGCCACACACGGCGCTCTCCTTCTGGGGTGGAATTCTACTTGCCACCTTAGCCGTCGGGGTTATCGGTGTCATCGTGGAGATTTTCCTCCTCAGGCGCCTTTATCAATCCTGGGAGCTGTTCCTGCTCATGGCCACCTTCGCCGTCCTCCTGGTCATCCAGGACCTCGCCCGATGGGCCTTTGGGCCGGAGGATCTGATGGGCCCCATGGCTCCGGGATTGGAAGGAAGCATCAACATCTTCGGCGCACTCATGCCGGTTTACGACCTCGTCCTAATCATTGCCGCCCCCGTCGTGCTCCTTGCCCTCTGGCTCTTGTTAACAAAGACCCGTTGGGGCATCTTAGTTCGGGCCGCCACAGAAGACCGGGAGATGCTCGCCGCCCTGGGCGTCAACCAGAAATGGCTTTTTACCAGTGTCTTTTTCATCGGTTCGTTGCTTGCCGGCCTCGGCGGCGCCATACAGCTTCCCAAAGGCGGAGCCGATCTCTTGATGGACATGAACGTCATCGCAGCCGCCTTCGTGATCGTTGTCGTCGGTGGCATGGGGAGTATCCCTGGAGCCTTGCTCGCAGCAATCATCATCGGAGAGTTAGGCTCTTTCGGCGTCCTCTTCCTCCCCCAGAGCACTCTGGTAATGATGTTCCTCGTTATGGCGGTGGTCCTGGTCATCCGCCCTTATGGACTTATGGGGAAACCTGAAACGGAAGGTGGGGCCGGTGAATCCTTTGAGTCCATTCTAAGACCCGCCCCAAGGAAACTCCGCATTATAGGCCTAATTCTACTGGCAATCATTATCTTGTTCCCGGCATTCGCGGGGAAATATCAAATGACCCTTTTCGGGGAAATCGCCATGTTCGCCCTCGCGTGTATGAGCCTCTACTTCATGATGGGGCCAGGCGGGATGGTCTCCTTTGGCCACGCCGCCTTCTTCGGGGGAGGCGCCTACGCCGCGGCCCTGTTGGTACATCACGCGCATACCCCTATGGAATTGGCGCTCTTTCTCGCCCCCATTGCCATGGGGCTCCTGGCACTCATCATAGGCTGGTTCTGCGTTCGTCTATCAGGCGTCTATCTGGCCATGCTAACCCTGGCCTTCGCGCAGATCTGCTGGTCGATCGTGTTTCAATGGAGCGGTTTTACCGGTGGGGACGACGGAATTCTCGGAATATGGCCCGCCAAGTGGGCCAGCAACGAGGTTGTCTTTTACTACCTCACCATGCTCATCTCCATCGGTGGGATCCTGCTTTTGCGACACCTATTGTTCACGCCTTTCGGATATACCATGCGGGCCTGTCGTGACTCCAGGCTTCGGGCGGATTCCATCGGGATCAATGTGACCCGACACCAATGGTTTTCATTCGCCGTCGCGGGTGTCTTCGCCGGATTGGCGGGGGGAATCTACGTCTTTTCAAAGGGAAGCGTATTCCCGGACGAGATGTCCATCCCGCGATCCTTTGATATTCTGCTCAGCGTCCTTTTGGGGGGAATCGAGAGCATCACGGGACCCATTGTCGGCTCCACCGCCTTTATCTGGCTTGAAGACAAAATCTCCAACCTCGATTTCTGGCGTCTGATTCTTGGGTGTATTTATATTGTCTTGGTCCTCGCCTTTCCGCAAGGTATCGGTGGATTTTTTGGGACCAAGTTCGGGCATTTTTTTGCAAACGAATCTGAAAAAACAGATGGGATAACGTAAATGATTAAGGTCTTGGAAGTTAGAAACCTCTCCAAATCGTTTGGGGGCGTGCACGC
>JAOZMY010000001.1:0-23930 GCA_029934085.1 bacterium | reverse complement strand
ACCCATCGGCGCCTGCGGAACATGTGGCACAAAACGGCCCGGCTCTATCGGGATGAGGCCATGGAACTCCTCAGACTCGTCGGCGTTGAGCAACAGTGGAATCGTCCGTGCGGCATCCTCGCTTACGGAGACCTGAAAAGGGTCGAACTGGCCATCGCCCTGGCGAACAAGCCGAAACTGCTTCTGATGGACGAACCAACCGCTGGCATGGGAACCAAAGAACGTCTGAAGCTGATGGAGCTAACCTCAAAAATCGTCAAGGACCAATCCATCGGCGTCTTATTTACGGAACACGATATGGACGTCGTTTTCGGTCACGCGGATCGTATCATTGTGCTCAGCTACGGCAAACTGATCGCAGAGGGAACTCCGGAAGAGGTTCGCGGGGATGCAAAGGTAAAGGAAATCTATTTCGGGGCGCATGCTGTCCCATCCTGCACAACGGCAGAGGTGCAATAAAAAATGAATATGGAAAACAGAACAGGACAAGACCCCATCCTCGAGGTAAAAAACATCAATAGCTTCTACGGAAAGGCACACATCCTCCATGACCTGAGCCTGGAAATGGAGAGGGGAACCGTAGCAGTCCTTCTGGGACGGAACGGTGTGGGGAAAAGCACCACGTTGAAAAGCATCATGGGCATTGTCACACCCAAAAGCGGGGAGATCACATTCAAGGGACAAACTATCACCGGCATGCCGCCTTACAAAATATGCTCGTTGGGGTTGGGATATGTCCCGGAAGACCGGCGGATCTTTACCGGGCTTACCGTTATGGAAAACCTCGAGGTGGGCCGCAGACCCCCGAGAGAGGGTTTCGAACCCTGGACGCCTGAACGCCTCTTCGAGCTCTTCCCCAACCTGGGGAACATGAAAAACCGGCTGGGGGGTCAGCTCAGTGGAGGTGAGCAACAGATGCTTACGATCGCCCGAACCCTCATGGGAAATCCAGAGCTAATTATCCTGGACGAACCCTCGGAAGGGCTTGCACCGGTTATCGTGGAACAACTGGGGGAAACTATCACCCGCCTGAAAAAAGAAGGGGTTTCCATCCTTTTGGCGGAACAGAATCTTAACTTTGCTCGGGCCATCTGCGATAGGGTCTTCATCGTGGATCACGGTCATGTCTGCTTTGACGATGCCATCTGTAACCTCACCGAAGAGGTCTGCGAGCTTCACCTGGCCGTATAATAAAAAAGGGTAAAACCGTGAAGATCGAGTCCATTGTAGACATCGCCAAACGCCACATCGAAGAGTGGATCATCACGGGTCAATTCCTCCCCGGGGAACAGCTAAAGGAAGAAGAAATCTCGCAAAGATTGGAGATCAGTCGTCCCCCCGTCCGAGAAGCATTGAAGGCCCTCGAAGCGACAGGCCTCGTCATCCGGAAGCCTCGGCGGGGCGTGTTTGTCCCCGAGATGACTGAAAAGGATATCTGGGAAATCTATACCCTAAAGTCCACTCTATATGAAATGGCCATCGACTTGGCAATTCCCGAATTCACGAAAAAAGAAGTCCATCGGCTCGAATCCCTTGTGGAAAAAATGGAAGCATGTGTAAAGGAGGACCCCTTCAATGTCCTTCAATACCAGAAACTTCACAGGACCTTTCACAGCATCATTATGGATGTGGCGGGGAATAAAAGACTTAAAACATTTGCGGAGAACCTTCACAACCAAGTAAGCATGATCAGCTACAAAACGCTCCAGAAAAGAGAACACTACCTTTCTTCCCTCTACTATCATCGTGAAATCCTCCGGACGATAAAAGAAAAAGACATAAAAAATGCGCGAAAAATTATGAAAGAACACGTCCTCAGCGCACTGGACGTCTTGAGAGAATCCCTGTCTGAAACATATGAACAAGAAAAGTCTCAAACATTAAGATAAAAAAACATTATTCGATAAAATCAGGTATCAAGATCAATCAGGCCGATCCTCGCCGCGTATCGAATCAGTTCCACCGTCCGGTGGATTCCCAGCTTGTTCATGATATTCGCCCGGTGATTGTCCACCGTTTTGATACTGATGAACAATCTCTCCGCGATCTCTTTCGTAGTAAACCCCTCCGCCACGAGGCGCATGATCTCCTGTTCACGTTTCGTGAGACGTTTGTAAGCGATATCGACCATGTTGGACTCACCCGCTTCCCCAAGATCTTCGGCAATCTCTTTCGATAGCGAGGGATCCACAAAGCGGCGGCCCTTCGAGACAGCATCCAGCCCTTTCAACAGGGTTTCTGAGGTGGATTCCTTCACCAGATATCCCAGAGCCCCCATCCGGAGGGCCTCCGTCACATAGAAAATCTTTGTGTGCATGCTCACGATGAGAACCTTACAGTCAGGCAAGAGTCTTAGAACCTCCCTTGTCAACTCGATGCCATTCTTGTCGGGAAGGGAGATGTCGATGATCATGTAATCGGGGACCTGTTTCTTCGCGAGTTTCAAGGCCTCAACCGCCGTTCCCGCCTCCCCAACGACTTCGTAAGTCTCGTCGCGGGCGAGGATGCTCTTGAGCCCTATCCTGAACATGGGGTGATCATCGACGATCACCACCGTCTTTCTATCACTCGTCATTCTTTTCCCTCGAGTTGACCGGAAGCCTCACGAAAATCTTTGTCCCAGCACAAGGTCTCGATTGAATCTTCAGATCCCCCCGCAAGAGACGAACGCGTTCCTGCATCCCTTTCAGCCCCATACACTTCCTGGAGAGGAGTTCGTCAAAGGAAGCCGGCACCTCGAATCCCCTTCCGTCATCCTCAACTCGCAGAATAATATCCGGATGGGACGCCACCAGACGGATCTTCACGTTCTTCGCCCGGGCGTGCCTCTGGACATTGTTCAAGGCCTCCTGAACGATACGATACAGATTGATCTGCAAGTTGAAATCAGGATCGATCTCCTCCACGCCCGCCGAAAGGAAATCGGTGACAATCCCGTATTTTTCCCTGAACTCCTGGCAAAAGGAATAGAGGGCGTTGGTGATTCCCATCTTCTCGAAATGCGGGGGACGAAGGTCGTAGGAAAGGTGACGGATTTGCTCCACCGACCGCCGCAGGATCCGGGACAGCTCTGAAAACTTGGGAAGGATTTCCGGGAACCTCCCGCCATACTCATCGAGGAGGATGTTACAATCGATTAAGGCACTAGAGAGATTCTGCGCTACGGTATCGTGCAGATATCGGGAAATCCGAAGACGTTCGATCTCTTCCGCTTCTGTGAGTTTTTTGTTCAAGGAGAATATCAATTCCTCCGCGTTCTTGAAATCCGAGACGTCCAAAGCAAACCCGATGATCCCAATGATGTCACCTTTGATGTCCCGGTAGGGGATCTTGTCGATAACCAGCCATTTGGGAACATTGTTGACTACAACCTTGCTCACTGTTTGCCGCTTCGCTTTCCCCGTCTTCATGATGAGCTCGTCTTCACGGGTGAACTCCTCGGCGCTGTATTGACCGAAGCCCAGGTCGAAATAGGTCTTCCCCCGGTACGATTCCTTTGGTTTTCCAAAAAACTTGGCGAAGGATTCATTTGCCCGGATAAAGCGATGGTCAAGATCCTTGTAAAAGATGGCGGCCGGAACGGAATCCAGGATCACCTCAAGCTCCCCCACGAGGAGATCAATCTTTTTCTTTGCCTCTTCATACTGGTTGACTTTAAGGACAAGGGTCTCGTTCATACGGTTGAGCTTGGCCGTTCTCTCCGCAACCATCCGCTCCAGCTCGTCCTTCTGTCTGCGGATCAGCTCCTCATATTTTTTCCTCTTCGTGATATTGTGGGCAATACCCTCAACCGCCACCACCTTTCCCTTTTCATACTCCACGGAGATCTCTTGGACCTCCAAAGTCACGATTTCCCCGCCCTTACGGATCACCTCCACCTCATACGGGTCTTGCCGTACTCCCTTGATACTCAACTGAGTTGATTGCCTCGCCTTCGCATTGATTGGACTATCCGTCAGGTACTTGCTAAAATGTCCAAGAAACTCTTCTGGTTCGTATCCCAGTACATTCCTCACGGAATCGCTCACATAGGTGAAAATCCCCCGCGTGTCGTGACGATAGAAAAAGTAATCGTCGCTGAGACGTTCGATGAGTCTCTGCATTTTTCTTTCACTGCTGGCCAGGGAATCACTCGCCCTTCGATGCTCAAGGGCATTGGCAATCATCTTGGCAACAACTCCAAGCAAAGTTTCCTCAACCCGCAAGAGAGATCGATCTAACAGTCGCTCACCACCGCAACAGAGAAAACCCAAAGGCGCCTCACTCGCTTTTAACGGAACGATAAAGCCAGAACCAAATCCAATCATTTCCATGAAATGTTTTTCATGGGTATTGTCTGGGGAGAGCACCTCACATCGCGGGATCTCATCACGGGAGAGAAAATTCATCTTCTCGGAAAACCAACAAGTGATAGCATTCTCCATTTCCGGGAAAACTCTCCCACTTATACCTTTCGACTCGTGGGTCATGTAGATGCGGGTTCCATCACCTGAAAACTGAAAAATGCCACACCACTCCATCTCGATAGAATCCGTAACAGTCTTCAGGACCCCTGCAATCTTCGTGTCGATTTCACTGTGATCCACACTCATCAGACTGATGGAAATATCCGCGATAAGCCGAGCCAGATCCTCGTGTGATCCTAAGGAATTCCTCATCATAAACGATGCATGTAATGTATTAGGCATTTTTTACAAAAGCACAGGTCAAAAATTAGCAGAATTATTTTTTAAAAACAATGCGCCGATCCAGATCTACATCTTACTTGGCAACCATAAAACGAGGGAAGGGAAAATCATCACCAGGATCAGAACGATCAACTGCATGGTAACAAAAGGCGGAACCGACCGCCAGATGTCCCGGGTGGTCACATCGGGAGGCGCAACCCCTTTCATGAGGATTAGGGCCCAACCGAAGGGAGGTGTAAGATAGGCAACCTGCATGTTCAGAATGAAGAGAATCGCAAACCACAGAGGATTGAACCCCAGGAATTTCGCAATGGGGATAAAAATGGGAGCACAAATCGTGATGATGGCATAATCGTCCATGAACATTCCAAAGATTAAGAGGATAACCTGCATCACAGCAAGGATAAACCAGCGGCTCACATGAAGCCCTTCGACAATTTCCATCACCATATCCTGGGCTCCCGCGCTGGTATAGACGATACCGAAAAGGGTGGCCGCAATCAGGATCCACAACGCCATCCCACTGATCTTCATAGTCTCTCTGCAAGACTCGAGAAAAACCCCCCAAGAAAGTTTTCCGTAGATGAGACAGATCAAAAACGCCCCTGTCGCACCGATTCCCGCCGCCTCTGTTGGGGTTGCCATTCCCAGAAAGATTGATCCCAAAACGGAAACCACTAACAGGGCGGGAAGAACAATCTCCCTCAATGCGACAAACCGCATTTTCCATGTCACATTCTCAGATTCTTTCGGCGCAATCGAAGGTTGAAAATAGCTACGAATCAACACATACGTCATGTAGAAGAAGGCGCACAAAAACCCTGGGAGGGTCCCGGCAAAAAAGAGTTTCCCGATGGAAATCCTTGCGATATAACCAAACACGATCATGATGATGCTGGGCGGTATGATGATGCCCAAAACACCCCCCGCCATGACACTCCCCAGGGCCAGGGACTTGTTATACCGGTGCTTCAACATGGCGGGCACCGCGATCAGCCCCATGGTCAGGATCCCCGGACCAAATCCACCGCACATGGCCAGGGCCACACAGACCCCAATAGAAACAACAGCCAATCCACCTCGTATACCAGAAAGCCAATAGTTTAAGGCACTAAAAAGACGATCGGAGATTCCGGAATAGACCAGGAAGTTTCCCATCAGGAGAAAAAGCGGGATGGTCATGAGAGAAGGATCGGTTACCTCCATGTAGGTCGTGGTAGCCACCACGTACAGGCTCTTCGCGCCAAAGAGCAGATAACTCACCACGATGCTGATGCTCCCAAGCGCGAAAACAACAGGAACACCCAACGCCAAAAGAAGCAGAAGTCCGCCGAACAGGATGATCGTAACCAGCTCGATACTCATCTACTGGCCTCTTTAAATTTATTCATGATGATCATCTTTCAGGAAGATGCCAACACCCACGACGAAGAAAAGGAGCGCAGCGACCGGCACGAGGAGCTTGAAAGGGAAAATAGGAAGCTGAAAAGCACCGGGGGCCTTTTCGAGCATCTTCAGAGAATTCAACCCCATCCAG
Source organism: bacterium (assembly GCA_029934085.1). Lineage (GTDB taxonomy): Bacteria > Desulfobacterota > S145-22 > S145-22 > S145-22 > JAOZMY01. Next base: position 17,705 of record JAOZMY010000001.1, on the reverse strand, counting down.
GTCGCCTGCCACACCAAAACTCCCATGAAAATCACGAACGAAATCAGGGTAACAACCTTTGACAGAAGCCTCATCTTGGAAGGAAAATGCTCATAAAAAATCTCGATTCGGATATGAGCCCTCTCCAACATGGCAAATACTCCCGCGAAGAGGATGAAAACACCGAAAAGCAGCCGGTTTGTCAGCCAGGTCCAGACAAGGGGATGGTTGAAAACATACCGAGCAATGACCGCAACTGTTGTAATGGCCATAAAGAGAAAAACCACAAGGCTAAGACCCGTACAGACCTTCCTGCTGAAAGCTATCACACTTTCCCACAAACTTTCCCCGAAATTTCCCCTCATCTGCATCTCCTGAAATCACCGCCCGGATCATATCCGGGCGGCAAAATGCTTTATCGAGTTACTTGAGGGTCTCCCTCCATTTCTTTATCATCTGGATCGCCTTGGCGGAAACTGGATCCTTCTTGGCCACCTCATCCCATAGCTTGTAAGCGACCTCTTTACACTGCTGTTCACATGCCTCGTCAATGGGGCTTTTGATGACCTTGCCCTCCTTGATCAGCTTATCTACTTTCCTCATCTCCTTCTCGTAAACCTCAAGAAGGACCTTGTAATAATCCGCCGCCGCGTCGCTTAGAACCTTTTGAAGATTCTCAGGAAGAGATTTCCAGGTTTTCATGCTGACCAGGATATTCCCTTCAACCACGTCGTTCTGCCCCCCGATCAACCAATACGGCGCCACCTCATACCATTTGAGGCCGGTAATACAACTCACATCCCACTGGGAGGCATCAATCGTTCCCAGCTTCAGCCCCATGTAGGCATCTGAGCCCGGAATAAACATTCCACGGGCACCCAGCATGTCGAAATACTTTTGTTTGACACCTTCGACTCTTATCTTCATCCCCTTAAAGTCACTACATTTCCTGATCTTCTTCTTGGAAAGGACGATCACCTTCCCGTAAGAATGCATATCCAACCAATAGAGGCCCTGCTTCGCATACGCTTCCCGGAGCAGTTTAACAAGACCGCTTGAGTAGAAGAACTTTCGGACGGCATTGCTCGCCTCTGTAATCGATTTGTCACCGGGGATTCGATAGGCGTAGGGAAGTCCAAACTCCACCTCTCCCACGGGGATGATCCCGGCCCACATGGCAGGAACCGCGTGGAGCATATCCACGGTCCCTTTCTGGGTCGCCTCGAACAACTGCTCGCCTGGAACCAACTCGGGGTCCGCAAAGACAGAGATGAGGAGCTGGCCGTTGCTCTTCTTCTTCGCGTAGTCGGCGAAATGCTTCAAGAGCGCCATGGATATATCGCCCCGAGGATAGGCCGACTGAATCTTCAGACGATAGACCTTTTTTGCCTCCGCCAAGGAAGGCATCCAGATCACGGCGACAAAAAACACCATGACGATTAGAACCCCCATCACCCCTTTAAAAATTTTTCCTCTTTTCATCCCTTCCTCCCATTTTTAGGTTATTCCGTTTATCTCTCTGGTTTCATTGACCTCCTAAGGTGCTTCTTCAGAAAGCTGCTTCAACCTTCAACCTATCCGCTTACGCCTTTTTCATTGATACACCGCGTCGATCTCCTCCTGGGGAACATCGAAGACGCTGCCATTCGTATCCAGCTTTTCCTCGTAGAAGAAATCCGGCAACCGATCGTCCTTCTCGGAAAAACCAGCGGCCTCATTGAAAGCCCGCTCCACCTTCATCACCATCGTCCCCAATTCCATCAGGTAATCTTCACTCAGGCTTTCCCCCAGCTTGGCCGACACGGCGGCGACAAGGTCCTTCTGTAATTCCGGCATATCCAGCATGGGCAGCGAGGCAAAGAGACACATACCAAGGGAATCGATGGCCGCGAAGAAGGCCTGGAGAAACTTGGAAACGGGTCCCTGACCTGTAGGCGCGCTGGGGTTGTAATCGGGGTTAGCCGGACTCGGCAGGGCGTTCCCGCAGGTGTGATCCGCCCCCATGGTGGACGAGGCATAGGTCACTCCCGTTCCCTTCAGCACCCTCGGGTCGTAAGAAGAAATAGACTGCCCTTTAACCACAGGGATCCGCTTCACTCCCAAGGTTTCTCCTGTAACCCGGCAGCCATTCCCAATTAATTTTCCATTTTCCCCCTCCGTTCCAATCTCCTTGACCCATTGGAGCGCCGCTTTTCCGTCTCCCCAAGGAATCCGGCCTGCCTCCATGGCCACGGCGAGAGCGTCCCCCACATCCATGGTATCCACACCGTAATCGTCGCACAGTTTGTCGATCTCCGCAATGATGTCCAGGTCATCAATCATGCAGTTCGATCCCACGAGACCGAGGGTTTCGTATTCCAGCCCAGAGGTCACGACCTCTCCCGCCTCGTTTGTGTAAACGTTCGAGCAACTCAAGAGGCAACCTGCCATGCACCGGTGTTTCATCTTGGCATTGGGCCTTTTTGATAAAACCTCCGCCATGTGTTCCCCGGAGATCTTCGCCGCCCCATCAAACCGGCCTCTGGAAAAATTCTTCGTGGGAATGGCTCCCAACTCGTTGATCATGTTGACTAAAAAGGCGGTCCCCAAATTTTCTAAGGCCGGAATCAGCGGATGCTGCATAATCCCCTTCGACAGGGCCTTCGAGGCAGCCTTCAAACCGTCCGGATCCGCAATCTCGATCCCGTCCGTCCCCGAACCGTCGATCACAACAGCCTTTAACTTTTTGGAACCCATCACGGCACCCAGTCCTCCCCTGGCCGCCATCCTTGGAAAGAAATCCGGGGTCGTTCCAGAGATAGCCGAAGCAAGGAACCGTCTCTCTCCCGCCTGACCAATGGAAATAATAGAAATTTTCTCTCCGTATTTTTTCTTCAAAATTTCAATCGTGTCGAGATTCCCACGTCCAACAAGCCCGTCCGCTTGAATAATCTCCACTCCTTCTTTCGATACCTTCAAATAAACGAAACTATCCGAAACCCCCTCTACGATGATGGCCTTAATCCCGAGCTTCGCAAGATACTGACCGACAGCCCCACCCATATTGCTCTCCTTGATGGTACCCGTCAGAGGGCTTTTGGCACCGACCGAAAGACGCCCGTTATTGGGGAAAACCGTTCCGGCCATGATCCCGGGGGCGAAAATCAACTTGTTTCCTTGCCCCAAAGAGTCGCACCCCGGATCAACTTCATCAGCAATAATCTTCGAAGTCAGCCCCCGTCCTCCCAATACCTTGTATTCCGGTTTTACGTCCTCAAAAACTGCGTCTCCTTTCGTGAGATTCACCCTTAAAATTTTCACCGTGCGCGCCTCCCTTTTCACGACGATTCGGGTCAACACCCATCGTGTTCACCCGAACCATCTTTTAAAGATGATAATCTTATTTTTTACCCGCCAACGTATCCTTTAACTCCTCGAGAGTCTCGATTATAATATCCAGGGATTTATCTAAGTGCTTTTTCGAAATGACCAACGGCGGCATGAAGCGAAGGACATTTCCGTAACGTCCGCAGGGCACTAAGAATAGCCCTTTGGAAAATGCCCGGCCTAGCACTTCACCCATGGCTTCCTGGCTGGCTGGTTCTTTCGTCCCTGGATCCTTCACAAGTTCAATGGACTGCCAGAGCCCGATCCCACGGATATCCCCGATCTGCTCGATGGACTTCTGTGCCTCTTTAAACCTCTTTTGCATATATTCCCCAAGCTCTTGAGCCCGCCCCATAAGGTCCATCTCTGGATCGAGTACGATCTCGAAATTTGCCAGCGCTGCGGCAAGGGCAATGGAATTCCCCGCAAAGGTGTTGGGCTGAGACTGGAGAATGAGTTTATCATGAAATTTCATATCAGTCATCACTCCCGCCAGGGGCTGATCGTTTCCAACCCCCTTCCCAAATACAATCATATCAGGTTCGAAATCGTACCATTCCGAGGCCCACAACTTTCCGCTTCGGCCAAATCCCGACTGCACCTCGTCACACACACAGATGGCCCCCGCCTTCTCGCAGGCCTTCTTGACCATAGGCCACCACTCCTTCGGCGGGACGATGTAGCCTCCCTCTCCCTGAAGTCCTTCACAGATCACAGCGGCCACGTTGTCGAGCCCAGTGTAGGGTGTATTGAGCTTATAGTCCAAATACTTGGCGCATTCCATTCCACATTTGGGATACTCCAGATTGAAAGGACAGCGGTAGCAGTAGGCATAAGGCATATGATAAACATAGGGCATGAGAGGATCATACCCTTTCCGGTATCCCTCGCCTGTCGTCATGGCATTGGTCGTTCCAAACACCCCATGATAGGCCCCTTCGAATACCACCACCTGGTTCCGGGGCTGCTGGATCATTCGACACTGTTTCACGCAGGCCTCGGCCGCCCCAGTCCCACTCTGGAAGAAAGAGAGGAAACAGTTGTCCTTCAAGCCGTGCGGGGCCGTTGCGCGCATCTTGTCCACTAACTTCTCCTTCAAAGGGGTAATGGAATCGATATGATGCCCCAGTTTCCCCGCCTGTTCTTGGATCGCCTCCACGACCTTGGGGTGGCAGCTTCCTGTGCTCTTTACTCCCACCCCTGCCACAAAGTCTATGAAAACGTTCCCGTCCAGATCCATAAAAGTAGCCCCCTTTGCCTCCTGGGCTGCTAGCGGAATCACCGTACCAGCGGGACGTTGAGGAGTTTCATATTGCATCATCTTCTGAAACATAGCTATCGATTTAGGACCCGGTATCTCCGTCACCAGTTTGGGTGCTTCAGGATAACTCAGTTCTTCAAGTCTTGCTTCACGTGTTTTGTTGTCCAATTTCTTTGCCATCACTTTCCTCCTTTTTGTTTGATTTTGTTTAGCCAGTTTATTATCTCCAAACTCAGTCTATTATCTCTTTTGGGTTAACACTCTTCCTCCCCTGGGATTTGGCCACTGAGAGGCAGGTCAGCTTCCCCTCGTGGACATTCAGCCCCTTGAGGAATCCCTCGTCACTCGCGAGGGCGTTCTTCCACCCCATGTCGGCAATCTTCAGGGCATAGGGAAACGTGGCGTTCGTCAAGGCGATGGTCGAGGTCCGAGGAACCGCTCCAGGCATGTTCGCAACACAATAGTGGATGACCCCATCCACCTCGAAAACGGGATCACTGTGCGTCGTCGGTCTGGAGGTCTCAAAGCATCCCCCTTGATCGATGGCCACATCCACGATCACCGCTCCCTTTTTCATGGTTTTCAACATGTCTCGGGTCACCAACTTCGGGGCTTTCTCCCCCACCACCAAAACAGCCCCAATGACCAAGTCGGCGGCCTGGATGTATTTTCGGATATTAGAAGGACTCGACATACAGACCACACAGTTCTTGGGCATCACGTCGGAGAGGTAGCGAAGCCGATCCAGGTCGATTCCCAGCACACAGACCTTTGCCCCCATTCCGCAGGCAATCTTCGCCGCGTTCGTCCCCACCGTTCCATCCCCGATGACCAGCACGTTCGCAGGTTCCACGCCCGGCACGCCCCCCAGTAGGACACCGCGCCCCCCATACTCCCTTTCGAGGTATTTTGCCCCTTCCTGAACCGACATCCTCCCTGCCACCTCGCTCATGGGGATCAGCAGGGGGAGATGTCCGTTCCTCTCGACCGTTTCATAAGCAATCCCCGTCACCTTTGACTCCAGGAGCCGATCCGTCAATTCCCGGTTGGGGGCCAAGTGGAGATACGTAAAAAGAATCAGGCCTTCCCGCAACAAGGGATACTCTGCCTGCAAGGGTTCCTTCACTTTCAAAATCATCTCCGAGCGTTCATAGACCTCCTCAATGGTCTCGAGCAGTGTCGCCCCGGCCTCCTCGTAGGCCTCATCTGGGAACCCCGCTCCCATTCCCGCTGTTCTCTGAACAAAAACTTTATGCCCCCTCTCAACGAAATCACGAACGTTGTTTGGGGTAGCCGATATCCTGAATTCCATCTCTTTTATCTCTTTGGGTATCCCGATAATCATGCACCATCTCCTGCTCAGAAGATTACAAACATCGTTTTGTCTTTCTTCGCACAATACTGTCCGCCTTTTCAATAGGGGAAATTACCTATTTTTACGGGTTCGGTGAGCCTTCGAATCTCGCTGCCCCTTTCCCCACATCGGGAAAAACACCACACGACCTTTCCAAACCTTCGGCGATTCATGTATAGTAAAGGACATGGAAACATCCTTATATCCCCTCAATGAAAGGCAGCTCGAGGCGGTCACGCACACCGAAGGTCCCCTTATGGTCTTCGCTGGTGCGGGCAGCGGGAAGACCCGAACCCTCACCTACCGCTTCGCCCATCTCATTCGGGCCAAAAAGGCCCATCCCGCCGAGATCCTCGCCGTGACCTTCACCAATAAGGCAGCTCGGGAGATGCGGGAGCGAATCATCGACATCACACGCATCCGGCCCCGGCGGCTCTCCGTCTCTACCTTCCATGCCTTCTGCCTCTGGATGTTGCGGAGTTACGGGGACAAGGGGGGCTTCGACCCGAAGTTCTCCATCCTGGACGACGGAGACCAGAGGCGCCTCATGAACACCCTCTTTAAAGAGATGAATATCAATTCCAAGCTGCTGAATACGCGCCGGGCGCTCTGGGAGATCCAGCACGCCAAGGCCCACGGCATCGCCCCCGACAACTACACCTACGGCGCCTACGATCTCATCGGTAAGCGGATCGCTGAGATCTACGAGGCCTACGAAAAACGCCTCGCCGAATTGAACGCCATGGACTTCTCCGATCTGCTGCTCAACGCCTATCGCCTCCTTATCCGTTCTCCCGAGGTCCTGACCCATTTCCGGCAAGCCTTCCGCTACATCATGGTGGATGAATACCAGGACACAAACTTTATCCAGTATCAGCTCATCAAGCAGCTATCCTCAGAGCACCGGAACCTCTGCGTGGTGGGAGATGACGATCAGTCCATCTACTCGTGGCGGGGGGCCAACAAGGAAAACATCCGACTCTTCCACAAAGACTTTCCCGAGGCCGTCGTCATCAAGCTGGAACAGAACTACCGTTCCACTAAGACCATCCTCCACTGTGCCTCCCACCTCATCCGCCACAATACCTCCCGCACCGAAAAGACCCTCTGGACGGAGAACGCGGCGGGGGATCCCATTATCCTCTACGAGGCGGGGGACGAAGAAGACGAGGCCCGCTGGGTCATCGATACCATTCAGGCTCTCCGGTCGGAGGGGTTCCCGTGGCACTCCTTTGCCGTTTTCTACCGGACCAACGCCCAGTCCCGTGTCTTCGAGGAACGCCTCATCCGCCAGGGCATCCCTTACCAAATCTTTGGGGGATTCAAGTTCTACGATCGGAAAGAGGTCAAGGATCTGCTGGCGTATCTCAAGATCCTCATCAACCCGGGAGACGAAATAGCCGTGCGTCGGGCTATCGCCGCTCCTTCCCGGGGGATCGGCAAGGTCACCCTTGACCAGATCAAAACCTTTGCCGTCACGAACGGCCTTCCTTTCCTGGAGGCCATGGGGAAAATCTCCAAAGACTCCGGCTTCAAGATGAGAAAAAAGGTCCGCCCCTTCTACGAGTGGATCACCGGCCTTCGGTCCCTCCTGGGCCAGGAAAGGATCGCTGACATCCTCGAAAAGATTGTGACGGAATCGGGCTATCTCCTCCCCTACCGGGGCAGCAATGACCCCCAGGCCCAATCCATCGTGGAGAACGTCCAGGAGCTGATCGCCGCCGTGGCCGCTTACGAGGAAGAGGCGGACGACCCCTCCCTGGAAGAGTTCCTCGACCTGGTCTCTCTTATGACGGACACAGACACCCTCAACGAAACAGCCGGCAAGGTCACCCTGATGACCCTTCACAGCGCCAAGGGGCTGGAATTTCCCGTTGTCTTCATCACGGGCCTGGAAGAGGGCCTTTTCCCCCACGAACGAAGTATCCTGGACGAAAGCAAGGTAGATGAGGAGCGCCGTCTCTTCTACGTGGGGATCACCCGCAGCCAGAAGCGACTCTTTCTGAGCTATTGCGAGGAAAGAAACCAATACGGTCGCGCCGCTTTCCGCCCTCCCTCCCGATTCCTGCGGGAGCTTCCGCCCGAGACACTCCAACGCGCGGAAGGACGGACAAAATCATTCACGTCCCAGCGAACCCATTTCTCTCCCGGATCCACAGCAGCCGGCGAACCCGCTTCTGACACGTCCTCTCCCCCAACATCCTCGGGGAACGGTAACGAGTTCAAGGTGGGAGATCGTATCCTCCATCCCACCTTCGGGCGGGGTGTCATCAAGGTTCGGGAGGTCTCCAACAGCCACCCCAAACTTTTGATCCACTTTGAAGGAATCGGTTTGAAACTCATCTACCCAAAGTTCGTGGAGCTTAAACGACTATGACACGTGTATCTCCCCTCACTGTCGCCCTATTGCAATTCGATGTCAAAAAGGGCGATCTCAAAGCCAACATGGACGCCGTCACGGCCGCGGCGAAGGATGCCCAGGCACGGGGCGCAGATTGGCTCCTGCTACCAGAGCTCTTCAGCAGCAGCTACGACCTGGAAAATGCCTCGAAATGGGGTACCATCAACGAGCGTGAGGTCCTGCCGGAAATGGCCCGCCTCGCCGCCTCGTATCGGTTGAGCATCGCCGGGTCGGTCATCCTCCCCCTCCCCTCCGGAGGATTCGGGAACATACTAATTTGGATGAACGACACGGGACACGAGAAGGGACGCTACACCAAACTCCACCGTTTCCGACCCATGAACGAGGACCGTTACCTGACGCCGGGAGACACGCCCGTCCTCGTCGAAACCCCCTACGGGAAGGTGGGACTTTCCATCTGCTATGACCTCCGCTTCCCGGAGCTCTACCGCCACTACCGGGCAAAAGGCGCCCGGTTCGCCGTCTTGCCCAGCCAGTGGCCCAACCCCCGGCTAAAACATTTCAGGGCATTGATCATCGCCCGGGCCATCGAAAACCAGATGGTCATGATCGCCCTCAACCGCGTGGGCAAAGAGGGCGATAATACCTTTCCCGGACACTCCATGGTCGTGGATCCCTGGGGAGAAATCATCTGCGACGCCCGGGACGAGGAGATTCTCCTCACCTGCATGTTCGATCCCACGGAGATCACGAAGGTGCGGAAAGACTTCCCCGTGGCCGACGACATCCGGCATGAGGTGTGGGAGAGGTTGAAAGGTAGTAGGTAGTAGGTAATAGGTAGTAGGTTCGGGGTTAGGATGAATGCGGACAAAAGGCGATAGGCAAGGCAAAGCCCGATTCCACCGGGGCGTGAGAATAAAAACGCACCTCAATCCCACACGACGAAGCTCGAACTCGATAACTCCGTAGCGCTTGAATCCCTCAGCCAAGTGGCGTAAGATGAGTGTTCCCAAAATCTAATCAAGGAGACCCAAATGCCGGAGGAAAAACAATACATCATTGACGACATGACCATCAAGGAATCGTGGCGTCTGTTCAAGATCATGGCGGAATTCGTGGACGGATTCGAGAAGCTGGCCGACTACTACCCCGCCATTGCCATCTTCGGCTCCGCACGGATGAAACGGACCGACCCCATCTACTCGGATACGGAAAAGATCGCCCGGCTCCTTGCCAAGAAGGGCTACAACATTATCACGGGAGGCGGCCCCGGAATCATGGAGGCAGCCAACAAAGGTGCTGTTGAGGGAGGATCACACTCCATCGGTCTCAACATCGAGCTCCCTTTCGAGCAGCAGCCCAACGAGTATGCCGATGTTCGGTTGAGCTTCCAGTACTTCTTCGTTCGGAAGGTCATGCTGGTCAAGTATTCGGTGGCCTATATCATCATGCCGGGAGGATTCGGCACCATGGACGAGCTCTTCGAGGCCGTCACTCTCATCCAGACGAAAAAGATCCGCCCCTTTCCCGTCATCCTCGTGGGAAGCGACTACTGGAACGGCCTTCTCGACTGGATCAAAAAAGAAATGATCAGCAAACGAACCATCTCGCCCGAGGATCTGGATATTTTCCAGGTCATCGACGACCCCGACGAGGTGGTTCACACGATCCAGAAGATCGTTTTAATCTGATTCTATGATGTGGCGGCGTCCTCCTCCAAGGTAAACCGCCATTTGCAGAAGATATCTTTTGGGTGCGGGTCAGGAGGCGCAAAGAGGCATTCCACTTTGATCCGAGGATCGATGACCTTGGCGAATCCTTCAAACTCCCTCCGATGCATCTCCTTGCAGACATACTCCCCTAACCCCCGCCTTAAACGCGCTGTCTGAGCAGGACAGGACGCAACGGTAATGATCACTTCATCGTCCCTTTCCTCGATTTCATAGCCCACCAAGATGCACCATGTAAAATATCGCAGGGCCTTGACAAATCCCTCCAGCCCCTTCTCCTCGATACCGAAGCGCTTTACCAGATCCTTGGCTGCCATGCCGGACACCCGGCCCCAGACCTTCTCGTTGAGTCGCTCCGCTGTAGGTTGGTCGAACGCCTCACTCACATAGATAAACCAAAAGGCATCGATCACCTGGTAGTGCCAGAGAAGAAATTTCAGATACTCCCTCAAATCTTTCTCGTCCATCGTGTCAAAGATACGCAAATCCATCATTTTCTCCTTTCATCAACTGATATCTTCCACCGGCCGGCATAGTCCTTCGCGAACTGACGGGCGGTACGCCCGCTCCGAGAACCCCGTGCCAGTGCCCATCGCAGGGCCTCCTGTTTCATCGCCTCTTCATCCTCGGGCGTCACGCCAAAGACCTTCAGCCAATGGGCAACAATCTCAAGATACATCTCTTGGGCAAACGAGTAGAAGGGAAGCCAAAGCCCGAAGCGCTCGGAGAGGGAGATCTTCTCGTCTACGGCCTCCTCTGGATGGATCTCCTTGCCCTCTTCGGTTGTGGCCATCTCCTCTGGCATGAAATGCCGCCGGTTAGAGGTGGCATAGATAAGAAAACGATCCGAAACGGTGCTCAGCGCGCCGTCCAGCAGGGCCTTGAGATCCTTGAACCCCGGTTCCTCCGCCCCGAAGGAGAGATCGTCGCAAAAGAGGATGAAACGGTGAGACGTAGCGGCAATCGCCTCCACGATATCGGGCAGGTCACGAAGGTCACCTTTCCCTACCTCGATCAGCCGAAGTCCTTCATCGGCAAAAGCGGGAACGAGGGCCCGGATGAGGGACGATTTTCCCGTCCCCCGCGCGCCCCATAAAAGGGCGTTGTTCGCCTCGTATCCCCTGAGGAACTGGCGCGTGTTCCGCACGAGGGCCTCCTTCTGCCGGTCGACTCCTAACAAATCTTCCAAACGTACCCGCGCGTGGAAGTCGACTGGCTTGAGAAAGCCCCCCATGCCCCGAGAGACCCAACGAAAAACCCTGTCTTCTCCCACGGATGAGTCGCTCTCACCTATCGTAGAAAAAAATCTCCTTTCCGTCTCCGCAAGCAAGGCGTCCAATTTATCGATGAGCCGTTCAGCTTTCCTCAAGATCTCAGCCTGATTCGACATTAATCTCTCCTAAATACCAAGATTCCTCACGTCCGGGGCGGTTCGAAACCCGGCACGGCCAGCCAGCCCTCAACATGGTTCAAAATCCAAGTGGCGATGGACACCAGGAAAAGATATATGGCCCCCGCGATCAGAAACAACTCCATGTATTTGAAATAGAGGGAGGCCAAGATCTTGGCCTCTCCCGTCAGCTCGATGCATGTTACCATGTAGGCCAGGGAGGAATATTTGATGAGATAAATTAACTCGTTCCCGCAACCGGGCAGCGCCCGTCGGACGGCCTGAGGGAGGATGATGGAAAAGAGGGCCTGGGTTTTGCTGAATCCGAGGGACTGAGCTCCCAACATCTGCCCTTCCTTGATGGAAAGCAGGGCCCCCCGGATATACTCCGAGTGATACGCACCGCTGCAGAGGGAAAATCCAATTACCGCAGCCGTGTAGGGGCTGAAATAGATCCCAAAACGCGCCAGGCCAAAATACCAGAGATAGAGCTGAACGAGGAGTGGAAACCCGCGAAAAAGCGTGACATAGATATTGGCCACGGATTTCAGAACGGCATGGCCGTAAACCCGTAGGGTCCCCGTGATGATCCCAATCACCAGCCCGAAGACGGCCGACGGCACGATGAGTTTAATACTCATCCAAACGCCACGGATCATGGCGGGTGCTACCTCGTTTCGCAAAAAGAGAAACTCACTCATTCCTGGTCATCTTCCCTATGATGAAAATGAATGATCTTGTCACAGAATTCCCGGGTTCGTGCCTGGCTGGCCTCGTAGAGGATCTTGCGCGGCGGGCCCTTTTCCACGATGACGCCCTCATCCATAAACATAATCTCCTTCGCCAGGGAACCAGCGAACCCGATCTCGTGGGTTACAAGGATCATCGTCATCCCCCCGGCCGCGAGTTTCTGAATCACCGAATGGACCTCGCCCACCAGCTCCGGATCCAGGGCGGAGGTCGGCTCATCAAGGAGCATTACCTCCGGGTCCATGGCCAACGCCCGGGCGATGGAGACACGCTGTTTCTGCCCGCCAGAAAGCTCGGCAGGGTACTTGTTCATGTGCTCCTTCAACCCCACGCGCTCCAGTTCGGCAACGGCCCGTTCCCTCGCCTCCGCCTTGGGGATCTTCTTCACCCGAACCAGCCCTATCTGGACGTTCTGCAGGGCACTGAGATGATCAAACAGGTTGAAATCCTGAAAAATCATACCCACCTTTTGGCGATAGGCGTAGAGTTCCCGCTTGTTGGCATGGTCGATCTCGATTCCGTTCAGATAAACGTGTCCTTCATCGAACAGGGTAAGGAAGTTGATGCAATGCAGAAGCGTGCTCTTGCCACCCCCTGAGGGCCCGATGATGGCCTTAATGTCTCCTCGGTTGAGTTCAAAGGAAACCCCCTTCAGGATCTCTTTGTCACCGAAGCGCTTCTTGATATTTTCAATCCTCAGGACGGGAACATTCGCAGGCATAGCAGAATCTTTCATCGCGCGTACCCCTTAATCGCGACCCTTTTCTGGAGAAGGCCCAGCAGCTTTGTGCCCGCGTAGGTGAGGATGAGGAAGATAAATCCCGCCAGCAGGTAGAGCCAGAAATGCTGGTAAGTCCTGGCAGCCACGTGGTTGGCACGTGCCATGATCTCCGCTACACCGAGGGCGTAGGTCACCGCGGAATTCTTCATGATAATGGTGTATTCATTTGACCATCCCGGAATGGCCAATCGAAACGCCTGAGGGAGGATGATGAACGTAATCGCCTTGGTGTCGCTCATCCCGATGGCGCGAGCCGCCTTCAGTTGACCCTCCGGAATAGACAAAATCGCGCCTCTCAGGATCTGGGACTGGTAAGCTGAGCTGATAAGTCCCAGGACTACAATAGAGACGAAGAAGGGGGAAAGATCGAGATGCAAGGCCCCAAGCAATCCAAAATAGAATAAAAACAATAGAACAAGGAGGGGAACTCCCCGGAAGAACCAGACATAAAGTCCCGTTAAACCTCGTAACACCCGGTTCCCGTAGACGTGGGCGATGGAAAGCAACGTCCCCAGGACTAGCCCCATAAACAAGGCTCCGACAACCACAACCAGCGTAACCCAGACACCTCCCAGGATATAGGGTAACCCCTCGATGACCGCCTTCAATCCCGCCGTTATTGAAAAATGCATCGGTTCCAACCCCAGAATCAGAAAATGAAAAGGGACGGAAAGGCCATATTAAATTATGCCCTTCCGTCCCCCTGTCTTCATTGACGTCTGAAAACTTCCCCTACTTCATCTTCCATTTCTTGACCAGTTCTTTCCAATACGGATCCGCCTTCAATTTTTTCAGTCCGTCATTCAGCTTCTTCAGCAGTTCCGTATCTTCCTTGCGGACGGCATAGCCATAATAGACGTCGGGCTGGCCATAACCGCCGATGGACTTGACCTTGAGCCCCTTCTTCTGGGCTTCCTGGAGGGCCGTGTTGGAAACGGCCGCCGCGTCAACGCGCCCGTTGGCCACTTCTTCGATCGCCAATTCCGTCGTGTCATACTGCCGCAGTTCGAACTTGTACCCCTTCTTCAAAAGGTGCTCGGTAATCCACTTGGACTCGGCGCTTCCCCGCAGCAGGCCGATTTTGTGACCGGGCTTCAGCACCTCTTTCGGCGTCAACTTCGAGTCACTCTTGACCACCAGCAGCTGGCGAACGAGCCAGTAGGGTTCGGTGAAGTTGACCTGCGCCTTCCGCTCCGGGGTAATGCTCATTCCGGAGGCGATGATGTCGATCTTCTTCCCCTTGAGAGAGGGGATAATCGCCGCCCACTCAATCGGTTTATGCTTGACTTTGAACCCCTCTTTCTTGGCGATCCAGTTGAGGGCATCAATATCGAAACCTGCAGGCTTACCGCTCTTATCGATAAAAGTAAACGGGGGATACGCCGCGTCAAACCCGTTGATATAGACCTTCTCTGCGGCTGCCGCCGTGGACGATCCCATCCCCAAAATAATCATAAACAGAAAAACAAATCCCAAAAAACCACACACAAACTTCCTCATCAATCTACCTCCCTACCTTAAAACGTTTGAATTTCGAGAACACCCCGGTCATGGCTAATCTCCCTTTTCTCTCCCGGGAATCGTCCCCCCCAATATCCTCAAAGAAAGTATTCAGGATTTAATACAAAATCGGGGGATGTGTCAAGTCAGAACCGGTGTTCCCAACACAATTTATCATGGGGTGAAAAACTTAAAATCAAATACACTAACGCATGAATTTGACAATCTTGACTTAAATCAATTACCATCTTGCCAATTAGTACTATTAGTATCAAAATATCAAAAAAGGGGGAGAAAATGAAAAAAATCGGTCTGTTCTTGAGCCTGGCGCTTTTCGTCCTTTTCATCTTCACCGGATGCGCCAGCCAAAAGGAACAACTCATCAAACAAGGGGCCTCACCGGCCTACGCCCAGGGATTTGAAGATGGGTGCCACAGCGGGAAAAAGGCGGGTGGAAGCTGGTTCGACTCTTTCAAGAAAAATACCCACCTGTTCAACACCAACCCCGATTATAAACAGGGTTGGATCGACGGATACAACGAATGTGAGAAACAACAAGAGGCCCTGGAAAGGCAAAACCGCAACGCCATCGAGCAGCAAAAGTTGATGGAGCAAAAAAGGCACGACAAGTGGATGGAAAAAAAGGACAACGACTATCTTAAAGGAATTGACACCAGAGGCCTCGAGAAACTGGAGAAAAAGTAGAAAAAAGCAAATAACATGGCAAAAAGCGCGGGTTTACGGATCCGCGCTTTTTATTTTACGTCACTCTCCCGACACGATTCAAGAATCACAAAAGGTCCCATTTCCCCTATTCAGTCCGGTCAAACCACGGCAAGTCCGCTCATATGATCCCGGCACAGGTAGTTACGGATTCTCAAATCGTGGAAATAGGCTTGTTGTCTTTGACAATCTCCAACCGCTTGTTAGTAAAAAAGGGACGTACCAAGGAAACAACATGGGTTTCCTCAAGAATGGAAAGATGATTCCTGAGAGAAGAGAAGAGAAGAGAAGGAATGCACCGATATTTGTGAAAGCTCTTTGTATTGGATTATACTCCCAACCTGAAGAGCCAGTGCCTTAACGAATTTTCCGAACCCGGACTCTGGCAAGACGAAAAAAACCTTTGATGCCTTTCAAGAGATACGTTGCGAAAAATCCAATGGCGGATAGCAGTAGCACCATTGCAGGCTATCTGGATAAGCCTTCAAGTTTTTCTCCACATTTTCTGCAATATTTACTATCAGGTTCAAAGTCCTTATAATTGCAATTGGGGCATACTTTCGCCCTACTCTTTTTAATTGACACGTTGGTAATTTGAGATGTCACAATTCCAGTTGGTACCGCAATTATTGCATAGCCTACTATCATAATTAACGAAGCCAAAAACTGCCCAACTGGAGTTTTTGGGGATATATCACCATAACCAACTGTTGTTAACGTAACAATTGCCCAATATATGCTTCTGGGGATACTCGTAAATCCGTTCTTCTCACCTTCGATAACATACATTACAGCACCAATAATTATCACAAGATTAATAACGGCAAACAGAAAAACCAGTATTTTATTTCTGCTTTGCTTCAAGGCAAGAAGTATAATTTCACCCTGCTTGATAAAACTCATAAGCTTTAAAATTCTAAAAATCCTTAAAAGTCTCAAAACCCTTATTACGAGAAGGTAGTGCGTATTGGCAATAATTAACGACAGGTAAGTTGGGATAAATGAAATCAAGTCAACAATACCAAAAAAACTAAAGGCGTATTTTATAGGTCTGTCCGAGATAAAAAGCCTTAAAAAATATTCTATAGTAAAAGCTATCGTAAAAAACCACTCAAGAATAGTAAAAATTTCATTGTACTTTCTATGAAATAAAGGAACGCTATCAAGAATAATAGAAAAAACGCTAACTAAAATAAAAACAATTAAAATTATATCAAAGAGTTTCCCTGAAAATGTATCTGTTCCAAATACTATTTCATTAAGTTTTTTCTTTAGTTTCATTTTAAAATGCTGGGGTCAGGTCTTGAATTTATCAATTAACGGCTTTAGCTCGCGTGTATGCCTTGCTCACCGTGGAATAGTGTAAACCAAGAAACTCTCCCACCTCCTTCAACGTGTAACCATAATCATGAACCGCCTGGTAAATCAAACGATCCCTTTCTCTTGTTTTTTTCCTCTTCTCTTTAGGAAAAATTTGTTCTAATGACGGCCGCGCGACTAATCGCTGGGGTTTGGGAAATTCCTTATCGGAAAGCTTTTCTGCTAAACGGAAACCAAGGCCTTCCACAAATCCTTTACTTCCCAAAAAAATTCCACCCTTCAGATCTTCCAGAGGTTTTTCGCCTCTCCCCTCCCACACGAAGATACGATAGAGAGATTGGGCCTTCTGAATTTGTCCCGAAAATTGTCCGAGAATCCAGTCCACCGTAAGAAATTCCGGCGTCTTTTCCAGTCCGACAGTCGCCCGGTAACTGCTCCATGGCCAGTCCTTGGGGTCGTCTACAAACCCGGCTCGGACGGGATTCAAAACCACGTATCTAGTCAATTCTAATAGATAGGTTTCTCTTTCCACCAGAATGGCCTTGTATCTTCCCTGGAAAAGATGGCCAACACGATGATGACGCCAGTTAAACTTCTGGGTGTAAACCCCGTTGAGCTGGCGCATGCCCCTGGATAGGTTGGCCTCGGGGGTTTCTATGATGAGGTGATAATGATTATTCATGAGGCAATAGGCATGACATATCCATTTATATCGTTCCACGACTTGGGAAAGGATATCCAGAAAGTTTTTTCTGTCTTCGTCATCCAGATAGATGGGTTGCTTGGCGTTACCCCTGGAGGTGACGTGGTAGAGGGCGTTTTCATATTCGATTCTCAGCGGTCGTGCCATATCATGCTTTTTTAGCAGAATCAATTGATAAATTCAAGACCTGACCCCTTTTCCTTATAGTGGACCCCAAAAATGGGACAATGTGCTAAGGTAGAAATTGAAGGAGGGGGGTCCAATGAAACGACGGAGATTTTCAACGGAATTCAAGGCAAAGGTAGCCTTGGAAGCCATCAAAGGGCAACGTACGGCAAATGAACTGGCGCAGGAATTTGGGGTTCATGTCAACCAAATCAATCTTTGGAAGAAGCAGCTGCTGGAGGCAGCTCCAAAGGTATTCAGCCGGGGCAAGGACCATGAAGCTGAGCGTTTAAACCGGGAACGTGATCGGCTGTATCGCAA
>JAOZMY010000083.1 GCA_029934085.1 bacterium | reverse complement strand
AACAGTGTCTTTACCATCTTGGTTGTCATCTTTATTTTGACGGAATCGGCTACCTTCTCGAAAAAGTTGGCCTTTATCGCGAAGACGCCGGATACAGTTTCCTATTTCGAGACCTTCCTGAACAACGTAGCCCAGTATATGACCCTGAAAACCTTTACCTCTCTCGCCACGGGCCTTTTTGTTACCGTCATGCTCTGGCTTGTTGGTGTCCACTACGCCTTTCTCTGGGGACTTGCCGCCTTCTTGCTGAATTATATTCCCACCATCGGTTCCTTCATCGCTGCAATTCCTGCGGTTCTTCTGTCCCTCGTTCAGTTCGGAATAAGTCGGACCATCATTGTGATGATAGGATATCTCATCATCAATTTCGCTATTGGAAATGTGGTTGAACCCAAGATTATGGGGAAAGGCTTAGGGCTTTCGACGCTGGTGGTTTTCCTCTCTTTGGTCTTCTGGGGGTGGGTCTTTGGACCAGTGGGGATGTTTCTCTCCGTTCCCCTTACCATGGTTGTCAAAATAGCTCTCGATTCCCAGGAGAACACCCGCTGGATCACCATCATGCTGGGCAGTGAGGTGCCGGAAGATCCACCCGAATAATTTCTTTTAAGAATTCCGTTTCAAGAGGAGGGTGAAACATGATTACATTCAACGATTTCAAGAAGCTGGAGCTTCGCATCGGTGAGATCACAGAAGCGGAACGGGTTCCCGATACGGACAAACTCCTGAAGCTGACCATCAACGTGGGGACGGAAACCCGGCAGATAGTGGCAGGGATGGCAGATACCTATGAACCAGAGGCCCTCGTAGGCAAACAGGTGCCTATCCTTATGAACCTGGAACCCAAGACCTTTCGGGGCGTAGAGAGCCACGGCATGATTCTCGCGGTGGATGTAGATGGGAAGCCGGTCCTCCTCCATCCCGATAAGAAGGTCCCGCCGGGAAGTGTTATTCGGTAATTTTCCTCTTTAAATTCGGATAGGCTTAAAGGAAATTGTGACGCTTGGCGAAATAGGTCAGCTCATCCCGGAACTTCGGGTGGGCGATTCCGATGAGTTCACGTGCCCGCTGCCTCAGGCTCTTCCCATGTAGATATGCGACCCCATACTCCGTGACGATGTAATGCACATCCCCACGGGAGGTCACGACCCCTGCTCCCTCCTTCAGATGGGGAACGATCTTGCTTATCGACTCATCCTTCGTGGTGGACGCCATGGCGATGATGGGTTTGCCCCCCGGTGAGCGCGCCGCGCCCCGGATGAAGTCCACCTGTCCGCCAATCCCCGAAAAGATCTTGTAACCGATGGAGTCCGAGCAGATCTGCCCTGTCAGATCCACTTCGATAGCCGAGTTGATGGCCACCATGTCGTTGTTCTGGCCAATAACAAACGGGTCGTTGGTGTATTCTCCGGGATGCAATTCAAAGAGAGGGTTGTTGTCCGCGAACTCGTAAAGCCTCTTTGTGCCCAGCATAAAGGTGGCGATGACCTTGCCCGGATGAAGCTTCTTTTTCGCGCCGGTAATGATCCCCTTTTCGATTGCCTCCACGACCCCGTCCGAGACCATCTCCGTGTGAACCCCCAGGTCCTTCTTGCCGTCCATGGCGCTCAAAGCGGCGTTGGGAATTCCGCCGATTCCCAGTTGGAAGGTCGCCCCGTCGTCCACGAGATCGGCGATATAAGCCCCGATCTTTTTCTCGATCTCCGTAGGCTCTCCTATCTCCAGCTCCGGAAGCGCCTCAGAGACCTCCGTGATCCGTGTTGCCCGGGAGATGTGGATGAAACAATCTCCCAACGTGCGCGGCATCCGGTCGTTGACCTGAACGATGAGCTGTTTCGCCTTTTCAGCGGCGGCCTTGGTGGCCAGGTTTTCCACGCCAAGGGAGAGAAAACCGTGTTCATCCGGTAGAGAGGTCTGAATGATCGCCGTATCGAGGGGCAGCGCCTTCCTCTCCGGGTCGAAAAGCTTCGGGATCTCGTAGAGAAAGATGGGGAAATAGTCTGCCTTCCCCTCGTTGACGGCCTTCCGGTCCGCCGGCCCCACGAAGAGGGACAAGTGGCGGAAATGACCTTCCATCCCGGGCTCTGAGAGAGGATCGTGACCCAGGAGAAGCACATGAACCACTTCTACGTTGGTCAGCTCATCCCTTCGCCCCGCCAAGGCCTCCACAAGTCTGTAAGGAGTGGCGGCGTTTCCCGAGATATAGACCCGGGAACCGCTCTCGATGATAGAAACCGCCTCGTCGGCTGTGCACAATTTACTCTTGTAGAGTTCCGTCATCTTCATGGCTAACCCGTGTCCTCCATCGTTTTGTTCAGCATGTGAATTCCTCGTAGGGGAGGTCGAAAAGCTCCGCGATCCCCCGATGCACGCACTTTCCCTCGAAGAGATACAGCCCCGTCCGCAGAATCGGGTCCTCCCGGCAGGCCTCCAAGACCCCGTTCCGGGCGATCTCGGCCACGAACGGGAGGAGGATGTTTCCCAGCGCGTGAGAGGCGGTCCGAGCCGCAGCGGAAGGGATATTGGGCACACAGTAGTGCAGAACCCCGTGCTTTTCGAAGACCGGGTCCGAAAGGGTGGTAGGGTGGCTCGTTTCCACGCATCCCCCTTGATCGATCGAGGCGTCAATAATCAGGGCCCGGGGCTTCATCTTCTTGACGTTGCTCTCCTTTATCACCACGGGGGTCTTCCCTCCCGGGTGAAAGATGGCCCCGATAAAGACATCCGCGATTTTCAGGGCCCGATCGATGGAATAGGAATTGGTCAGAGAGGTAATCAGTTTTCCTTTCAGCTTCTCTTCGAGAAGCCGCAGGTGTCCCAGGCTCTCGTCCAGGACAATCACCTGAGCGCCAAGGGAGAGAAAATACCCGGCGGCCTGTGTCCCCAGATTCCCTGCTCCGAGGATGACAACGACGGACGGCGGAATCCCGGGGAATCCCCCGATAGCGATCCCCTGGCCCCCCTGATCCGACTGCATGAACCGCCCGGCGATTTGGGGCAGCATGTTCCCGGCGATCTCGCTCATTGCCACGGAGAAGGGGCGATATCCGGGGGAGGATTCTATCAACTCGATCCCGAAGGCGGTGACATCCCGTTCCATCAGGCGAAGGAGGATCTCCTTTGTCTGGAAGCGGAGCTGCATGAAGGAAAAAAGGGTCAAACCGTCCGGGATGATCTCCGTTTCCTCCCGGGTTGGAGGCATGACCTTCAACACAAGGTTACTGCGGAGGAAAGCCTCGTCGGAAGAAAAGACGATTTGCCCTCCCATCTGCTGGAAATTGTCATCAGAAAAACCGCAACCTTCGCCCGCACCATGCTCAACAAAGACCGTGTGGCCCTCCTTGACCAGGGTATAAGCCCCCTCGGCCGTCAGGGAGATCCTGTTTTCATCAGGGTGGGTTTCCCTGGGGATACCAATATTCATCGAAACCACCTCCAAGGGATTTCTTGTGAAAAAGCAAACAGCTTTCCACGGAAAGGAATGAGACAGAGAAACCTTTACGTGGTGATTTGGACATTCACTTTATTCTACCGTTATTCTCGGCAAAAAGGAAGGGATAAGAATCCCCCGACTGTTTCGTGTGGAACCGCCGGGGGGTCTGAATTTGATGTACTCTATTCGAGGCCAGCCGCTTTTGCCACCAACTGGGCGATATCGAAGGCCTGCATCTCCTCGCCCTTTCCTAGCTCCTTGATCCCGTCGGTGAGCATGGTGTAGCAGAAGGGACAGGCTGTGCACACGGTCTTGACACCGGCATCGATGGCCTCCTGGGTCCGTTTCTGATTAATCCTCGTTCCCAAGGTCTCTTCCATCCACATCCGCCCGCCGCCCGCGCCGCAGCAGAAGCTCTTCTCGTGGTGACTGGCCATCTCCACAAGGCCGCCGACTCCCAGGGCATTCAAGATGTTCCTCGGTTGCTCATAGATCCCGTTATAACGCCCGAGGTAACACGAGTCGTGATAACTGATTGTCCCAAGATCCCCGACGGGGTTTTTAAGGGTAATCTTTCCGCTCTTGATGAGATCATTCAGGATCTCGGTGTAATGGTAGACCTCGTAGTCCCCACCCATCTCTTTGTAGTCGTATTTGAGGGTGTTGTAACCGTGCGGGCAGAGGGTAATGATCTTTTTTACCTTGTAGCCATTAAAGACCTCAATGTTGGTTTCTGCAAGCATCTGAAAGAGGTATTCGTTCCCGATCTTCTTGGCAGAATCGCCGCAACAGCCCTCTTCCGTGCCGAGGATGGCGTAGTCAAGACCCGCCGCGTTGAAGATCTTGGCCAGCGAGATCGCCGCCTTTTTGTTGAGGTCATCAAAGGCCCCGGCACACCCCACGTAGAAGAGGTACTCCGCCTCTCCTTTCTGGGACATGAGGGGGACCTCCAGGTCCTTGGCCCAGTCAGCCCGGGTATGGGATCCGATATTCCACGGGTTGGAGTTGTTCTCCATTCCCCGGAAGACCTCCTGAACCTCGGCGGGAAAATCGGATTCCATCATGGTGAGATACCGTCGGAGGTCGATGAGCTTGGGAAACTGGGAGATGTAGGCCGGACAGGCCTCGATGCACGCCATACAGGTAGTACAGGCCCAGATGGTCTCTTTGTCGATGACATCCCCGATCAGGCCGGGACCCTCGTAGGATTCCTCGGGAATCACATGGACCTTGCCGTCGGCGTCGAGGGCCAGCTTGAGTTTGGCCTCCAAGTGCTCCCGGATGTTCTGGATGACATCCCTGGGAAGCAGCGGCTTGTCCGTGAGAAAAGAGGGACACACGGCGACGCATCGGCCGCAGCGGATACAGACTTCCGAGTCGAAGAGGTCCTTCCACGAATATTCCTCTAAGAGATGGATTCCGAAGGTCTCCGCGGTCTCGAACGATTCGGGTGGAATCGGTTTCAGCGGAGCCGGATTCTCGGTCATGTTACGCATGTAGATATTGGCCGGGACCGTGAAGATATGGAGCAGCTTGGAGTAGGCTACGTAGACGATAAAACCCAGGACGATGAAGAGGTGAACCCACCAGATCACCTGGTGAAGGCCTTTCACCGCCGCGATGCTCATCCCGGAAAACGGTAGGGCGAAGAGATGCCCGCCGAAGGAATACCATGCATACGGGTTCATGGGATGGCCCGGCTGAAGTTCCGTGGCCTGTAATCGCAGACCCTCGATGAGAAACCCGGTCACGGCGATGGCCAGAATCAACCAGAGGATGATCCGGTCTTCCGGCTTGTCGTCGAGCCACTTGGGTCTGTTGACGTAGCGGCGGATTAGGAACATGATTACGCCGACGATGACGAGGATTCCACCGAGGTCGGTAATGAAGGAGAAGAAGAGGTAGAACCCGCCCTGAAGGATGTTGGCGTGGAAGAGCGGTTCCACCACATCTCCCTGAAAAAAGTCCATGAAGGTTCCAAAAAAGAGAATGATGAATCCCCAGAAGATGAAGAGATGGGCGATACCCTGATAAGGCTCTCTCAGTATCTTTCGGTGGCCGAAGACCTCGGCAATGGCGTATTTTAGCCTTTCCCCCGCGTTGTCGGTCCTCGGGACATCGGGACCGGTGGCTAGTTTCATCATCCTGATTCGGTCGATCAGTCCACCTTTGCGTAAGAGTCCAAGCACGAAGAGGATGATTGCGATCAGCGCAAAAACATAAGTCAGAACCCTTGCGACAGGGAACCCTGTCCCCACCACATTCCAATACAACTCTCTCGTTATCTCAGCTCCGGGCATAAGCACCCCCTGATTCTGGAAATAGGCGGCGGGATGGGATGCATCCCATCCCGCGCTGGAATTTTACTGTCCTTTTATCTTCTTGATCTCTTCGGTGAGTTTGGGAATGATCTCAAAGAGATCTCCCACAACCCCGTAGTCGGCCTTCGAGAAGATGGGCGCCTCGGGGTCTTTGTTGATGGCCACAATCACCTTGGAGGTATTCATTCCGGCCAGATGCTGGATGGCCCCGGAGATTCCGGCGGCAATATAGAGATTCGGACTGACCGTCTTCCCAGTCTGGCCAATCTGATATCCATGCTCGATCCAGCCCGCATCCACTGCCGCGCGGGACGCACCAACCGTCGCCGTGGGACCAAAGGCATGGGCCAGCTCTTCCAGAAGTTTGAAGTTCTCCCCGTTGTCCATCCCACGTCCACCGGCCACGATAATCTCGGCCTCTGTCTGATCCGGCTCTTCCGATTCTGTTACCTCGACTGACTTGACCACGGCCTTGATCTTGGAGGTGTCGAGGCTGACGTCCACCTTCTCAACGTCACCAGCTCCGGCGATCTCTTCCACTCCAAACGAATTGGGACGAATAGAGAGAACCTGAGGATTCCCCAGGGCCTCCACCGTGGCATAGGCCTTCCCTGCGAACATGGGTCGTTTCGCGATGACCTTGTCGCCTTCCATGCTCAGATCGACACAATCGGAGATGGATCCCACCTTCAAGCGTGCCGCCAAAGCAGGGGTCAGATCCTTCCCCTGTGCTGAAGCACTGATGAAGATAATGGACGGATTGACGAGGCCCGCCACATGGGCGAGGGCCTGAACGTAGGGTTCGGTCAGGTAGTTTTCGAACTCGGGACCGTCTACCACGTAGATCTTGTCGGCCCCGTACTTGCCGA
Organism: bacterium; assembly: GCA_029934085.1. GTDB lineage: Bacteria > Desulfobacterota > S145-22 > S145-22 > S145-22 > JAOZMY01. Next base: position 2,484 of record JAOZMY010000083.1, on the reverse strand, counting down.
GTTCCCCGGCGAGTCCCTCTACGTCTTTACCTATAATGCACGCGGAGACCTGGCCGCCCAAGGCCTTCGCCTTGCTCGTGATCTCGAACGCGCCCTTCTTGATTTCACCTTTCTGAACTTCCGCATAGACAAGAATTTCCGGCATTTCCCTCACCTCCTTATATAACTTCGGCTTCTTCGTGTAAGGCCTTGGCAAGAGCGGCGGCCTTCGCGGCCGCGTCCGCTCCTTCGATCATCTTTCCGGCCTGACGTTCCGGCGGGAGCTCCATTCCCTTGATGACAGTCATGGGCTCCGCGCTCACGCCCAGATCGGCCACCGTTTTTACCGTCACAGGCTTCTTCTTCGCCTTCATGATCTGGGGCAGCGACGCATACCGGGGCTCATTGAGGCCCTTCTGGGCCGTGAAAATCGCGGGGAGGGGAACCTCGATCACGGCATGTCCTCCCTCGATCTCCCGTGTGACGATTGCTGTCTTTCCGTCATCGGAGAGTTCGAATTTGATGACGATCGTGATGACAGGCAGATCCAACAGCTCCCCAAGAATGGATGCTACCTGGCCTGCGTCGTCGTCCACCGCCTGTTTCCCGCAGAAAATCGCATCGTATTCCAGGTCCTTGATCGCGGCGGCGAGTGCCACGGCCGTGGCATAAGGATCCGCCTTCGCGGCAAACTCGGCATCGTTGATATGGACCGCCGTGTCCGCACCCATGGCAAGGCCCGACCGGATTGCGTCGAGGGCTTGATCGGGGCCCAAGCAAACCAAGGTGACCGCACCACCGCTCTTCTCTTTCTGGCGAACCGCCTCTTCCACGGCGTATTCGTCAAAGGGATTCATGATCCACTTGATACCAGCCGTCTCAATCCCCGTCCCATCGGCATTGAGCTTGATCAATGTCTCCGTGTCAGGTACCTGTTTTACACATACAACTGAATTCATTCTATGACCTCCTTTCACTTTTTCTGCTTAGAACCAAAAGCCTTTTTTCAACTAAACTTAACGCCCGTTTAAAATATCTTATTCCGTCGAAAAAAGTCAAGCGCTTTTTTACTCCCCCTTCTATGGGATTTGATTTTGCCAATAATCCCTTACCTGTCAACGTGAAATATTTCACTTAATTAACAGGAAGCCCCAAACTTGTCAAATTGCAGAAATGTTCGAGGTGTATGAAAGGCAACGACCCCCCCGGGATTTGTAATGATTGCTTGAATAGAGATACAAAATGAAAATTGAGGAGAAATTGAGGAGACTTTGTATTTGCTGAAGTATTTGAAAGAAATTGCACCCACTACTTATTGGTATTTATTTGCGCCCTACCTGGAAAAACCAAGAAACATACGTTAAACTCTTTTAAGTAAGCAGCACGCTGGGGATTTAATGACATGTGTTACAGCCTCTCTCTCTTTTCGGATATCCGGACCCTGATGAAGCGCTTCGGCGCCCGGCCCGCCGAGGGGATGGCCCTTGCGCCGGCCTACTACGTCTCCGCCTTCGCCTTCCCCGAGGTTCCCGTCATCGCCAACCGGTCCCCCGGCCTCATCCAGGCCTTCCGCTGGGGGCTTATCCCTTCCTGGGTGAAAGACCGCGAAAAGGCGGAGGCCATCCGTTCCAAAACCCTCAACGCGCGGCTGGAGACCCTGCGGCGGCGGGCTTCCTTCAAACGGGCCGTCGAGGCGCGCCGGTGCCTCGTCCTCACGGACGGCTTCTTCGAGTTCCGCGAGGTGAGGGGCAAGAAATACCCCTACTTCATTCACCTGAAGACGGGGGAGCCCTTCGCCCTGGCGGGGCTGTGGGAGGCCTGGCGGAACCCGGAAGACGGACGGGAGGAGAAGACCTTCACGGTCGTCACCGTGCCCGCCAATCCCCTGCTGGCCACGATCCACAACACGAAAAAACGGATGCCCCTCATCCTGACCCCGGAGGCGGAGCGGGCGTGGCTGACGCGGCCGCTCGGGATGGACGAGGCCGGAAAGATCGTGGAAGGATTCGACGCGTCGGTCCTGGAGGCCTACCCGGTCTCCCGGCGGATCGCCGCGCGCAACGTGGACGGCTCCCGGATGGAGCTTCTGGATCGGCATGACTACCCCGAACTGGGAGGTGACTGACATGGAGAAACGGGTCCTCATCACCGGTGCCACCGACGGCATCGGGAGGGAAACGGCCAAGCGGCTCGCCGCGAAGGGATGGCGGGTGATTCTCCACGGACGGAACGAGGCCAGGGTAGCGGCGGCGGTCCGGCACGTCCGGGAGGTCACGGGGAAGGAGGCGATCGAAGGCGTGGCAGGTAACCTCGCCTCTCTGGAAGAGGTGGCCGCCCTCGCCGAAAGGTGCCGGGAACGGTTCGATCGGCTGGACGGTCTCATCGCCAACGCGGGGGTCTTCCGGACCCGCTTCGAACGCTCGGCGGACGGCTACGAGCTGACCTTCGCCGTCAACCATCTCGCCCACTTCCTCCTGACGCGGGAATTGCTGTCCCTGCTGGAGA
>JAOZMY010000026.1:18983-28518 GCA_029934085.1 bacterium | reverse complement strand
GTCAACGAGCGCACACGGACCATCGGACGGGTGCGGGCCCTGGCCCGGGGATGCGCCCACGCCTTCTTCGACCAGCGCAAAGAGATGGGATTTCCCCTCATGAAAGGAGACTCCCATGCCTGATTTGATACTCGAGATCGGAACCGAGGAAATCCCCGCCGGATTTATCCCGCCGGCGCTCGATGACATGAAACAACGGTTCAAGAAGTTTTTGGAAGAGTCCGCCCTTTCGGCCGGAGGCGTGGAGACGCTGGGTACGCCGCGGCGGCTCACCCTGATCGTGCGGGATCTTCCGGCCCGCCAGGCGGATCGGGAGGAGGAGATCCTGGGACCTCCGAAATCAGCCGCCTTCAACCCGGATGGAACACCCACTAAGGCGGGGCTCGGATTCGCCAAGGCCAAGGGGGTCTCGGTGGAGGACCTTGGATTCAAGGAGACCCCAAAGGGGGAATATGTCTGCATTCGCCGACGTGTGGAAGGGAAGGAAACGGCGGTTTTGCTCGCGGAGTTCCTGCCGAAGTTCATCCTTTCGATCCCGTTCAAAAAATCGATGCGCTGGGGCGAGGGGAACCTCCGATTCGCCCGTCCCATCCACTGGATCCTGGCCCTCTTTGACGGTAAGGTTATCCCCTTCGAGTTGGACGGACTCCAGACGGGGGATCATTCCCGGGGCCATCGGTTCTTGGCTCCCGAGTCTTTTGATGTGACAGACGTGGATGGTTACCTCCGGGAGTTGGAGAGGCGGAAGGTCATGGTTGATCCCGTGCGGCGCAGAGAGGCTATCCGGCAGGGAATCGAGGCGGCCCTCGCAGAAAAGCATCACCAGTGGCTGGAAGATCCCGAGCTTTTGGAGGAGGTGGCCTACCTGGTAGAGTATCCCTTTGTGGTGATGGGAGGATTTGACGAGGCGTATCTCGATCTGCCGAGGGAGGTCCTGGTTACTGCCATGCGGGAACACCAGCGTTATTTCTCTGTGCTCCGGCCGGATGGAACGCTGGCGCCCTTTTTCATCGCTGTGAACAATACCTACAAGGAGGGATTGGACACCTTCGTTAGGGGGCACGAGCGGGTCTTGAGGGCCCGGTTGGAGGACGCCAAGTTCTTCTTCGAAGAGGATCGAAAGGTTTCCCTCGAACAGCGGGTGGAGGAATTAAAAGGAGTTGTCTTCCACGCCAAGTTGGGGACCTCCTACGAGAAGGTAGAGCGGATCATTGAGCTCTCGGAATACTTGGCAGATACCCTCGGGGCTTCGAAGGAACTGGTGAAACGGGCGGCCTTTCTCTGCAAGGCGGACCTGGTTTCCGAGATGGTGGGGGAATTCCCCAGCCTCCAGGGGGTCATGGGACGCATCTATGCCCGGCTTTCCGGGGAGCCCGAAGAGATTTGCGAAGCCATCTTTGAGCATTACCTGCCCCGTTTCAGCGAGGACGAACTTCCGAAGGGCGATACGGGGGCAATTGTGGGCATGTCGGACCGGATGGATACACTTGTGGGATGTTTCGGAAACGACCTGATCCCCACGGGGGCGGCGGACCCCTTCGGGCTGCGGCGTGCAGCCCTGGCCATCATTCGGATCATTCTTGACAGGGACTACGCCGTTTCTCTCTCCCAATGGGTGGAGAAGGCTGCGGAGCTCCTCGACGGAAAGATCGTCATGGAATTTCAGCCCCTTCTCGAGGCGGTCAGGGAGTTCTTCGCCGTCCGGTTCCGGGGCTTCCTCCAGGCGGAGGGAATCGCCTTCGATACCATCGAGGCGGTCATCGCCCAGTCGTTCGACGACATCGCCGACAGCACACGGCGCGTGCGGGTTTTCCATGAGTTCCGGCAGGATCCCGCCTTCGCCTCCCTGATGCTCTCGTTCAAACGGGTGGTGAACATCCTGGAGGGACAGACCATCCCGGAGGGCTCGGTCGTCGATCCGGCCCTGCTGAAAGAGGAGCCGGAGAGGATCCTCCACGAAGAGGTGGCCAAGATTCGGGATCGTTTTATCGCCCTGATGGAGTCGAAGGACTACCACGCGGCCCTGCAGCTCATTGCTACCCTCAAGCCCGTGGTGGACCGTTTCTTCGACGAAGTCCTGGTAATGGATCCCGATGAGGCCCTGCGCCGAAACCGGCTGACCCTGCTGACGGGGATCCAGCAGCTCTTCTCCCGCTTCGCCGATTTCTCGAAGGTCTCTGCCTCCCTGTAATAACCTTCTTCGATTAGAAGTAGATGACGAAGGGATAGTCGCTGTCCAGTCCCTCGGGGAGCTTTCCCTTGACCTCCCGGATCTTGGCATGGGCGGCTGCGAGCCGGGCGATGGGCAGCCGGTTCACGGAACAGCTCACATAGGTCAGCCCTATGTTGTGGCAGAACTCGATGGAGGCGGGATGGCCGCCGTGCTCCCCGCAGATGCCGATAGTCAGGTCGGGCTTGGTCCGACGTCCCCATTCGATCGTAATCATCATGAGCCTGCCGACTCCCTTCTGATCCAAGACCTCGAAGGGGTTGTCCTGAAGGATCTTCCGCTCGTTGTAAAGGGGGAGGAACTTATTCTCCGCATCTTCTCGTGAGAAGGAGAAGGTGGCCTGGGTAAGGTCGTTGGTGCCGAAGGAGAAGAAGTCGGCCACTTCGGCCAGTCGTCCGGCACGCATGCAGGCGCGCACCACCTCGATCATGGTTCCGAAGTGGAAGGGAACCGTGATCCCGAAACTTTCCTCCACCTCGGTGTGGATTTCCCGAACCATCCGGTGGACCCATTTGAGTTCCTGGGCTGTGCAGACCTGCGGCACCATGATCTCCGGCCGGACATCCCGGCCTTCCTTCAGAAGTTCCGCGGCGGCCTCCAGGAGTGCCCTTATCTGCATCTCATAAATCTCCGGATAGGTAATCCCGAGACGGATGCCCCGATGCCCGAGCATGGGGTTGACCTCCGCGAGGGCCCGGACCTTTTTTAAGAGCTCTTCCTTTTTTTGCAGGAAGGCCTCGTCTTCCCTCCGCTTTTTGATCTCCTCCAGTTCCTTTAAAACCCTCTCGATGGGAGGAAGGTAGTCGTGGAGCGAGGGATCGAGCATACGGATAATCCCAGGTAGTTCTTCCAGACCCCGAAGGGTGCCGGCGAAGTTCTTGAGGTTCTCCACCTCCAGGATGAGGGATTCGGGGTCGGGGAGGAATTCATGGAGCGGGGGATCGAGCAGCCGCACCGTGACCGGTTTTCCTTCCATGGTTTTGAGGATCTCCTTGAAATCGTTCCTCTGGAAGGGGAGAAGTTTTTCGATGGCCTCTCGCCGCTTCTCCTCTGTCTCGGCGAGGATCATCTCCTGGACGATGGAAAGCCGGTCAGGGGCGTTGAACATTCGTTCCGTCCGGCAGAGACCGATTCCCTCCGCGCCGAGCTCCAGCGCCCTTTTCGCCGCTTCGGGCGTGTCCGCGTTGGCGCGGACGCCCAGAGTGCGGATCTCATCCGCCCATGTCAGAAGGGTGTTGAGATCTTCGTCCATCCGGGGTTCGATGGTGGGAACCCTGCCGGGATAGACCTCACCGGTAGAACCATCGATGGTGATCCAGTCGCCTTCATGAAACACCTGGGACCCGATCGCGACCTCTTGGGCGTCGGGATCGATCTTCAGGGCCTCGCATCCCACAACGCAGGGCTTTCCCATTCCCCGGGCCACCACTGCCGCATGGGAGGTCTTTCCACCCCGGAGGGTCAGGATTCCTTCCGAGGCGAAGAACCCGTGGATGTCCTCCGGCTTGGTTTCCTCCCGGACGAGGATGAGAGGGTCACCTGAGGACTTCTTAAATTCCTCTGCCCGGTCGGGATCGAGGACGATCTTCCCGCTCGCCGCACCGGGGGATGCCGGGATTCCCGACGCAAGGGGGGCGGGCTTCTCTTTCGGGTCGATGTGTGGATGCATCAGCTGGGTCAGGTGTTCCGGAGAGACCCGCAGGAGGGCCTCCTTCCGGGTGAGGAGTCCCTCCTTCTCCATGTCCACGGAGGTCTTAACGGTGGCCCTTGCGTTGAGCTTGCCGTTTCGTGTCTGAAGGATGTAGAGTTTTCCCCGTTCGATGGTAAATTCGAAGTCCTGGACTTCCTTGTAGTGCCTTTCGAGGGTCTGCCGAACCTCTTGAAGCTCCTTGTAGACCTGGGGCATCTCATCGGCCAGTTCAGAAATAGGCTTGGGAGTTCGGATTCCGGCCACCACGTCTTCCCCCTGGGCATTGACGAGGTATTCCCCGAAGAGGCGATTTTCTCCCGTGGCGGGGTCCCGCGTGAAGGCCACGCCGGTGGCGGAGGTCTCTCCGAGGTTTCCGAAGACCATGGTCACGATGTTGACCGCCGTTCCGTTGGCCATCTCCGGTGTGATATTGAACTGTTTCCTGTAATCAACAGCCCGTTTGCCCATCCACGAATCGAAGACGGCGGATATGGCGAGAAACAACTGGTTCCAAGGGTCTTCATTGAAAGGGCGGCCTGTGTGGTCCTCAATAGCCTTGACCAGCTGCTCGCACAGGGCCTTGAGCTCGGAAATCCCCAATTCCACGTCCTGGGAAACGCCCGCGTCCCGCTTCGCATCTTCCAGAAGGCGGTCCAGGATCTCCCCTGGCACGTTCAAGGCCACCTTCCCGAAGAGCTGGAGGAGCCTTCGATAGGCGTCCCAGGCAAAGCGTTCATCATTCGTGGCCCTGGCGAGACCACCAAGCGTCTTGCGTGTCAGGCCCAGGTTGAGGATCGTGTCCATCATCCCCGGCATGGAGACAGCGGCTCCCGATCTCACGGAGACAAGCAGGGGATTCTCCGGGTCGCCGAATTTTTTTCCGGTTGTTTGTTCGAGGGAGGCCATTGCCTCCGTGACCTGCCTCTTGACCGACTCTGAGAGTTTTCTTCCATCCTTGTAGTATTGCCGGCAGGCCTCCGTCGTGATGACGAACCCCGGTGGGACGGGAAGGCCGATCTTTGTCATCTCGCACAACCCCGCCCCTTTTCCACCGAATAGGTAGCGGTTCGTGCCATCCCCTTCCTCAAATTTGTAAACATATTTCTGAGTTCCCATGGGAACACCTCCTCTCAAACGCTTTAAACATAGAGTTGACCAAAAAACCGTTTTAAGGTATATTGGAGTATGTTCAATTTGTATTATATCACGTCATTTGCTGCGATTCAAAACAAGGTGATAGAGACTTTCGAAGGAAATTTCAAGGGGGAGATTGACTAAAAAGGAGGGAGTTTATGTCTTCAAAATGGATCTTATGGTTCGATGAGATCGGGTTGAGTGATTTGCCCCGGGTGGGAGGGAAAAACGCTTCTCTCGGGGAAATGTATAGGGAATTGTCCTCGAAAGGGGTCAGTATCCCTTATGGATTTGCCATCACGGTAGACGCGTATCACTATCTGCTGGATCATTCCGGGATGCGGGAGAAAGTCGATGCCCTGCTCCACGATCTCGATGTGGACGACATGGGGGCGTTGCAATTGACGGGAAGCCGTATCCGCCAGATCATCCGAAACATCGAGATCCCCGAGGATCTCAAGAGGGAGATCGTGGCGGCTTACCAGAAACTGTGCGAGCGCTACGGTGAAGATACGGACGTGGCCGTCCGTTCCAGCGCGACGGCAGAGGACCTCCCGGACGCAAGCTTCGCGGGGCAGCAGGACACCTATCTGAATATCCGGGGAGACATCGCCCTATTGGAAGCCTGCAAAAAGTGCTTTGCCTCCCTCTTCACGAATCGAGCCATTACCTATCGGGAACATAAACATTTCAACCACTTTGATGTGGGACTTTCCATTGCCATACAGAAGATGGTGCGGTCTGACCTGGCCTGCTCCGGAGTCATGTTCACCCTGGATACGGAATCAGGATTCCGGGACGTGGTCTTTATCACGGGTTCCTATGGCTTAGGGGAAAATATCGTTCAAGGGATCGTCAACCCGGATGAATTCTATGTCTTCAAACCGACGCTGGCCAAGGGATACAGGTCCATCATCCAGAAATATCTGGGCAGAAAAGAGTTTAAGATGATCTATTCCTCCGAAGGAGAAGCGAAGACGAAAGACGTTCCTGTTCCCCAGAAAGAGAGGGATTCCTATATCCTCGAGGATGACGAGATCCTCCAATTGGCCAAGTGGGCCGTGATCATCGAAGATCATTACACGAAACTCCATGGCCGTGACTGCCCCATGGATATCGAGTGGGCGAAAGACGGAATTACAGGTGATCTTTTCATCGTCCAGGCGCGGCCGGAGACGGTTAAATCCCGGGGGGACGCCCTCGTCCTGGAGAGCTATGAGCTCAAGGAGCACGGAAAACTTCTCCTCGTCGGAAAGAGCGTTGGAGAGAAGATCGGCGTGGGAAAGGTCAACATCATCCAGGACGTGAAGGATATTGGCAAGTTCAACGAGGGTGAGGTGTTGGTCACGGAGATGACCGACCCGGACTGGGAGCCCATCATGAAGAAGGCGGCGGCCATTGTCACCAGTCGTGGGGGGCGGACCTGTCACGCGGCTATTATCAGCCGGGAGCTTGGCGTGCCCTGCGTCGTGGGAACGGGCAACGCCTGTGAGGTGCTGCGTGATTACGACTACGTGACGGTCTCCTGCGCGGAAGGGGAAACGGGTTATGTCTATGAGGGGCTCCTCGATTACGAGATCAATCGAGTGAACCTGGAGAATCTGGAACGTCCCAAGACCCAGATCATGATGAACGTGGGGAACCCGGACAATGCCTTCGCCCTTTCCTTCATCCCCAACGATGGGGTCGGCCTGGCGCGGGAGGAGTTTATCATCAGCAACTACATCCAGATCCATCCCCTTGCCCTGGCGCGTTTTGATACACTCGATGATGAAGAGGTCATACAAAAGATCAAGGAGATTACCCGAGCATATACCGACAAGAAGCGGTTCTTCATCGATAAGTTGGCCCGAGGGATCGCCAAGATCGCCGCGGCATTCTATCCCAAAGACGTGATCGTCCGGCTCAGCGATTTCAAGACGAATGAGTATGCCAACCTAATCGGTGGTAAGTATTATGAACCGGTGGAACACAATCCCATGCTGGGATTCCGAGGGGCGTCCAGATATTACGACCCCAACTACAAGGATGCCTTCGCCTTGGAGTGTGCTGCGATCCTCAAGGCGAGAGATGATATGGGTCTCACGAACGTAAAGGTCATGGTTCCCTTTTGCCGAACGGTGGAAGAGGGGAAGAAGGTCCTCCAGGTGATGGAGGAATTTGGCCTGAAACAGGGGGAGAATGGCCTCGAGGTCTATGTGATGTGTGAGGTTCCCAGTAACGTCATCATGGCGGAAGAGTTCTGCGAGATCTTCGACGGTTTTTCCATCGGCTCCAACGACCTTACTCAGTTGACACTGGGACTGGATAGGGATTCAGACTATATCGCCCATATCTTCGATGAACGGAATCCGGCCGTGAAACGGATGGTCAAACAGGTGATTGAGGTGGCCCGGAAGAACAACGTGAAGATCGGGATTTGCGGGCAGGGCCCGAGCGATTACCCTGAGTTTGCGGAGTTCCTGGTGGAGTGTGGGATCAACAGTATCTCGCTGAACCCCGACACCGTGATCAAGACCACGCAGATGATCCTGGAGGTGGAAAAACGGCTGGCCGCCAACAGCGGCGACTAACTGGTGAATACCTTGATGGTGCCATGCGGATTCTCCTCCATATCTGCTGCGCGAACTGCGCTGTCTATCCCCTGTCGCGACTGAGAGAGGAGGGACACGAGATATTCGGGTTCTTTTTCAACCCGAATATTCACCCTTATCAAGAGTACAAGAAACGCTTAGAATCCGTGAGACTGCTCGAGGAGAGGTTTTCTCTCCCCATCATCTACCGGGACGAGTATCGTCTCGATGAATTCCTGAGGAATACCGCTTTCAGGGAAAGCCTGCGCTGCCGATACTGTTATCATACACGCCTGCTGGCCACGGCTCAGGTAGCCAAGCGAGGGAAATTTGACGCCTTTACTTCGACCCTCCTTTACAGCAAACAGCAACAGCACGCCTTGGCCGTTGAAATCGGAGAAAACCTCTCTAAGGAAAAAGGGGTCCCTTTTTATTACGAGGATTTTCGGAAGGGTTGGAAAAAGGGGATTGAAATGTCTCTGCAGATGGGTTTCTATCGCCAGCAATACTGCGGCTGCATCTACAGTGAACGGGACAGATATTTGGGGAAAAACAGGATAACAAGGAGAAAATCTAAAGGGGAGGAGTGATGTTCGGCACCCTTGGACGTTTTCTCATACTTGTTGGCTTGGTGGTTGTCCTTATTGGATTGCTACTTGTCCTAACGGAAAAGATTCCTTGGCTTGGAAGACTCCCAGGAGATATCCTAATAAAAAAGGGGAAGTGGACCTTCTACTTCCCCCTTGCGACTTCTATCTTACTGAGTATCTTGATTACCCTACTGATAAACCTCTTTCGTAAATAGCGTTACGGTCTGACCTTGTCTCCCACGATGATTTCCCGGTCGTTTTGGAGAACCATGGCCGTGGCCGTGTGCCGCTGCGTGGAGAGTACAACAATGGTTCCTATTTTACGGTCCGGCGAAGGCATCAAACGGCAGTCCCACACAGAAGGTTTATAGGGATTGTGTTTTGCCGGACAGTCTTGGTAGATGCTCATTGTATTTCCCGGCTGAAGCCCATCATCGCTTCCTTTGTCGATGTAGAGAACCTTGTCCTGTGCTCCCATCATCAGGCCTTCCTTCATCATGACGATATAGGCCTGAAGGGGTTTTTTCACCGGCGTGATTACAAGTTTGGAAGGCCATCTTTCGAAACGTCCGATGGGATCTCCCTCGTCGATTTCCATGTAGTTGTGAAGGATCTTTGCGAAGCAGTAGCGTCCTTCCACGCGGAAAACCTCGATTTCTCCCCCGAGCTCCACAAGATATCCCAGCTTCACCCATTTTTCGACAGGATGATAAACGGTCTTTACGTAGGTAAATGTGGTGAATCGGTCCCCCGGATAGACGGTCTCCCCTCTTTTGGTGTAGAAACAGAGGATTTTGGGTTCTGAGTTCATGGGGGTATCATCTTCATTGGTGAGAACCCTGCCGATCTCTTCCAGTTTCGATTCCGCGATAAAGCCTTCCGCATGAATATTCTCGTGGGTCAAGATGGGTGGCTTGGGTTTTGGTGGCATGGCAACTTGTTTTTTCGGGGCGGCCTGAGGGGCTTTCTGCACCGGTATGACAGGTTGCGGCGCCTTCAGTTTTATCTTATCGCCTGGATAGATCCAGTGTGGATTGGGGATATAAGGATTCAGGGCCCATACCTTGGGCCAAAAGAAGGGATTTTGCAGAAACCTCTCGGAAATGTCCCACAGAGTATCCCCTTTGGTAACCTGATAGGCCATGAGAGGTGCCGCTACCAAGGCGCAAAGGAGTGAGGCGAATATGAAGCCAAAGATGGCTCTTTTCTTCCATATGGAAAATTTCCTTTTTCCCATTTCCGTCTTCATCGTTCAAGACCCCCTTATTTTGACGTGACGGTTATCTTATTTTCCCCTGTATTATATTGGCATATAAAC
>JAOZMY010000026.1:8274-18883 GCA_029934085.1 bacterium | reverse complement strand
GTTTCGACGACGAGGGCGTGGTATTCATTGTAGAGTTGCACGTCTCGTGGGAGGTTGTCCGTAAAGACACGCTGGACTTCCTCATAGGAAGCACCCTGTTCGATGACGTGATGACGTGAGAAGATGCGATGTGTGTAGGCATCCACGACGAAGACAGGCTTGTTCAAGGCGTACAAGAGGATGCTGTCGGCCGTTTCTTGGCCGATTCCGTAAACCCCCAGAAGCTGTTCACGGAGATCTTTTACGGGGGTCTTCGCCATCCTGTCCAGGTTCCCTCCGTAGACATCCTTTACAAAACGGATGAGTGCCTTCAGACGTTTTGTCTTGAGGTTGTAATATCCGGAGGGTCGTATCCATTCTGCTAAAATCTCATCCGGCGTCTTATAAAGCTTTTCAATGGAAAGGGCGCCGGCGGCTTTGATATTTTCGATGGCCTTTTCCACGTTTCCCCATGCCGTGTTCTGAGTTAGGACCGCCCCGATTATGACCTCGAACGGGGTCTCTGCCGGCCACCAGTCTCGGGGACCGAAGCGAGCGAGCATTAGACGGTAAGCCGTCATCAGGAGATCTTTGATAGAAGTGGTGGAGGCTTGTTTCATCAGATAAAAGACCCTACCCGTGCCGGGCCGGTTTGTCAATCTCCTTTCGTTTTCCGGGGCTTTATGCTATGAAGTGATTTTAATGAAACCCATATACATGAATCCTCAAAAAGGAGATGACCATGGAAGAGTTCAAAAATTTTCATTTGATTGATCACGCCCTTATTCAGCATAAATTGACTTATTTGAGAGACATAAATACGTCGAAAAAGAAATTCCGTGAGTTGGTTGAAGAGCTTTCCATGCTCATGGCCTACGAGGTGACGAAGGATCTTCCGTTGGAAGACAAGGAGATTGAAACTCCATTGGAAAAGATGACGGGGAAGGTGATTCGAGGGAAGAAATTGACCGTGGTTCCCATTTTGAGGGCAGGGCTGGGAATGGTGGACGGAATTATCAATCTCATCCCGTCGGCCCGTGTCGGTCACATCGGGCTTTACCGGGACCACGATACCTTCAAACCCGTGGAGTATTACTTCAAGGTACCCCAGAATCCCGAGGATAGGGACTTTCTACTGGTGGATCCCATGCTCGCGACCGGTGGGTCAGCCGTGGCGGCTACCGATTATCTCAAGAAAATCGGGGCCAAGTCGATCAAGTTCCTCTGCCTGGTGGCAGCACCAGAGGGGGTCAAGGCCATGATGGAGGCCCACCCAGACGTTCCCATCTATGCGGCGGCCTTGGACAGAGAGTTGAACGAGCATGCCTATATCCTTCCCGGACTCGGGGATGCGGGGGACCGCCTGTTCGGAACGAAGTGAAGCTCAAGTCGGAAAACAAGTGTTTTGTCTGCGGGATGGACAACCCGGGGGGGTTACGTCTCCAATTTGACATTGATGAGAAGAACCAATCCTTGAAAACCCAGTTTGTTCCACCGGAAATCTATCAGGGGTGGGATGGTATTGTGCATGGAGGGATTCTTTCCACCTTGCTGGATGAGGCGGTTGCCAAACTTGCCTTTGAGCTGGGTTACGATGCCGTTACTGCAAAGCTCACGATAACCTTTAGGAAACCCGCAAAGGTGAACCATCCCCTCACGGTCTATGGAAAACTGGAAAGGGTTACGACCCGCCTCATTGAAGGAAGCTCACGAATCGAGGACGAGGATGGGAACCTCGTGGCAGAAGGGACGGCACGCTTGATCCGAGTCTCCCGAGTGAAGGTCTGAGGCGGGTTTCTTCTACTTTTTAATCGTTCGGACGGGAAGGGCCCGGAAATTCCTCTTGTGCCGCATCAGGTCCGTGTAGCGATATCCCCGCTCAAAGTTGAAAACGTGAGCTGTAATAGCCCGGTTTTCGGCAGCCCAGACCCATCCGCAACTGAGGCGAATGGCGGGGTTGACTTTCACCCAGTCGCCGCAATCGGTTTCGTAACCCTTCACGCTCTTATCATACAATGTTGCGAGCTCGTCGATGGTCGGCATCCGCCAGTCCTCATACTTGCTCAAGATGATATGTTCACAGTAGGCTTTCGCGTCCCGCCAAGCGATGTCCCCCTGGTTGTCGTATTTTGCCCACATCAGGTTCGTTTTTGTGTCCGTAACCGTGCCATCCTGGTTGTCGATGAAGCGTCCTTCCGCCCACAAGTTGCCCGTGCCGGCGATGAGGAGGAAAATACCCAGTATTATCAGACAACGTTTCATGGTTAAGGTTTTTGGTTGTCTCATGGTTTCCTCCCTTTTAAAAGGGTTTATGCCAGGATATCGTCGTCCGTGAAGGACAGCTCGCCTTTCTTTTTGGGTAAGGGAACCACCAATACGGGTTTCCTTATATTTCTCAAGACTCTTTGGGCGACCCGGCCAAGGAAGGTGTAAGTGAAGATCTCCTTGCTGTGGGTTCCCATGACAACCATGTCCACGTCTACCTCATCCGCCTTTTTCAGGATTTCTACGGACGGGTCTCCCTCTAAGACCTCGATGGTAATCCTTTCTCTCAGCTTTTTAGCCTGTTCCTCGTTCAGTTCTCTTTTGCTGAAGGAGTCGATCCTTTTTTCCAGCCTCTCGATAACCTGCCGTCTGTTTTCTTCCCTCAGCTTTTGGAATGCTCCTGGCCCCATCTGTGTTATGACAGGCACCTCGCCCACGGGGTCGAGTTTTTTCAGCACGGAGAGGATGTGAATTTGGGCGTCAAAGGCATACAGCATCCGCACGGCATACCGAAAGGCATAGGCAGCGTTTTTACTCAAGTCTGTCACGTACAGGATTTTTTTTATTTCGGGAACCATAGACCTGTTTCCTCCCCTTGTTATTAAGTAGTTTGAAGCTTGGGTGCTCTCGATTTCTGCATGAGGTAAATCAGCCCGAAGAGGACTAACCCAGCAAACGACACGATAAATGCACCTTTCCCCGCACCACCCAAGTGTAGGAGCTTTGACACATACTTGGGGCGCAGCAATGAGATCGACACGAGCGCGAGAAGCACTGCATCGTAGAGGCGGTTTTTCGTAATGAAGTAGTTTTGTGTTAAAGCGGCGAAGGCGAACATCGCCAATGTCCCCGTGATGAAAATCCAAGCCATGTGCCAATAAGAGTGGATATTGTAAAGCAGCAGGTCTGTGTTGAAGAGAAACATAAAGGGAAGAATCGCTGTTCGGATATCATACGTAAAGCCTTGAATGCCTGTTCGGATGGGATCGGATTTGGCGATCGCCGCGGCTGCAAAGGCTGCAAGCCCGACCGGTGGCGTGTCATCCGCCAGGATCCCGAAGAAGAACACGAACAGATGGGCCGCGATCAGTGGGAAAACCACGCCGGCTTTCGCACCGAGAGTCACGATGACCGGGGCCGTCAAGGACGCCATGACAATGTAATTCGCTGTTGTAGGCAGTCCCATCCCCAAAATGAGGCTGGCGATGGCCGTAATAACGAGAATGATGAGGAAATTCCCGCCGGAGATGGTCTCAATAACGTCGGTGATAATCCCCCCGAGACCCATGGTAACCACGCCCACGATGATCCCCGCTGCCGCCACAGCCACACCGATTCCCATCATGTTTTTCCCGCCGGCGACCAAGGCGGCCCATATTTGACGGACGCTGTCCTCAAGGGCGCTTACAAAAGGCCTTTTTTTCCTTTTGGCGCTGATAAGATTCTGGATGGGGATCAAGATGGCAAGGACGATTATAGCTCTGAATGCGGCTAACTCGGGTGAATGGCGCATGACGACGAGTTCAAAAATGAGAAACCCAAGGGGAATGATATAGTGAAGTCCCCCAAAAAACGTCGGCCAGAAACGGGGAAGCTCTTCCTTCTTCAATCCCCTGAGGCCGAGTTTCGACGCCTCCAAATGAGTAATATACATCAGGGCAATGTAGGAAATAATCGCTGGAATGAAGGCAGCCTTAACAACCTCTAAATATTCCATGTTGCAGTATTCGGCGATGATGAAGGCCGCCGCCCCCATGATCGGTGGCATCAACTGACCGTTGGTACTGCATGCCACCTCGACAGCCCCTGCCTTGTAGTCTGGGTAGCCGGTCTTTTTCATGAGCGGAATGGTGAACGTCCCTGTGGTCACCGTGTTGGCGATACTGGAACCAGAAACCAGGCCAGTCAGACCACTGGCGAGAACTGCGGCTTTGGCGGGGCCGCCTTTGAAGCGTCCAAGTAGGCTGAAGGCCAGATCAACAAAGTATTTTCCGGCCCCTGCCTTGTCGAGCATCGCCCCGAAGAGGACGAAGAGATAGACAATCGTGGCCGACACATCCAGCGGGATCCCGTAGATGCCCTCTGTGGACATGGTAATCTGGCCCACGAACCGATTCAGCGATACGCCCTTGAAGGCGATAACTTCCGGCATGTATGGCCCATAGAATGAGTAGAGGATAAAAACAACAGCAACCACTGACAGCGCGGGGCCCAACGAGCGTCTTGCTGCTTCGAGCAGCAGAATTACCAGGATAATACCAATAACAATGTCTCTTGTGATGGGAGATCCCATTCGGCCACTGATCCCTACATAATCGATCGCGATGTACAAGGATGCCAAGGCAGCGCAAATTGCCAAAGTGTAATCGAGAAGTGTAAATCGATCTCTTGCCGATAGATAGTTGAGAATTCTGTTACTTTTAGGCTTTTTAAACATCGGGTAGCTCAAATAAACCAGTACGATGGCAAAGGCAAGATGGGTGGCGCGGATGTAAACCGCGTTCAAAACCAATACCGAGGGCAATGCCAATTGGAAGAGAGACCAAGCTGCAGCTATAAGCGGGATGAGGAAACGGGAAGGTCCTTTAACTGATTTCGCTCCCTCTTCTGCTTCTTCGGCGATTCGCCTGGCTTCCTCGGCTCCCTCCGCTTCCTGGAGAATCGTTTCTTTTTCTTCAGTCATGCTCTCCTCCTGAGGTTGATAAGGAATTCTAAACACAGGTAGGGGGAAATTGTTTTCCCCCTACCCATTAAAGCGGACAAAAAGAGGTTTCGTTACTTAAGCAGCGCCTTGTCGACGTACTTGAGCAGACCGGCTTCTTTGAAATACTTGATGGCGCCGGGGTGCAACGGTGCGCTCAGACCTTCCAGCATGTTCTTTTTTGTCAGGATACCGAAGGCAGGATGGAGCTTCTTGAAGGTCTCGAGATTGTCGAAGATCTCTTTTGTGATGGCATAGACGATCTTCTCGGAAACCTTCGAAGAGGTCACGAACGTCGCTTTCACGCCAAAGGTGGGAACATCACTCTTGTTGGAAGCCGACGTATAGAATTTGATGGGGATCACAGCCTTGGCATAGTAGGGCCACTTGGCGACCAGCTTGTCGATGCAGGCGCCTTCGATGGGAACGAAATGAACCTTACGTTTCCCAGCGGTTGCTTCCTTGATGGACCCATTGGGGTGACCTACCGTGTAGAAGAAAGCGTCAATTCGGCCATCCTGCAGCATCTTGGCGGACTCGACGGCCTTCAGGCCTTCCGCCTTGATGTCCTTTTTCCAGTCGATTCCGCAGGCCGTCATCGCGTCGATGGCGTTCCCGCGCTGTCCGGAACCAGGATTTCCAATGTTGATATGATGGCCCTTGATGTCTTTGAAGGTCTTAATGCCAGTGTCATCTCCGGCGACCAGGACGACGCTTTCAGGATGGAAACTGCAGATGGAACGAAGGTCTTTCTGGGGACCCTTGTCTTTCCAGTCCTTCAAACCATGGACAGCCTGATACTGACGGTCGGACTGGACGATACCGAATTCCAAGTCTCCTGCCATGACGGCGTTCACATTAAACACGGAACCACCAGTCGACTCGACCGTGACCTTCAAGTGGTAGACTTTCGACTTTTTGTTGACGATCTTGCTGATGGCGCCACCTGTCGGATAGTAAACGCCCGTTACCCCACCAGTTCCGATTGTCACAAAAGTCATTTTAGCCGATACAGCGTTTGGTGCCATAAAACCGACCGCTAAGAAGCACGTAGCAATAATTCCAACCAGCATTCCTAATTTGAATCTTTTCATAAAATCCCCTCCTATTGGTTCGAATGTCCTTTCAGTGTTAACATTTCAGCCGACGAATCGCCGCCAGCCTCACCTTTTTCCATCACCTCCTTTCCAACTAAGATTCATAATGTTTTTCGACGTACAAAATTTCTGTTATCAAAACGCGCCAAAATTGTCAAGCCTTCTCGCGTGTTATGGTGTCATTGACAAACATAGTTTGAATATTTTAGTATGTATATACTACAAAAATATCAGAAATTGTAGGAAATTATACAGAACTACAGGGGATGGTGATGAAGAATTTTTTGAAAGTCCAATCCGTTAAATTAACACCTGCCCAAAAGAAGGTCTTAAGATACATTTTCAACAATCTCGAAGATTCCATTTTCTTCACGGCCTCGGCGCTGGGAAGAAAAACGGGCGTCAGTGAAGCTACGATCATCCGACTTGCCCAGTCTCTTGGCTACAACGGGTTCCCGGATTTTCAAAAAAGCCTCAGAGAGCACCTCCAGGAAAGGCTGACGACGGTCAGCCGCCTCGAGAAAGCCCTGGAGCACCCGGAATCATCCGAGTCGCTGATTGGGATCCTCAAGATGGACATCAAGAATATCTCGTTGATGGCGGAGTCCGTTTCCGAAAAAACCTTTCAAGAGATCGTGACGCAACTGTGGAAGGCAAAGAGGATATTTGTCGTCGGTCTCAGGAGCGCTTATAGCCTTGCCGTTTATTTGAAGTTCGGCCTGAGATTTCTTGGAAAGGATGTTACCATCCTTGAGCCCGCCCAGTGGGATCCCTGGGACCAGCTTATTCCTCTGGGGAACGACAACCTAGTTATTGGGATAAGTTTTCCCCGGTATGCCAGGATGACCATCGATGCTGTGGCTTTCGCCCGGGAAAGGAAGTGCCGGATCCTGGCCATTACCGACAGCCTTGTTTCACCCCTCACGACCTACAGCGACTGGATCCTAACCGCTCCCTGCCAATCCTATTCCTACATGGATTCCTTCACGGCACCGATGGCACTCATCCACACCCTTTTGACCGCCATGAGCCTGAAAAAACCGGACAAAGCCCTTCAAGCGTTTAAGAATCTTGAAGAGATATGGGACAGAGAGGGTGTATATTACAGTCCGTCTAACGAGAGGCTGCCGTTGCCATAAATGGGAGGGAGTGGAACAGGTAACAGGTCGTTTAACTACTGTTTGCGCCTTCCATCCTAATTCATTGAAATTGACAACAAACTAAAAAGAGAGTAAAAAGAAATCTGTGAAGGCGTAAGGATTATGATTATTTCGAAGGAAAAAAACGAACCTGTCGAAGTCCGATGCCCGAAGTGCGGGCGCACCCAGATTATTTACCTTCCAAAAGAAGAAATCCCAATTTGTGAGACGTGCCATGTTCAGATGATTATCTCTGAATTGCTGGACGAAGGAAAATCTACGTAGAAAGGAGGGAAAAGGACTTTTCATTTTAAAAAAAGAAAAAGGAGGAATTTATGAAAAGGTTTAAGATTGTAGGTATCTTGATCGCAATTGTCATGATCGCTTTTTTTGTTGCCCAACCCCTGCACGCCATTACCACAGAGGAGATTGCCAAGGCCTCGACCCTGGAGCAGATCCTGAAACGTGGAACCCTCCTGGTCGGTATGGAAGCCGGCTATCAGCCCTTCGAGATGACGGACGAAAAAGGGAACATCGTCGGTTTCGATGTGGATATGGCGAAGGTCATGGCGAAGGCCCTGGGTGTTAAGTTGAAGCTGGTGAATACGGCGTGGGAAGGGATTATCCCGGCTTTATTGACCCATAAATTCGACATCATCATGTCCGGGATGACGATCCTCCAGAAACGGAATCTGAAGGTCAATTTCTGCGAACCCTATTACTATATCGGCCAGTGCCTGCTCATCAACAAGAAGAACAAGGGAAAGATCAAGAGCTGGCGAGACCTGAACAAGAAGGGTATGGTCGTCACGACCAAATTGGGCGTAACGGGTGCTTTTACCGCGAAGAAACTGATGCCCAAAGCAACCTTGAAAGAGTTCAAGTCCGAAAACGAGGGTGCCTTGCAGGTGGCCAACGGCTTGGCGGATGCCTTTATCTATGACGAACCACAGGTTCGGGTTTTTGCCGCCAAGTATAAAAAACAGTGCTTTGGTATTTTCAAGCCCATTACTTTCGAACCCCTCGCCTGGGCTATCCGGAAGGGCGACGTGGATTGGCTGAACTGGCTGAACAACTTCCTTCGTCAGGTCAGAGGAGACGGAACCTGGGCCAAACTGAAAAAGAAATGGTTTGTTGATTACGTCAAAGAACTCGCCAAGAAATCTAAATAAGAGGGATAAAAGGGGGAGGGGCGTAAAACCCCTCCCCTGATTTTTCCTTAGGGAACCGGAGAAGGAGCTGATCCCTTGAAGTTTACCCGAAGATCCGCCATCACCGTCGTGGTTTTATTCGTCGTATCCTACCTTTTTTACTATTTTTTTATGAGGAAGGGGATTACTTATAGCTGGCATTGGTACGATGTCCCCAAGTATCTGTTCTATTACGGAAAGCGATTCACAGATGAACCCGCCCCCTCTTGGCACATGGGGGCGCTCATGTTGGGTCTTGTCCTAACGCTCAAGATATCGGTGGTTTCCATTATCTTTGCCATCATCATCGGTCTCATTGTCGGAATTGCACGCCTTTCCGATGAACCCATCACAAAGTTCATTTCATCGTGTTATGTGGAGCTGATCCGCGGAACCCCGCTTCTTGTTCAGATCTATATCATCTATTTCTTTATCGGGACCATGTTGCGACTATCCGCCTTTGCTGCTGGTGCGGCGGCGCTGTCCATCTTCGAGGGGGCCTACGTGGGCGAGATCGTGCGCGCTGGGATCCAGTCTATCCACAAGGGGCAGATGGAGGCGGCAAGATCCCTCGGCATGTCTTACAGTCAGGCCATGCGCCATATCATCCTTCCCCAGGCCCTCAAGCGGATTATTCCACCGTTGGCGGGGCAGTTCATTTCCCTAATCAAGGATTCGTCTCTGGTTTCCGTGATCGCCTTGGCGGACTTGACCTTCCGGGCCCAGCAAGCGGTGGCCCAGAGTCTCAACGCCTTTGAGATATACTTTACCGCGGCGGGGTTGTATCTTGTCATGACCTTCACCCTGTCGATGGTGACCCAATACGTGGAGAGGAGGATGGCAGTCAGTGATTGATGCCCAGAACGTTTATAAGACATTCATCACCCCCGATAAGCGAAAAGTGGAGGCCCTGGTCGATTTCACCCTCCACATCGATCGGGGAGAAGTAGTGGTGATCATCGGGCCCAGCGGCTCCGGGAAGAGCACCTTTCTGCGGTGCATCAACCGGCTCGAGGAGATCGACAAGGGAAAGATCACCGTGGACGGCCAGGACCTCCATGCTCCCAAGGCCAACATCAATAAGATTCGCGAAGAGATCGGAATGGTTTTTCAACATTTCAACCTCTTTCCCCACAAGACCGTCATGGAGAATGTGACCCTGGCCCAGGAGGTGGTGAGGAGGCGCAGCAAGAAGGAAGCGGCGGAGATTGCTGAGGCCCTGTTGAAGAAAGTGGGGATCCTGGACAAGAAGGATGTCTATCCCTCCCAGCTCTCGGGGGGGCAGCAACAGCGGGTGGCCATTGCCCGCGCCTTGGCCATGCAACCCAAGGTCATGCTCTTCGATGAGGCTACATCCGCCCTCGACCCCGAGATGATCGGAGAGGTGTTGGACGTTATGAAGACCCTCGCCCGGGAGGGAATGACCATGGTGGTGGTCACCCATGAAATGGGGTTTGCCCGGGAGGTTGCCGATCGGGTGATTTTCATGGACGCGGGCCGGGTCGTGGAGACCGGCACGCCGGAACACTTTTTTACCAATCCAGAGCACGAGCGGACCAAACTTTTTCTAAGTCAGATCCTTTGACGGGATAGGGAGTCAGGAATGTTTAAATTCGGATTAGCCCTCGGCGGCGGCGCCGCGAAGGGGTTTGCGCACCTTGGGGTCTTGAAGGTTCTGGAGGAAAACGGGCTCGTGCCGGATCTTATCGTGGGAACGAGTATGGGGGCCATGGTGGGGGCCATTTATGCTTGGAAGGGCAACATCCAAGAGACGAAGGAACATTTCAAACAATTCCTGGAAAGCGAGTATTACGACCGCAAGACCTATCAAAAGTTTAAAGAAATCGATCAGAAAGAACCCGAGGGAATCTGGGTTGCCCTCAAACACCTGATCACGAAGGGGATGATCTACGGAAAGACCCTCACGACCCAGTCCGTCTTATCTCAGGAAGATTACGAGGAAGACTTGGAGATCCTCGTCCCCGTAACCGACTTCCATCAGTTGAAGATTCCCTTTGCCTGCATCGCCTCTGATCTCATCACGGGAGATGAGGTTCTCATCACCTCGGGGGATCTCCGCAAGGCCGTCATGGCGAGTGCCGCCATTCCAGGTGTGTATTCTCCCGTGGTCACAGAAGGTCGATTCTTGGTGGATGGTGGATCCACGAATAAGCTTCCCGTCAATCCGACCTTCCAGTTGGGGGCCGACGTGGTCGTGGGTGTGGATGTGTCGCGGCA
>JAOZMY010000026.1:0-8174 GCA_029934085.1 bacterium | reverse complement strand
TCCATGGCGTCATGGACGTTCGCCTCGACGGGAACGGCTTCGGTTCCCTCGATGATATCTTCTGCGATCACAAGGTTAGCCAGGTCTCCTTTGTCGAACAAAACCGATTTCAGTTCCCCCATGCTGAAGTACCCACGATAGTCCATCTCCTCATCCACGACGGGGAAGACGTGCTGAGGACTCTTCAGGGCCACGTCGCAGATGGTCTCCAGGTTGACCGTGTGATTGAAGTAGGTGACCGGGGAGGTCATGACATGGGAGACCGGGATCGATTTAAGAATGGTTTCCTCACGTCCCTCGGTGAGCCGGATCCCCTTGAATTTCAGTTTCTGTGTGTAGATGGATTCCTTCTTGATGTTAGTGGTGATCAGGGTGCTGATGATACAGGAAAACATGAGAGGGATGATGATGTGGTAGGTATTGGTCAGTTCAAAGATAATCAGGATGGCCGTGATGGGGGCCTGGGTTGCGGCCGCGACCACGGCCCCCATCCCCACCAGGGCGTAGGCTCCCGGGTCCGCTGTCATGGTGGGAAACAGGGAATGAAAAATGATGCCAATAATCCCCCCTGCCGAGGCACCGAGAAAAAGGGAAGGTGCGAAGACACCCCCGGATCCCCCGGAACCAAGGGTGACGGAGGTAGCCAAAATCTTGAGGGGAATGAGCAGTAGGAGGAACCATAAGGCGAGACTCCCGTGCAGGGCCTCGTTGATGGTTTCATATCCGACCCCGTAGAGATTGGGGATCCAGAGGGCCATGGCCCCGATGCCCAAGCCACCGATGGCCGGTTTTACCCATTCGGGAAAGGACCATTTCTCGAAGGCATTTTCACTGAAATACAAAAACCAGATGAAGCCGAGGGCCACAAATCCCGCGAAGACCCCTAAGATGGTGTAGGGAATCAATTCGAAGGCACTTACGAGCTTGTAGGCGGGCACCTGAAAGGCGGCGAAATCCCCTTCGAAATAGTGCGAAACGATCGTGGCCATGACGGAGGAAATCACGATGGGACTGAAGGCCGCTACACCGAAATCGCCCAGGATGATTTCCACGGCAAAGAGGGAGCCGGCGATGGGGGCGTTGAAGGCGGCGGCGATCCCGCTGGCGGCCCCGCAGGCCACGAGGGTGGAAACCTGTTTTTCCGTCAGCTTAAAGAGCTGCCCCACACTGGAGCCGACGCTGGCACCGATCTGAACCAGGGGCCCTTCACGTCCCACCGAGCCGCCGGAACCGATGCAAAGGGCCGAGACGAATGCCTTGACGATGGCGACCCTTGGGCGTATTCGTCCTCCCTGAAGCAGTGTGGCCAACATGACCTCGGGGACCCCGTGCCCTTTGGCCTCACGAGCGAAATAGTAGATGATCGGGCCGATAATGGCCCCACCGATGGCGGGGGCCAGGATTTTGTACCACCACGACAGGTGGCGCACCGGCTCCAAAAGATTGATGCCGTTACCACCAAAAAAAAGTTCCTGAAATAACCTGATCAGGAACCTTACACCCACGGCACCAAAGCCTGAAATGATGCCGATAACGATCGCCAGAAGGACAATGAAGAGATTTTCGTTCTTTATAAATCGAAAATACTTATACCGCATCGATTCCGTCTATAGCATATTTCTATTGTCCTCGAAAGGGAAACCGATTCAATGCGCTTCCCGCCAGTTTTCTCCCGTTTGGATCCCGACCTTCAGGGGGACCTTCAGGGTGACGGCATGCTCCATCTCTTCCCGGACCATGCCCTCCAACGCGGATACCTCCTCTCTTTTTACCTCGAAGACCAGTTCATCGTGAACCTGGAGGACCATCGTGGCATTGAGCCTTTCCGATTTTAAGCGGGACTGAATAGCAATCATGGCCTTTTTAATGATATCTGCCGCGCTTCCCTGGATGGGGGCATTGATAGCGGTGCGAATGCCGAATTCCCGCTGCTGATAGTTCTTACTCTTCAGTTCCGGCAGAGGACGAATTCTTCCAAAGATGGTGCGGACCAGTCCCTCTGTTTTGGCCCGCTCGATCAGTTCCTCCTGGTATTGCTTCACCCGCTTCAACCTCGTGAAATAGCGTGTGATGTAATCCTCAGCCTCCTGGCGGTCGATCCCCAATTCCCTGGCCAGGCCAAAGGCACTCATCCCGTAGATGATCCCGAAGTTGATGACCTTGGCGCGGCGTCTGAGATCGGGGGTCACGGCATCGAGGGCGACACCGAACATCTCTGATGCCGTTCGGGCATGGACGTCCTCGTTGTTCATGAAGGCCTGGATGAGGACTGGATCTTCGGAGAGATGGGCGAGGACCCGTAGCTCGATCTGGGAATAGTCCGCCGATAGGATGAGATTCCCCTTCTCCGCGATGAAGGCCTCGCGGATGCGGCGGCCCTCCTCCGTCCGGATGGGGATGTTCTGGAGATTGGGGTTGCTGCTACTTAACCGTCCCGTGGAGGCCACCGTCTGGTTGAAAGAGGTGTGGATCCGTCCCGTCTGGGGGTCCACCAGCTTGGGCAGGGCGTCCACGAATCCCGATTTCAGCTTGGAGAAACTCCGGTATTCCAGGACCAGAGCGGGTAATTCATGTTCCAGAGAGAGGGCCATCAGGACATCCACATTCGTTGAGCGTCCGGTTTTGGTCTTTTTGATCGATTTCAAGCCCAGTTTATCGAAGAGGATGACGGATAACTGCTTGGGGGAGTTGATATTGAACGGTTCCCCCGCCAGGCGGTGGATCTTCTCCTCCAGTTGAATCATCCTGGCCTCCAACTCTTTGGAAAGCTCTCGAAGCTGATCCAGGTCTACCTTGACTCCGTGGTGTTCCATCTCGGCCAGCACCGTGACCAGGGGCAGCTCGATCGTCTCGTAGAGATCCCCCATCCCCTGCTCCCGAACCTTCGGGCCCAGGATGTTGCATAACCTCAGGGCCAGGTCGGCGTCTTCGGCGGCATAACGGGTGGCCTCCGCCACCGGCACCTGCCAGAACCCATCCTTTGCCCCGGCGTTTCCTGTGACCTCCTTGTAGGAGATGGGCTGGTGACCGAGATACTCGATCGACATGTTGTCCAGATTGTGGGTGCGTTTGGTGGGGTTGAGGAGATAGTCGGCGATCATGGCGTCACAGGCGATACCGCGTAAATGAATCCCGTAGTTCATCAGGACGCGGGTGTCGTATTTGAGATTTTGGCCTACCTTTCCGATATCCGGATTTTCAAGAAAAGGGCGTAACCGTTTCAAAAGAAACTCTCGAGTCAATTGGGAAACCGTGGGGCCTGTGTCGTGCTTCACGGGGATGTAACAGGCCTCTCCCGGTGCCAGCGCGAGGGAGACGCCAACGATTTCCGCGTGGAGGGGATCTTCGGAGGTGGTCTCCAGATCCACGGAGACAACCTTCCTCTTTTCGATACCCTTCAGCCACCTTTCCAGCGCCTTTTCCTCAGAGACGGTTTCATAGGCCTCATGCTTGACCGATTCCAGGGTGTGTTTCTGTTTCAATCCCTTCAGCATGGAGAAGAACTCCAGTTTCAGATAGATTTCCTGTAACCGTTTTTCATCCGCTTCTTTGAGGGTCAGGGCCCCGTCGGGAATCTCCATCGGCACATCCCGCCGGATGAGAACCAGTTCCCGGCTCAGATAGGCCGCATCGCGATGGGTCTCGAGCAGGTTTCGGATTCTCGGCGGCGTCACCTCGTCGAGCCGTTCGTAGAGGGCATCCAGGGAACCGAACTGAGTGATCAGTTTGCGAGCCGTTTTTTCCCCAATTCCCGGCACGCCCGGGACGTTGTCCACCTTGTCCCCCATGAGGGCCAGCAGGTCTACCACCTGCGCGGGGGTGACCCCCATCCGCTGCTCCACCGCTTTGGGGTCCCGGAGGATGTCGTTTTTCGGGTCGAAGACCCATACGGTGTCCGTGACGAGCTGGAGCATGTCCTTGTCCATGGTCACGATAAACACCCACCGACCCCTTTGGGAGAGAATATCTGAGGCCGTCCCGATGATATCGTCCGCTTCGTAGCCTTCCATCTGAAGAGAAGGAACCCCCAGGGCGTCCACGATCTCGAAGATGACGGGAATCTGAACCTTCAGATCCTCCGGCATGGGGGGGCGTTGGGCCTTATATTTCTCGAAGACCTCGTGGCGGAATGTAGGTCCTTTGGCGTCAAAGGCAATCAAAATCCGTTTGACTCGATAGTCGTGCAGGAGTTTTTGCAGGGCCTTCACGAAGCCGTAGATGGCGTTGGTGGGGAATCCCTTAGAGGTGGAAAGCCCTCGGATAGCATGGTAGTTTCGATGGATCATGGAGTGACCGTCCACGATAAAGACGGCATCATCCCGCCCCGCGGCGATTTCTTTCAGATCAAGTTTTTTTTCAGTTTTCATTTGACAAATTCCAAAACAGGGTTATAATAATAGATGAGAGGCCTTCATCGGAGAGCAACAACGGAGAGGCCCCCTAAGGGGGCGGGGACCAAAATAAGGTGTCCACGGGTTGTGCTGACGGGATGAAGGCCTTAGTTTTATTTCGGTCGCCCCGGCTTTCAGCCAGGTTCTGAATGATCATGATTTAGGGTTTCCCACTTCTAATTTTCCTCTTGCTTCAAATCTGTTACCCGCACTCCGAGTATCCGCAGGCGTGGCAGACCATGCAGCCGCCCTCATGTTCCACCGTGCCGCCGCATTCGGGGCATGCCCCGATCTTTCCGTTGACGTGGTTATCCTCATCGGAGAGTTTTCCGTAGACGTGGAGCTTGATGGCCTTGGCGATGGCGTCGGCGCAGGAGAGGATCCGGTTTTCCCCGAAGCCAAAAGGCTTATGGCAACTGATGCCGATAAGCTGTTTGATGACCGGATCCGCGGGAATTCCCGTCCGCCACGCGAGAGAGACGAGGCGCCCGATGGCTTCGGACTGGCTTGCCGCGCAGCCTCCCGCCTTACCCATGGTGTTGAACAATTCGAACAATCCCTTTTCGTCCTCGTTGATGGTGACATAGAGGGCGCCGCATCCCGTGGTCATCTGGTAGGTACGGCCCGTCAGTACCGGCGGCCGTTCCCGCTTGATCCTTTCCCCCTGGATTTTTTCTTCCTTTTTCTCTTCCACACCGCGGGTCAGCACCTGTCCTTCTCGTGAGCCGTCCCGGTAAATGGTGACGCCTTTGCAGCCCAACTCGTAGGCGAGGAGGTAAACACGACGGATGTCTTCCTCTGTAGCGTCGGCGGGGAAATTTACCGTCTTGGAGACGGCGTTGTTGGTGAACCGCTGGAACGCAGCTTGGATCCGGATGTGATCCTCCGGGGTGACGTCGTAGGCGGTGACGAATACCCTCCGGATCTCTTCTGGTATAGCCGGCATGGTTTGAATAGAACCAGATTCCAAAACTTCTTCATACAAAGTCTCGCTGGAGAGACCTTCTTTTTCCATCTTCTCTCTGAAGAGAGGGTTGATTTCCATCAGTCGGTCGTTATCAAGGACGTTGCGGGTGAAGCAGAGGGCAAAGAGGGGCTCGATACCGCTGGAACAGCCGGCAATGATGCTGATGGTTCCCGTGGGGGCAATGGTGGTGCGGGTGGCGTTTCGCGGTGGTTCCTTATCATTGGCGTAGACACTCTTTTTTACGTTGGGAAACGGCCCGCGCTTTTTGGCCAGCTCCCGGGAGGCGATCAGGGCCTCCGTATCGATGAATTCCATAATCTCGGCGGCCTTGTCCAGGGCCTCTTCCGAATTGTAAGGAATGCCCAACTTGACAAGGGCGTCGGCAAATCCCATGACGCCAAGACCGATCTTCCGGTTCCCCAGGGTCATCGCCTCAATCTCTTTCAACGGGTAGAGGTTTCGGTCGATGACGTTGTCGAGAAAATGAACGCTCAGGCGCACTGTTTCCCGAAGTTTTTTCCAGTCGATTTCTTTTCCCTTTACCATCCGGCTGAGGTTGATGGACCCGAGGTTGCACGATTCGTAGGGAAGCAACGGTTGCTCGCCGCAGTTGTGAACGAAGAAGCCGTTGGCGTCAAAGGCGTTGATCCCCGGCACGCGGCAGTCGAAGACCTCTTCCTGCCCCATGGGGACGATTTCTTCCACCGTCGCAACGAACCGCTCCCGGTTCATCCGCCGCTGATACGCGGAGAGATGGGTCTCCAAAAGCTGGCGCTTGGTTTTGTGTGAAAACCCCACGATCGAGGCGAAGCGTGCCAAGTTAGCCTTGGAGATCACCAACTCGTGCTGGGCCTTGGTTGGATACGACGCCGAGCCTCCTTTCCCGTCAGGCAAACGTGTCTTGCCCTCTGGACGACGGTTTTCGTAGATGCGGGAAGGAATTCCGAGACGCAGCAGCATCCGTTGAACCACTTGCAGGGTTCCCAAGTCCGATTGCGCCAGACGAACGCTCACACCTTTTTCACGGTTGCCCTGCACCGAACCGTCGGTGTCGAAAAGACCGCGGAGGAAACCCTTGTAAAACTGACTGGAGGCCCGTTCGATCCCGGTTCCCGGGATTTTACACTCTATGTCCAGGCCATAGGCGAAGGCAAGGTCCCGCAAAGGAGCGCTCCGCAGCCGATACTCATTTCTCTCCGCGAGGTGCATCCATCCTCTGAAATCGGAGCGGTGGGGGAGGGCCTTCGCGAAACTCAGGGCCTCCTCCAAAATTCTTCCGATGCCGTTGGACCCGTTCCCCCATACCGAGAGCACCGCCTTGTCCTTTTTGAGGGTGCCGTCGCCGACGAGAAGACCGAGCAGGTAGCCCTCTCCATAGGTTCCCGATCCTTCCCAGGATGGGTTTTCGGCGTGATCGTGAATAATGATAGGGTCCCCCGGCGCGAGCGTCCCGGTCTCCGCCCAGGCCGTCTCCATTGTGTGCCGGGTCATGCGGGTGACTTTCAGAACGGGGTGGTTGGCGGTCAATCGGAGACGGTATCCCTCCCGCGTGCGCAGCTCAAACAGGGGCCGGTTTCCCGTTGAGAAGAATCCCTCGGGGCACGCGAAATCCCGGCCGTTGACCCTCGCCGTGAACGGGCGACCGATCAAGTCTTTGACCTGCCGGGGACCTCCGGCCGTCATGATCCAGGTGTCTTTCGAAACGCAGGGATTCGTGCTTTCGATCTGTCCCAGGGCCGGTGTCGGGTTGTCGGCGTTCATCCTATCCAGGAAGATGATGCCTGGCTCGCCCCCCGCCCAGGCTTGGTGGACGATTTGGTCGAAGACCTCGGAGGCCTGTAGCTCTCGGACCTTCTCTTTCGAACGGGGGTTGACGAGGGCGTAGGGCCTATCCTCCATCACCGCCTGCATGAAGGCCTCGGTCATGCCCACGGAGAGGTTAAAGTTGTGTAGCTCTCCCCGGACGTTTTTAACGGTAATGAATTCCATGATATCGGGGTGATCCACGTTGAGGATGGCCATGTTGGCACCCCGTCGGGTGCCGCCCTGTTTGATGGTCTCCGTGGCCGCATCATAGACCTTCATGAAGGAGATGGGGCCGCTGGAGATGCCCTTGGTGGAGAGGACCACATCGTTCTTCGGGCGGATGCGGGAGAAGGAAAATCCCGTCCCGCCGCCGCTTTTGTGGATCAGGGCCGCGTGCTTCAGGGTGGTGAAGATACTCTCCATGGAGTCCTCGATGGGCAGCACGAAACAGGCGGAGAGCTGTCCCAACTCCCGTCCCGCGTTCATCAGTGTGGGAGAGTTGGGAAGGAAATCGAAACTTGCCATGAGGCGGTAAAATTGTCGAGCCAGCGCCTCGACATCCGCCTCTTTGTCGTATTTTTCGTCGGCTTGGGCGATAAACCGCGCCACCCGCCAGAACATCTCCGCGGGGGTTTCCAGCGGATTCCCTTCCGCGTCCTTGATCAGGTAGCGTCGTTTCAAAACAATCAGGGCATTTTCGCTGACTTTCGGTTTTTCCAGCCCTTTTGGCATACTACTTTTTTTACGGCTCACCATCTTCACCACCCCTATATGTTGTGTTCATAATAACTTTTAACACAAGATGTGGTGGTGTCAAGGGCTTTACTCAGGGGTAGAGGGTTGGGGCGCATTGAGTTACAATAAAAGTTGTCACGTAGAGGTTGCGGCGTCATACTAAAAACAGAGAGAAGAAGAAGAAGGAAAGGGCTCTCACATAATTAGATCGACAGAACTAAGTATTAGAAAGGAGGTTGAACGGTGAAAAGAGTGGTTTTTCTTGTTTTCGTCGT
>JAOZMY010000165.1 GCA_029934085.1 bacterium | reverse complement strand
AGCTGATTCGTAATCAGCAGGTCAGCGGTTCGAGTCCGCTCGTTGGCTCCAGTGATTTCAGGGGGTTAGGAAGATTTAGTTTCCTAACCCTTTCTTGTTGGTACCATATTGGCAACAAAATTTTCGATTTTCTTCTTTTTTGCTGGGGGGAAGCGGATTTTTTTGGCCGAGAATTTCAGACAAAATGAACGGAATAAAACAGGCGAACAGGATAAACCAGACCGACAAAGTCGGCCGGATTCTGGCTAATAGCCAATGGCGCAGCCGTCTTTTCTGCGGTCCGAAGCCCCCAGGAGGATGTTCTGCGCGGTGTCCAGGATGATGGCCTGGCCTCCGCCAACCTGGTTGACGGGCGGGACGTTTTTGATGATTCGATGGCCTTTTTTATGAAGTTCCAATTTTGTGCCCTCCGGGATACCGTCTTCCAGATAGACTTCCATCCCACCCATATGTCGGATTCGCGGGGCATCGAGGGCCTCCTGCGGGTTCATTTTGAAATCGATGAGGTTGACAAGGAACTGCGTGTGACCTTGAGGCTGCATGTCTCCACCCATCACTCCGAAGCTCATCAGGAAGTGCCCGTCCTTGAAGACCATTCCCGGGATGATGGTGTGCATGGGGCGCTTGTGGGGTTCCAACCTGTTGAAGTGGTTTGGATCTAAGCTGAAGGATTTCCCCCGGTTTTGCAGAACGATGCCTGTCCCGTCTACCACCATGCCTGACCCGAAGGGCATAAAAATGCTGCTGATGAAGGAGACAGCATTTCTGTGTGCGTCAACCGCTGTCACGTAAACGGTGTCGGAGCTTTGATCGTTTGAAAGTGGGACGGGTATGGGCATGGCCCTGTCTGGATCGATTTTCCCTCTGCATCGTTTCGCGTAGTCCTTGGAGAGCAGGGTATCGATCGGGATGTTTTCGAATTCCGGGTCGGCCACGAAGGTGTCCCGGTCGCTGAAGGCGATCTTTTTGGCCTCGATGAGGAGATGGAGATATTCGGGGCTGTTATGTCCCAGGCTTGCGATGTCGTATCCTTCAAGGATGTTTAACATCTCCAGCGCGGTGATCCCCTGCCCGTTGGGGGGCAGCTCGGTGATCGTATAGCCGCGATAGTCGCTCGAGATGGGCTCTACCCACGTGGTGGTATGGTTCCGGAAGTCCTCAAGCGTGAGAAGACCTCCCATCTTGTTAGAGAAGTCTACGATCGACCTTGCGATTTCACCGCGATAGAAGGCATCCACGCCGTCTTTGGCGATCGTTTTGAAGGTTTGGGCCAGGTCTGGGTTCCTAAAGACCTGTCCCGGCCGCGGGGCCTTGCCCCCGATGAGATAGCTTTTCGAGGCGCTTGCGTGGGAACGCAGGAGCCCTTCAACGTTTTTCCATTCGCCAGCGATTACCTCCGTAACGGGGAAGCCGTTTTCGGCGTAATCGATGGCGTCTTCAAACAGTTCAGCGAGTTTCAGGGTTCCATAGCGGTTTACCGCCTCGGCCCAGCCATGCAGAGCCCCCGGGACGGTCACTGGCAGGATTCCCCGCTCCGGCATAGTTTTTATCCCTTTATCAAGAAACCAGGGGATGGTTGCGCGATACGGCGCCCTTCCGCTCGCGTTCATGCCGATGAGCTTCTTCTCTTTGCGAAGGTAGATGAGAGCGAAGGCATCCCCGCCGATGCCCACGGAGTGGGGTTCGACCACGTTCAGGGTGGCAAGCATGGCGACTGCGGCGTCCACGGCGTTACCGCCCTTTGCCAGGACCTTGTATCCTGCAAGGCTGGCCAGGTGCTGACTGGAAGCCACCATTCCACGGGTTCCCATGACCACCGAGCGCTGGGCGAATGCGTCGCTCATCCTCTTTGGGTTATAGGTGAATTCCATTTTATTCACCCTTATGGATTCGGCTTGTGAACTTCTTTAATGGTGAAAGATGGTTCATCCCTCGATCAATGTTTCTGCCCGGAGAGTTTTAGATAGTGTTCCAAAGATTTTTGCAGGGTGTTGGCGGCAAGGAAAGCACAGTGCCGGTCCTCATCAGTAAGGCCGCCAAGGATTTCCAGAATGGTTTCCCCGGTTATCTTCTTTATCTCTTCCGGAGTCTTCCCGATGGCAAGCTCGGCGGCGAAGGAGCCGCAGACCATGCTCGAGGCGCACCCATCCGTCAAGAAAGAGGCCTCCTTGACCCGGCCGTCTTCGAATCTCAGAAAGATCTCCATCGTGTCGCCGCACGAGCCCGTGACCCGGGCGTAACCGTCCGCCAGGGCCATCCGGCCCATATAGAGCGGGTTTTGCCATCGTTGGAACACAATCTCCCCGTATGTTCTTAGTGTGTCTTTATTGATCTCGGCCTGTAAATCGTTGACGAATTTATCGAGTGCGTCGGTCAAGGAACTCCTCCC
>JAOZMY010000025.1:22205-28879 GCA_029934085.1 bacterium | reverse complement strand
AAATAAAAAAGGCGGGACCCAAGTCCCGCCCCACGCTACAAAACGTCGACGTCACAGATGCCGGTATACCGGCCTTTCGAAAAAGACTACAATTTGAAAACCAGCAGCAACTCGATGACCAAGGAGTAAATAACCAGGGACTCGATCAGAGCGAGGCCGATAATCATCGGGGTTACCATCTGGCCCGCTGCGGAAGGATTGCGTGCAATACCGTCCAGGGCCGATACGATACCACGGGACTGACTGATCGCACCCCCTACCGTGGCGATCACCATACCGAAACCAGCCACGATGGCGATCCACATCTTGACCTCTGGCGGAAGGGCCGCCGCCGAGCCTTCTTCCGCCGCCATGGCAACCATGGAAAATGAGAAGGTCGTTCCGAAAATAACACCCAACATCAACCAAAGTTTCTTCAACATCGTTTTCACCTCCTTTCTCTCGTTTTATCGGAAAAACATTTCAAACCGCTTTACGCAGCCTCAGTAACTTCCTCCATCACCGGCGCTTCATGCTCTTCCTCGTGTTCATGTTCAATGGCGCCCGAAAAATAGGCCATGGAGAGAAGGACAAAGACAAGGGTCTGCACCACCGACACAAAGATTCCCAGAAACATGATGGGAAGCGGAACCAGCAAAGGGGCAAGGAGAAAAAAGATACCAAGAACTATATGATCTCCCATCATGTTGCCGAATAGGCGAAGTGAGAGGGACATTGGACGTGCCAGATGCCCGATGATCTCGATGGGAAACATCAGGGGTGCCATCCACAAAAAAGGACCGGTAAAATGCTTAAGATATTTTATGCCATGGGACTTGAATCCGTAGAACTGATACATGAAAAAGACCGTCAGGGCCAATGCCATGGTTGTATTGAGATTGCTTGTGGCGGGCGCAAATCCCGGGATTAGACCGGACAGGTTGTTAAAAAGGATGAACACGATCAACGATCCCAGGATGTAGAGAAGAGACTTCCCAACCTTCCCCATATTGTCTTCTATGAGCTTAATGCTCACCTCGACGATGAGTTCCATAAAATTGACCAGGGTAAATTTCTTGTCCGGGATAATATTGTCATCTCTTTTCTTCAGGCTCCGATACCCAAGAAAAAACAGAACCAGAAGAATAAAGGAAACCAAGGCCGCATTCCCCACTTGCATCGGCAATTTATTCAACCCTGGGATAAACTGGTAATAGAAAATCCCACCATGTTCCATGTCG
This sequence comes from bacterium, assembly GCA_029934085.1. Lineage (GTDB taxonomy): Bacteria > Desulfobacterota > S145-22 > S145-22 > S145-22 > JAOZMY01. The sequence continues at coordinate 27,659 of JAOZMY010000025.1, read as the reverse complement.
ATTCTCCTTTATCGCATCTTTTTCTTATACATCCCTGCCCACCCTATCAACCCATCCACCGAAATACCAAAGAACGATACCGAAAGTCCTATCAAAAATGCGATCGGGTGGACCGGCGTAAAATAAATCACGAGGGCGACTATAGCCAAAAGCGAGAAAAATTTCAAGCCGAATTTTACGAAGAATGACTTCGTCGGTTTTTTCCTCTCCTGGAAGGCCCGCCTGACCAGTCGCGTCAGCCAGTAAAAGTTCAAAACCACGATAAGACCACCGAGAAACAACCCCAACATCACAGGAAGGGAATGGTACAGAATCCCACCCACCACGAGTAGCAGGAGCCAAAGCCCCAGGCTCACAAACTGGATTCGTTTTAGCCGCCGTTCCTGTTCACGGATCAGAACCAGGGCCTCTTCCGGTGTAAGAATCTTTGGGGCCTCAGATTCCGTTTCAATCCCGTCGTTCTTTTCTTTCTCCTTCCGCTTCCTCATTTGCCTTCCTCGATTCCTCCCGCATCAAATCGTGAGCCAATTTGAACAGGCTCTTGAACCCCGCCACGATCCCAAAGAGGGTAAAAACTATCGTCAGCCAAGGTTCTGTATGAAAAATCTTGTCCAGATAGGCCCCAAAAACCACGCCCAGAAAGACGCAAATCCCCATTTCCAGGCCGATTGTTCCGTACTTTGAAACAAGATCGACCCACTTCCTGGTCTTGGGGGTCCCAAATTTCATAACGTCCTTCGTTAGACCCCATTCTCACAAGGTCTTGGCAACCTTTCCAATCGCCTCGATCGTCCGATCCAGATCATCCTTCGTGTGGGCGATGGAAACAAATCCCGTCTCAAACTGGGAGGGGGCAATATAGACCCCTTCGTTCAGCAGCCCTGCGAAGAATTTCGCGAATCTCTTCGTGTCACTCGCCTTGGCGGATTCGTAATCCACTACCGGTGCTTCCGTGAAAAAGTTGCAGAACATGGAACCGATCCGGTGCGACTGAACGGGAATACCCGCATCATCAAACGCCTCTTTGACCCCCTTGGCGAGATAGGCCCCCTTTTCGTCCAGTTGCCCGTAGATTCCCTCTTCCTTCAGGACTCGAAGGGTGGTCAAACCCGCCGTCACAGCCAATGGGTTACCGGAAAGGGTACCCGCTTGATAAACCGGGCCCAGCGGCGCAATGGCCTCCATGATCTTCGCTTTGCCACCAAAGGCACCGACGGGCAGGCCGCCTCCGATGATCTTACCGAGGCACGTCATATCGGGGTCGATACCGAACATTCCCTGTGCTCCCGACAATCCCACACGGAATCCCGTGATGACCTCGTCGAAGATCAAGAGGGCACCATCCTTTCGCGTCACCTCCCGGAGGCCCTCGAGGAATCCCTCTTTCGGGGGAATCATCCCCATATTACCGGCAACCGGCTCCACGATAACAGCGGCGATCTCACCGGGGTACTGGGAAAAAAGCGCCTCGACGGAGGCAAGATCATTATAGGTCGCGATCAAGGTCTCGCGTGCCAATCCTTCCGGGATCCCCGCGCTGTCCGGGGTTCCAAAGGTCATCCCCCCGGATCCCGCCTTGACGAGGAGACTATCCACGTGGCCGTGGTAACATCCCTCAAACTTGACGATCTTGGTGCGACCCGTGAATCCCCGCGCCAGTCGCAAGGCACTCATGGTGGCCTCCGTGCCGGAGCTGACCATCCTGACCCAATCCATAGAAGGTACGGCCGACACGATCTCCTCGGCCATCTCCACTTCAAGCGGGGTTGGAGCCCCATAGCTGGTTCCCCGCTCCGCCGCCGCTTTAAGCGCCTCGATGACCTTCGGATGAGCGTGACCAAGTATCATGGGTCCCCAGGAAGCCACAAAATCGATATAGGTGTTTCCATCCACGTCGGTGATCGTCGCTCCCCTGGCTTCTTTGATAAACGGGGGGTTGCCTCCCACCGATAGGTAGGCCCGCACCGGGCTGTTCACTCCGGCAGGGATCATTTTTTTCGCTTTTTCCATCAACGCAATGGATGTGTCCAGTTTCATCTACTCCTCCGTCTATTCTTAAAATCTTAAAATATCTTCAGGCTCTCTTTCTTGAACTCGCGCGTGCTGAACAGAAGACGATAGCCTTTGATTCCCGTCTTCCCTGAAAGCCTTTCGGCAATTTGTTTGCAATCTTCCTCTGTCTCCCCGTGAATCATCGTGTAGAGATTGTATGGCCAGTGCTCTACTGGGTCGCGATGATAACAGTGGGTCACCCCCGGGTCTTCCGCCATCAGCCTGCCCACGCGTGAAATCTCCTCCTCAGGAACATTCCAGACACCCATGGCATTGGCCCTCACCCCCGCCTTTCGGTGGCGAAGGATGGCGCCCATCCGCCGAATGATGCCCCTTTCCATCAGGCTTTTGACGATGTCCAGGACCTCACCTTCCGAAAGTCCCGTTTCCTCCCCAATGACCGCGTAAGGCCGGGGCCCCAAGGGGAGATCTCCCTGGACCTCTTTCAATACGGCCTTTTCCTTCTCGGAAAGCTGAATCACGGCTACGCCTTTACCACCGGATTCGTCAAGGAACCTACCTCTTCGATGGTCACGGTCACCTCGTCCCCTGGCTGCATGGGCCCGATACCCGAGGTAGTTCCCGTGGCGATCACATCCCCGGGAAGCAATGTCATAACTTGGGAGATGAAGGCAATCAGGGCCTTTACGGGAAAGATAAGTTGACTCGTCCGTGTGGACTGGACCACCGTGCCGTTGAGCTTGGTGGTGAGCTCGAGATCCGACGGCTCAATCCCCTTCACGAGAAAGGGACCCATCGGGGCAAAGGTATCGAAGGACTTCGCCCGTGTCCATTGTTTGTCCTTATATTGAAGATCTCTGGCTGTCACGTCGTTGAAGCAGACATAGCCCGCAATATAGTTCTCCGCGTCCTCCTCGCTTACATTTTTCGCCTCTTTCCCGATCACCACCCCCAATTCCCCTTCATAGTCAACTCTCTGTGACATGGGGGGGATCACGATGGAGTCACCGGGACCTATGACCGCCGTGGAAGGTTTGAGAAACATCAACGGTTCCTCCGGAAGCTTCAGCTTGACCTCTTCCGCATGGTCTCTGTAATTCAGACCAATGGCAACAATCTTGGAGGGTTTTGCAGGGGGTAACAGCTTGACATCGGCAAGGGCGATGATTGGATCCTCCACCTCGTATTCCCCAAATGGATCGCCCTTAATCAATTTTATCTCCTCTTCCCCGATCAAATAACCCCAAGCTTCCGAACCTTCCCGTATAAAATGGCAAAATCTCTCGATCTCCGTCACCGCAGTCTCCTTTTTTCTTTGAAAACTTACACGACCCCCGCTAAAAGTCAACCACGGGTCCGTTCATCGGCAAACTCCCCTTGAAAAAACCCCCTCTTACCTGTATTTTAAGAGGGCCTTTCGTCACAGGCGATGAAGTCCGCCTCAATCGCCTTCGGGCTGATGACTTCTACTTGGAGGGACATCATGCAAGGTGATTTTGTAGGGCGGACGATACACTATATTTTAGAACGGCAATGTAGATCAGGCGGCTTTTGCTTCTACCGTTTGGAGGAACCCAACGGGGCGGACACCTATTTTGCCCTCGCCACACTTCACTTGCTGGGCAAAAAAATCGATGATTCACGCACCCTGCAATTCTTGAAAAACGCGCAGGCCTCAGATGGGTCCTATCATAACCCCTACCAAGCCTATTACGCCTTCAAGGGGCTCAAGTATCTGGGGTCCCGCCCCCGTCACGACCCACGCCCTTACCTGAGGGATCAGCTTCAACATTTCACGGCCAAAAATTCCACATTGGAGACTGCTCTCAAACGGCTGGACTACTTGACAGACCTCTGTAAAGAGCTAAATATCGTGATCCCCCCACGACCGCTCGAGAACATCGTTGACTTCATCATGGGGTGTAGGAATGAAGATGGGGGATTCGGGAAACCTGCTTCCACACTCCTGAGTAGCGCCTATGCCACCCGTATTTTGAAACGTCTCGCCACCTCCACGGACTCGTCTGGCGTGCTGAAATTTCTCAAATCTTGCGAAAACTCCGTCCATGGTTTCCTGAACGTTCCCGACATGGCCCCGTCTTTTCTCGAACACATCCACGCGGGCCTCACGATCTCAAGGCTGTTGGAATATCTTCCCAGACACCTCGATGCCTGCTACCAATTCATCGTAGGGTGCCAGGATCCCAACGGGGGATTCGCGAGGATTTCCCATGGCCTCCCGAGCCTCGCGGACACCTTCCTTGCCATTCATTCTCTGACGATCCTCGACGCATTGGGAGAAACCTTCCATTTATCGTGACGGTTTGACGTGGATTTTTCTCTCAAGATCTGTTAGGAAAAAAGACGAGAGCAAACACTAAGTTTGCTGGCTGGGCTTTTTAAAGGGGAGGAGGGGGATTTGTTATGGAACCATTGAGCACCATCGGCGTAATCGCCACCGCCATCTTGGGCGTGGCTATTCTTGCCCTTCTTATTGCGACCTTTTTCATGTGGCTTGGGGCCAAAATGGCGGGTGTGGAAAATGCCACGTTTGGACGCTCATTCATCGCCGCCCTCGGATCTGCCTTCATCACGTGGTTTCTTTCTCTCGCCCTCTCATTCTTTCCACCCGTAGGCCCTCCTATCGGGTTTCTCGTGGGACTGATTCTCGTGGTCTTCGTTATCAAGGGGGCCTACGATACCAATTTTGGAAAGGCTTTACTCGTCTGGATCTTTCACCTTCTGGCCGAGATCGCAGCCATTATCATCGGCTTGTTGACCTTCGCCGGTGTTCTCATGCAGTTCGTGTAAAGATCGGCGGTCCTACGCAGCTTTTTTATTCTTGTTCTTCTTCTGGCGCTCCACACCTTTTTCACAGATCTTCTCGCGCTCAAAATCCGGGAGCCTCTCGATGATGTCGTGGATATCGGGCTCGTCGTCCAGCCAATGACGAAGATTCCCGAGAAGCGTTGCGGCAAAGGGGCTGGAAGTGCCTTCCGCGAGGAAATAATTCACCCAAAGACCATCCTTGACAAATCCCACCAGGCCCGCTTCCTCCAAGATCTTTAGGTGCTTGGAAATCGTCGGCTGCGCCAAACCGAGTGCCGCCTGAATCTCGCAAACGCACATGTCACGGTGCTGAAGCATCTTGAGAATCTTGACCCTGCTGGGGTCCGAAAGGGCCTTCATGACCTTGATAAAATCTCTCATTGCTCTTCTCCTCTTCTATAAACCTTTAACAAAAGGCACCCCTTTTCTTTTCATGCATTTAAAGGAATGCCCTCACTTTTACATTACTTATATCCTTAAAATTCTAAGCATTTTTATGATCAACCGTTTCGTCTTTCATAGGTATATCTGAATATATCATGAAGAATAACTTTTTTCAAATAATTCTTGTTAACGTTTTTTCACCCATAAAACAAAAAATCCGCGGGAAAA
>JAOZMY010000025.1:8586-22105 GCA_029934085.1 bacterium | reverse complement strand
ATCCCCGAATCGGTCCAGCTTATGCTCTGGGAAGAATATATAAACACGGGATTGGAATCACTGTATCGCCGTCTCATGGACGTGGATCCTCTCACGGCACGGGCGATACACCCCAATGACCGGTTTCGCATCCTCAGGGCCCTCGGTATCTTCGAAACCACAGGAAAACCCCTTTCCTCATTTCGCGAAAAACACGGTTTCAGAGAAACACCCGTTAAACTTTTTAAAATCGGGCTTACCTATCCACGAGAAATTATGTATAAAAGAATCGAAGAGAGGGTGGACCGAATGATTCGTGATGGCTGGCTGGAAGAGGTGGAGAAGCTCCTCGAAATGGGATACGACGAGACCCTCAAACCCCTGCAGGCCATCGGTTACAAACAGCTTATTCAGGTCGTAAAGGGAAAAATGGACCTGAAAGCGGCCATCGATGAGATCAAGAAAGAGACTCGGCACCTCGCAAAGAGACAAATCACATGGTTCAAAAAAGAGGCCCCTCATATCTGGATGAAACCGGAAAAAACACCCCTGGAAGAGTTGGCAAAGAACATCTTAACCCTTATTCCACAGGGAGAAGACCCATGGACGCAAAAAAAGGCGTGAACACACAGGACCACTTCCTCAACAAGGTTCGAAGAGAAGAAACCTTCGTGAGAATAACCCTCCTTACCGGCGAGGAACTGGAAGGGGTCATCACCAGTTTCGATCCTTACGCCCTCATCTTAAAAAACACGACAAGCACTCTCATCTACAAACACGCCATCGCCATGATCGCTCCCTTCACGCAACAGCCCGATTTTGATACATTCAGCGAAAAACCCAGAGAAGAAGATAAATGAATCGACCTCTCCCCTTGAAGAAAATCCTTGAGGCACTACTCTTTACCATGGCCGAGCCCGTACCTATCAAAATCCTTGTCAAGGCCTTCGAGCCTCCTCTATCGCGAAGGGAGATTGAAGAGGCGCTTCTTGAATTGAAAAAGGACTATCTTTTAGAGAATCGGGCCTTCGAACTAGTGGAGGTGGCTAACGGATACCAGTTTCGCAGCAAGCCCGACTATGCCCCATGGATCAAACGACTGGTCTCTCTCAGGGCCCCCCGCCTCAGCCGGTCCGCCATGGAAACACTCTCTATCATTGCCTACAAACAACCTATCACACGGGTGGAAATCGAACAGATTCGAGGCGTGGACAGTTCAAGCGTCCTGAAAACCCTTCTCGACCGAAGGATGATCCGAATACTCGGCCACAAAGACGCCCCCGGACATCCCCTGGTTTACGGAACCTCGAAGCAGTTCCTCGAGGTTTTCGGCCTGAAAAGTCTTTCACACCTCCCCCCCATTGAGGACATCGAGGAAAATGGCTCCCCAGCAGGTGAAGAAAATCCCCATCCTGAAATGGCTGACCCTCTCGACACGACTGTCGAGGCGTAAGGCCTTCGACGCCATCGTATCGGGAAAGGTCAAGGTCAACGGACAGATCGTTACGGACGTCAAGACTCCGATCGATCCCGAAAGGGATCACGTGCTCCTCAACGGGAAACACCTCCGCATGGGAAGCCCAGCCCCCATCTATATCCTCCTGCACAAGCCAAAAGGGGTTGTCACAACCACGGAGGACGCAGAGGGACGAACCACAGTCCTGGACCTGGTCAGAAAAATCAAAACCCCCGTTTTTCCCGTCGGAAGACTGGACATCATGACGGAAGGCCTACTCCTCCTGACCAATGATGGCCCTCTCGCCAACGCACTCCTACATCCAAAATACGGGGTTCCCCGAACGTATCACGTGAAAGTCAAAGGGAAAATTCCTCAGAAGGTCTTTGCCATACTGAAAAAGGGGGAGTTAAAACTGGATGGAAAACACATTCGCCCCATCTCCGTCGAGGTTTTGAAATCCCTTGAAAAAAACACCTGGCTGAAGGTCACGCTTCGGGAGGGACGGAACCGTGAAGTACGACGCATCTTCGCCAACCTAAACCTCCCGGTCTTGAATCTCATCCGGGTGGGGTTCGGCCCATTGACAATCAAAGGGCTCCCGCCCGGGCAGTGGCGAATGCTAACGGAAAAAGAAATCAGCCGCCTCAAACAAACCGTAAAACCTTAACATAAATGCTTAATCCTATGGAAAAAGACGAGGAAAGAAGAAAGAAGGCCATCGCCGAAGAAAACAAAAAGATAAAGCAGCTCCGATTCTGTGCGGACCTGACATATGCCATGATCGCCCAGGGAGACTACAGCCTCGACGACACTTATCTTCTCATCGAATCCCTGAAAAAGGTCGCCCTCACCCTCTTCCCCGGCAAGGGAGAAACGTTCGATCTCATCTATGGCGCAAGGTTCAAACGCCTCATCATGGAAAAATACCAGTTGCACTAATGAGACAAAGCACCGGAATTCCCCCTTTCCCTCCCGAAAGCCCCTGGGCAGCCATCTTGACAGGATCCCCGTCAATGTTTTATGACCGCAGAGATGGGCAAGATGGATAAACAAAGACCGACGGGAATACGCTACGCTTTCGCCATTTTCCTGAAAGCCCTTTCCGCTTTCTGGCACGACCGATGCCTGGACGTCGCTGCCATCCTGGCCTTCATGTCGCTGTTTGCCATCGTTCCCTTGCTTGCCATCTCCATCTCCGTTCTCAGCCATCTCAACATCAAGCAGATGGAATTTGCGGGTCTCCTCCTCCGATACTTCTTCCCTCTTCAAAACTATCAGCAGATGATCACCAAAAACATCACTGATTTTACCTTAAACGCCACATCTCTTGGCATCTTCGGGACCTTTATCCTCATCCTCCTCTCTTTCGAGCTGATGTATACCATCGAGGACTCCCTCGACAATATCTGGAAGGTTCACCGAAGCCGTTCCGCAGGGAAACGCCTCGTCATCTACTGGGCCAATCTCACCGTTTCCCCCGTCCTTTTGGGATTGTCCCTCATCCTCTCTTCGAAGATCCGGCAGAAAGGCTTTTTCGAGGCCATCACCCACTTCGGCTTCGTGCAGAATCTTCAGCACATCTTCCTTCCTTTCATCATGATTTTCTTCGTCTTTTTCCTCCTCTACAAACTCATCCCCAATGCCCGCGTGGGAAACAAACCGGCCATCATCGGCTCCTTTTTCGGCGCTATCCTCTTCCAGATCTCCAAAGGGATTTTTTCTTACTACATCTATCACTATTCCATGTTCTTCAAGGTCTACGGCATCCTGGGTATCGGTTTCGTCTTCCTGATCTGGGTTTACATCTCCTGGTGTCTCGTCTTAGGAGGGGCTGAAATTGCCGTGGCCATCCAGTATTTCGACATCCCCCGGGATGAGGTTTCCAACAACGGCTCCCCGTTGACCCAGCCGAGTAGGGCCCTCTACCTCGCCCTGGCCGTTCTCCTGACTATCTACCAGCACTACCGCCAGGGGACCTATCCCATCACCCGGGACGAACTTGCCAAACAGATCGGAGCTCCCTTACAGGCCGTTCAGGACATACTAAACCGACTGTGCACCCACCACATTCTGGGAGCAAGTGAGGCCCGCGGAGGAAGTTATCTCTTCCACATGGCCCCCGAAAACATCAAACTCAGTCAGATCTATTCTTTTTTCAATCCTTTCGGTGGGAAACCCCACTTCCTTAAGCCCATCCCCTATGAAAAGGCCCTGAATCAATGGTTGGAAAAAATCAAAACTTATCCCGAGGATGAACTAAATAAAGTGTCCCTTGTCGACCTGGCTATTCTGGAGGAGAAACGGGAAAGGCCTGACCATCCTAACCAGGCATCTCCAAACAATACCCCTTCGGATAAATCGGAAACATAAAGGAAAGGCGGGGCATATCACCCCGCCCTTGTGATAACCAATCAGTCGAAAAACTATTTCTTTTTCAACAAGTCGTCCAAAACCCTCATCTCCGCCACAGACAAGGTCATGCTGCCATGCGCGAAGGTGCCGCCGAGGACCTTGAGCACTGGCAACGCGGCGAGGGGATCTTCCTTCGAGGGATGCATGGAAATCGTCACACCCTCGACACCATGAAACGTTCCGCTGAGCCGCCATGGCGCGCCGAAGAATGCTGTCATCACCAGGGTCAACACAAATATAATAATAGGATCTCTCTTCTTTTTCACAAAATCTCTTTTCTCTTTGCTTCGTTTTAGAAACGTCTACTATTGTTTTTTCTTTCTAACTTTCACAGTATTTCAGCCCTTTTCACTCCTGAAAGAGGTGGGCAGCTTTGCCGACAGGACGATGAAGACCAGGCCAATGACGACAGCGACGAACGTTCCCGCTGCCCCGCCAATGAGGGCCTTGAATTTTCCCGCCTGCGCCAGAGTAACCTTGCCCCCCAGCAGCCCGTGAAAGAGACAGGTACTGCTGAAGGGTCCATACATAACCATGAACAGGGCCGCGCCCACCAGTCCACCCAGGACGAAGAAGGCGGCATCCTTGCGCCCAGCTCCCATGGCCACCACGCCGGTACCCGGGCAGAAACCCGAAATGGCCCATCCGAGTCCGAAGACGAGTCCTCCCATGAGAACCCCCGCATAGAGGGATTTGACGTGAATGTGGGACGGGGAAATCCATCCGATGGCCAGTCCCAAAAACAGGAGGATAGACGAGACCCCGATGCCTGTCAGAATCGTTTTCGCCAGGTGAAGATCTGTGAGCCGCAACATCCCGAGAATCTTGTCCGGATCGGCCGCGCCAACACGCTGGAGAATAAAACCGAAAATTGCTCCGATGACGATCGCCAAAAAGATGTTCATCTTCACTCCCCCTGCTTTTTATAAAGGATAATGGCCACGGGAACCGCAACCACGAATACCGCAAAGGCAAAGAGATAGCCGCTGAGGGCCGTCTGCATCATCCCGCTCATCATGTGTCCACTGGTGCACCCCCCTGCCATGCGGGATCCCCACAAGACCAAAACCCCACCAATAAAGGCCATGAGATACCGAAGAGCCGCAGTGTCACCGAATCTTCGCCGGTGATGCTCCGGGATCGATCCAGACGGCTTGTCATCCTCCGGGCAGGTAAAAAAGCGCCCCAACAATCCCCCAACGATCATACTCAGGACAAAAATGAAGCTATAATTCCAGGGATTGGCCACCGATCTGGCATACTTCCCCCCGGACTTGTTCAGATAAGGATTTAAGCTTCTGTATCCCGATTTGTTGGTTTTGTCTTGCGTGACGACACCTGGATTTAAAGCCTTTGCGATGATCCCATCCAAGATCACGAACTGTGTGGAAACCCCGATGGGTTTCACCAGGGCCACGGCGGCAAAGAAAATCAAACCGAGGGCAATTCCCCCAATCTTCCAATTCCAATACATGGGATTCAACTCCTTTACGTCTTTATCTTTATTTCTTCTTATAATCCTTCAGCAATAGCCATTGGGTGGGATCCGTATGCATATCTCCTCGAAGGATAAATGCCCCCAGAACCATGTTGATGGGAAGTTTCTGGGCTATAGGATCTTCCTTGGAAGGAATGATGTCGATGCTCGGATCGAGACCGGCGTAGACCTGGGCTTTCGTGATGATCCAAGGGGTACCGATGAGTTGCTGCACTTCCGCCTGCTTGGCGGCCTTTCCCACGCCGGGGATCGTTCTCAGGCCGATGGTGGGAAGGACATAAGGTTGGGGCTTTCCGTTGGCTTTGGGAAGAGGCAGTAGCATATTGTAGGGAAAAGGTAATTGCTTGATATCCTTAGCAGGAAGCGGCACGGAAAAAAGACGCCCTCCCCGCGTGACTTTGGAAGACGCCAGGTCGTAAAACTGGGGATCCGCCGTCTTTTCCTGCATGGTTCCCCGGCAGATTCGGCTCAGAAAGAGGTTGCCATAGTTATACATGGTAATCTTAGCGATCTTCTTTGGGTATCCGCCGAATTCACGGCCCGCCGTCAAGGCGGAATCGCTGTCCACATAGATGGCAGCCACGTAGAGATACGGCATTCCTTTGAAGAGAACCGGAATGGTGACGATGGCCTCCATGTAGGGTCCCGTCTGGTCGTTCTCCCGATATTTGGCGAAGATCAAGTTGGCGGCGCTTTGACCAGGCATTCCCGGAAGGGCTATCAAGTCCAGGTCCTCAGGCACTAAGGCTGCAGCCTTGTCCTGATCGGTCGCAAAAGCCACGGCCACCATGTCGATGTTGCGGTAATAGTAGGCCTGCGACTCCGGGGTTACCGGCATCCACCACGGCATGATGGGATGCTGATTCACAACCGATGCCTTCAGGGCCCCTTTGCCGCTGGATTTGAGAGCCGGTGTCTGAGCAAATGTTAATCCAGCCATCACAAGGGATAGACCAAAAATGACGGTTAGAATAACAATCATGTTTCTTTGTTTCTTCATGACTCCACTCCTTATATTAAGTTTCTTACAAGGTTAATCTAGATGATTCATTAACTCAAATCTTGAGCAGTCGTTTGGCGTTGAGATAGAGATACTTTTCCATCACCTTGTCGGAAAGCGGCAGTTTCAACGTCATCTCCAGGGTTGTGTCGATGTTTCCAAAGGGGAAAGCAGAACCATAAACGAACTGGTCCTGCAGAAGTTCGATGTTCTGCTGATAAAGCTGTCCCCCAGGCCAAAAGGTATAGACGTCGGGGCAAAGAGTCACACTCGGCCATTTCAGTGCCAGTGCCAAGGCCTCAGTGATCCTGGGATATCCGCCATGAGCCAGGACGAGCCTCAGCTTCGGGAATTTCTTCATCACGCTATCCATTCTCCAGATCTCGTTGGCCGCACCCCAGTTGTCCAAACCGGCAAAGGCCCCCGTCTGAATCTGGAGAGGCAGCCCCGCGTCCGACATAACCTCATAAATGGGATAGAAATCGGCGTTGTCGATCGTGGCGGGCCCTCCGTTCTTGGTGCGATAGCCAGGCTCGAAATTCGCGCCTCGTATCCCGTCTTTCAGGGCCTTTTCCAACTCAGCCACGGTCTTCTCGATGGGCTGATCAAGATTGAGTGCCGCCAGGCCATAAAACCGTCCCTTGTATTTCTTCTGCAATTTTGCCAGCAGGTCGTTTCCCATGCTCAGCTCCGGGATACCCGAGGCGTATCGTCCATTGACCACCACCGCGTCCACGCCAGCCCTGTCAATGGCCTTCCACCAAGCCTCCACCGCTCCTGGTTTCCCCACCATCTTGACGACTTCGGGAACCTCCCCATACGTCGCCGGATTGGCCAGCACGTTGGGACGTTTGGCAATGAAATCCATCCGAATCTTGAAAAGTCCCGCGTGCGCCTTAATGGGAGGACGGCACCGAAAATCGATGACCTTGAATTTCTTGTTGCCACGTTTTTTTGAGACAACCTCCGTTTTGGCTTTACGCGGGATCATGGAAACCGCGCCTGCGACCAAGGCAAGAGCCGATGTTTTCAAAAAGTTTCTACGTTCCATACATTCCTCCTTTTTTAGTCTCCCAATATCTTAAAGCGCTCACAAAGATGTTTTTGGGTGTTAAATTAGCTTTTCTTTCCTGATGAATTCCTTTGGGAACAATTCAAGCTCCTGCTAAAAACAACCTCTATTTCCCCAATATTTTATACATTACAAAAATATATCAGATTGAAAACTTTGTCAAGAGTAGTAATGATTCCTGTTAATGTGATAATTTCTACTCTAAATAAAAGAGCTTTAGTCTGATTCTAACATTTAAAGGTGTAATAAAAATCTACTTCTTAGTGCCCTTCCTTACCCCATACACGAACAGGCCGACAATGAGGAGGATGAAAAAGGAGAGATACCACTGCACGCCGGAGGAAGAGAGCTTCGTGGAGGTATCCTTGCGTTTGATTTCCTCCATCTTGTAGCCCTCGATCTCGCGGGCATTCTTCCCTCTGGCCTCTTGAGCAGTTTTCGATTCCCCGGCGGTGGCCTTCTTCGTCTTGACTGCGGCGGCGTGTTTGAATCCTTCTGTAAGCCGTTTCTGGAGCTTGATCCGGCAGGCCACCTGTTTTTCCAGGGACTGTTTGGCCATCCGCTCGATGGCGAGTTTGAACTGCTCGATGACTTGGGGCGTGGTGACCCCAGGCAGGGAGAGGATCCCGACCACCATCTGGTTGAGCAGGGGATTGTTGCAGGTATGGTCGCAGCAAGCCACGCCCTTTTCCACCACGCTGACGGCGTACTGAAGGGCCAGGTTCTTCACCACCGCATCGCCCGCCTTCCAGTAACCTTTGCGCACCGCCTCCAGCATCCGCGCCGTCATAGACTGGTAAGCCCAGGGGTTGGCCCGTTCCATGAAGTCCTTGATTTTCAGGCCGTACTTGTCCTTCACGTAGACCTCATAGGCCTGCCGCCACTTCGTCCCCCCCACCGTCTTGGGGATGGTCACCTGCCATCCCCACATATTCTCCATGAAATCGGACATAGCCCGCGCCCCCGCGTAACCCTCCTTTTTCATGGCCTTGATCCAGCGGGGGTTGAGATACCGGGTCCGAAGCTCCCGGCCGATGACCCGCGAGGCGTCCTGCACCCTCGCGTCCTTCGCCGTCCGCGAGAGGGTAAAGACAGTACTGGGATCCTTCCCCGTGGCCTTCTTGACGGCCAGGGTCATCCCTCCCACGTACTGAAAGACATCGTCGTTGTCCATGGTGCCGTAGACGGACGAGGACATGGAATGAACCACCGTGTCCACCCCTGCCAGGTTTCCCTGGAAGAGGTCCTGGGCCGGCGCCCCCCACATCCCGCCGCCGTAGGCGAATCCCACGTGGTTTTTGTAGACCCCCACGATCTCGTCGGATGACTTCCAGACCCCGGAGAGCTTGGCCGTCTCCGACACCCCCGTGCCGTAGGCCCCCGGTTTCTCGGAGAAGATCCGGACCTTGGCCAGCGCCCGGGCCTTCTGGGCCGGCACACCGGCCTGGGTCAGGGACTTTTCGATGGTTGTCGTGTTCTCGGCGATGAAATTTTCCACGTCCCGCTGGACCATGGCCTTGCGCACCGCCGTGTCGATGAACCGCATCAGGTTGGGAAAGAGGTCCCGGTAGAGCCCCGAGGGGTTCACGAGGACGTCGATGCGGGGCCGTTTCAGCACGCGTCCGGGAATCACCCTCGTGCCGACGACCCGGCCGGAGGGATCCCAGACGGGTGTCAGCCCCAGGAGGTAGAGGATGGTGCTCTCGTTGATCCCCTCGTTGCGGATCGTCTCCGTGGCCCAGAGGATGACGGCGACCTTGCGGGGATAGGTTCCCTTCTTCTCAAGGGATTCGCGGATGATCTTATCGGCGGCCTTCTTCCCCAGCACCCATGCCGCCTTGGAGGGGATCTTCTGGGGATCGAAGCCGTAGAAGTCTTTCCCCGTGGGGATGGCGCCGGGATTACGGATGGGGTCGTTGCCCTCCCCCGCGGGGATGAAACGGCCGTTTAAGGCCCGTATCAGGTTCCGAAGTTCCCGGGGACCCGAGGCGGTCAGCGCCTTCGTCACGGCGGAGAGGGTCACTTTGCTGTTCTGTTTGACGATCTCCGCGGCGGTGGACTTCAGGGCCTCCCCCTCCGGGGAAACCCCGAAGGTGTGCAGCCCGTAGGGGATCATCGTCTCCTTCATCTCTATGAGGTAGTGCTCGATCTTCTCCAGGGCGTCGCCGTCGAGGCGGGTCAGTTCCAAATCGGCGTCGATCCCCAGGGTCTTCACCATCTTTCGGAGTGCCTTGAAGGTCTCCCCCGCCACGGCACTCCCCTTGGCCCGCTGGCGATTGTAAGTCTGGATTAAGTCATAGAGGCGACTGTACTCCCGGTAGAGGCCCGAACCCTTGACGGCCGGGGTCATGTGGTCGATGATGACGCCCCGTCCTCGACGTTTCGCCTGAATCCCCTCGCCCACGTCGTCCACGATGTAGGGATAGATGTTGGGGATGTCGGTGATCAGCACCTCGGGGGGATCGGCGGGGGTCAAGCCCGCCTGCTTGCCGGGGAGCCACTCGTGGGTGGCGTGGGTGCCCAGGTGGATCATGGCGTCGGCGTGGAACCCGTATTTCAGCCAGAGATAGACGGCCACGTACTGGTGGTGCGGGTAGAGGGTGGGGGAATGGTAGAGCTTCATAGGGTCGTCTCCCCAGCCCCGCGACGGCTCCGGCAGGAGAACGACTTTTCCCAGGACGACGGAGGGGATCACAACCTTCCCGTCGTGGATCATGATCTTCGATTTTTCCACCGGCCCCCACTGTTTTTTCACCCCCTCGCGGAAGGCCTCCGGCAGACGCTCGAACCAGCGCTTGTAGGTCTCGACGGGGATCTGGATAACCTTGTTTCCCCGCAGCATGGCCTCCAGCTCGCCCGGCGCCCAGCTCCCGATGTTCCGCGCCGTCTTGAGGATGAGATCTCGGATTCCCTTTTGTGTGAGGGCCCGGTCGCCGGTGACCCGGTAGCCCTCCTGCCGCATCCTCGCGAGGATAACCTTGAGGCTCTTGAAGACGTTGAGATAACTTGCCCCGATGTTCTGCTTCCCCTGGCTGTGGTTGTAGAAGAGGATTGCCACCCGTTTCTCCCGGTTGGGCTTCCGCTGCAAGGCGATCCACTTCTTCAGGCGGGCGATGACCGTATCCAGGTTGTCGGGGATAGCCCGGTGGACGAAATACTCCCGCCCTGTCGCCTTGTCTCTCATGCGGACCTTGCCGATGAGCGGCGTCGGCTCAATCTGTCCCGAGATTTCCGGGTTCGCCATGCACCAGACCACGTCCGTGAGGGGAATCCCCTTCGGATCCTTCCGCCAGGCGTCGATGGTGCTCCCGTAAAGGCTGATGGCGTTGAAGACGGGGACATCCAGGCGCGCAAGCAGGGACTCGACGGTGTCGTTCAGAGACGACTGGAACTTCATAGAGAAGGCGAGAACGGCGTCCACCCGCGATGTTCCCTCAGGGTCAAGGAAGTATTTCAGGGCCTCCTTGGCCATCCCGAAGGCCACACAGACATTGAAGCCGTTCGCCTCCAGCCGCCGCGTGATGACCTGGATCGGTTGTTTCTGCCCCCGCCCGAGGGACGACTTGAAGATCATCACCCCTACCCACGGGGCCGATGCGCCCTGGAAACCCGGCTGGGACCGGTACCAGCGCTGAAAGGCCTCGAAGGTCGCAAAGAGGTGCGGGGCCCCGGGATAGAAGAGGCCCGAGGGAGGAAGGATCTCCGGGGGTTGATAGGTTACCGGAATATCCAAAGCGTCGTGAGCTACTTTGTAGATCATGTTCCGGAGGTTTTTCACGTTGAGGTTGCGGAAATAGGCGAGCACCGTCTTGTCGAACCGGAACCCCTGCCGCTTCAGCAGGGCGTCGTCCCGGGAGCCACGCACGGCGAAGACGGGGATCCGCTTCAGATCGACGTGCTTGACCACATACTTGCTCAGGCGGGAGTCCATCACGTCCACGATGAGGGCGTCCGCCTTTTTGACGAAGACCGCGGTGGTGGGATCGCGCAGAAGATCCTCATAGGTGAAATAGGCAACCCGGACGCCGTCGAGGGGCTTCAGGGTCTTGATCGCCTGGAGAACCAGGGCGCTGTCCGCGTTGATGACGAGCACCCCGAGCCGTTTCTCGGCGGCGCGGGCGGATGTCGCCGGGAAAAGGAAGATCAGGCAGGTGAGGAGGAAGAGAAAACGGCGGATCGGTGTCATTTTTTCAGGGCGATCCCGGTCAGCAGGGCGTTGAAGGCCATCTTCACGGCCCCGGGCAGGGTTTTGTCGGCCACGAGATCCTCCAGCGCCGTGACTTTCCGGCCCGCGATTCCCGAGGCCATGGTCAGACACCAGCGACGGAAAGGCGCCAGGTCGGCAATGAGACCGATCTTCGCCTGATCGCTGACGGCCAGCGCGGTCTCCACGAAGGCGGCGGCCTCCCGGTCGAGAAGGAGGGATTCCAGCACCGCCACAGCGGCCCGTTTGGGCAGTCCCGGTCCCAAGCCCTGATCAGGGATGAGGTTGTAGAGAGAGATCTTTCGTTCCTCGAGGCGCTGGAAGACGTTGCGCCTCCGGACGATGCCGTTCTGCCTGAAGACCGCCTCTTGCACCCCGTCGTAGACAGCTTTGGCAATCAATTCCCCCATCCGGCTGTGGCCGCCGGCGTTGTCGATCCGGGGTCCCTCCCCCTGAACCACGAGGATATTGTCCGTGCCGGTTCCCGTGGCCTGGTGGACCCTCCCGGTGTAGGCACTGCGGATGTCGAGGTCCTGAAGGGCGGCCGTCTTGGCTTCCGTGGCCGAGATGATGGCGCGGGCCATGGCCCGCGGCGTGAGGCGTCCGCTGGTCAGTAGGAGGATGTTGATGGTGCCCGGATCGAGCTCGTAGTAACGGCCCTCGTCCTTGGCCATCCGCACGGCGTTGGAGCGGACCCCCGCCGTGACCAGCGCCGTGACCGTCATCTCCCGGAAACGCCGCGTCTGGACGGAGAGATGATCCATGTCGGCGCCCGTCATGAGAAGGCTCGCGGTCTTTTCCCGCAACCGCAAGACCCGGTACACCCGCTCGCGGAACCGCCGGAATCCCATCCGGTGGGAGATGTTCCAGAGCGGGGGTGGCAGGTAATGGTTCCCCACGGAGGTGATCCCGCGCCGGGGGCCTTCCAGGGTGGAGAGAACCTCAAGGGGATGGTGGAAGGTGATCACCAGGGTTTTGTTCACGAAGTCCGCGACCCGGCTGGACAGGATATGGGCCTCCTTCACGTAGGCGAAAGGGAGGGAAACGGGCCGGGAGGAGACCAGATGATCGGGGACCACCTGGTTGGCCGTCTTCGCGTAGAAATCGCCGTAGATCGTGGCGGACAGCCACGCCACGAAGTAGGCGGCATGGGTCGAGGCCCGGCAGGTCAAGGCGCAGGGGAAGAAGTAGATAGCCTTGTTCCGGACGGCGTCCACATCCCGCCAGCCCGGCTGGGAAAGAATTTTCTTGACCACGGTTCGGTCCCCGCCGCACCCGTAAATGACCTGGGGGTTGAACCGCATCCACTCCTCCTTGGTCACGGGGACGATGCTGCCTTTCTTGCCGAAGGCAGGCGGGATCCCCCCTGCCAGGCGGATATACTCGTTCTGGAAGGAATCTGCCCCGGGGGTCATAACCCGGTTTCTCCCCATGAGGCGGATGACCTGCTTCCGTTTTCCGGCGGGGATCCGGGCCACTTTCTCGGCCATAAGGGCGAACGTGCGCCGCATGGTTTCGATCAGCCGCTCGGCCTCCGGCTCCCGGTTGAAAATCCGCCCGATGATCCGTAGATGGGTATAGATGTCGGCCACGCGGTTGGCCTCCAGGATCACGACAGGACAAACCTTCGCGAACCGTTGAATCACCTTCTTCTGGAGGCGGGAGGCAAAGATGAGGTCGGGCTTCAGCGCAGCGATCCGCTCCACATCGGGCGAGAAGAAACCGCCGACGGTCGGTTTCAGCACAGCCTCCGGGGGATAGGTGGTGTGGTAAGTCACCCCCACCACGGCCCCGCCGCCGCCCACCCGGAAGACCATCTCGGTCACGGAGGGTGCCAGGCAGACCACCCGTCGCGGCGGATGCTCGAGCGTGATGGCCCGGCCGGTGGAGTCGGT
>JAOZMY010000025.1:4336-8486 GCA_029934085.1 bacterium | reverse complement strand
TCCAGCTTGTAGGCGACGCCGAGGCGGTGGCCCTTGCCTTTGGCCTTCTGTTTCGTCACCCGCATGGCCTTGATCTTCCGGGCCTTCTTCGTAATGATCTCGATCTCGCCGTTGTTCAGCTTCTTCATGATGGTGATCTCGGATTTCTCCGTGAAGAGATCCTGCAGGTGGTAGGTGGCGAACAGCATCAGGAGAAGCCCGACGATGAACACCAGGCCCAGGTCGAAAAGGTTGGCCAGGCCGGTGAGGGGGTCCTCCCCCTCAAAGTCGTCGATGTCCAGGTGACGCCGTTTTTTGAGGTATCTCATACTTACTCTCCGTTACTCCCGGCAAGGAGAAGATCCGTCAGCATCTCCATGTCTTTGATATCCTCCTGCGCCCAGCGGCGCTTGAGGGTATAGAAGATAAAAGCCACGATCCCGATGGCCAGCCCCACGACCGTCGTGGTGAAGGCGATGACCAGGTCGCTGGAGAGCCGCGTCATGTCCCCCTGGCCGATGGCGGCCAGGCCCGTTCCCATGGGGATGAGGGTCCCCATCAGGCCGAGGCTGGGACCCACGCGGACGATGATCTTGAGACGGTCCACCGTCTTTAGGAGGTTCAGGTTCTCCTGCTGCAACAGGTTCTCCACGTGCAGTGGATCCGCCGCCTTGCCCCGGTGTGTCAGGTCCCAAAGTTTCGCGTAATAGCGGCGGACGTAATAAGGAAAGCGCGATCCTGTTGCCTCGTCCAGGGCCAAATCCTTGAACTCATCGACGGAGACCCGTTTCGTCCTGGCACGGTCTAACCATTCCGCGAAGAAGATCCCGGCGAAGAGCACCATCAGAAGGCACAGCACCACCAGGAAAAAGAGGACAGGATAGAGCAAGGAGCTCGAAATGACGTAGATGAAGGTTTTCAATACCGCGCCGAAATGCATTATTTCTTCCTCTTGAGGCGCAGGGTTCGGAAAGCCCAGCCGAGTGCGAAGGTGAGGGCGATCGTCGCCCACACGGCGATGATCCCGTTACGTGTCAACAATTCTGTTTCTCCTTTATAGTTTGCGATTCGGTAGATCTTGGATAGATACCCCATCTGAGGGGCAATCAAAACGGTGAGAATGAAGTAGCCCGCGA
Organism: bacterium; assembly: GCA_029934085.1. Lineage (GTDB taxonomy): Bacteria > Desulfobacterota > S145-22 > S145-22 > S145-22 > JAOZMY01. Next base: position 7,371 of record JAOZMY010000025.1, on the reverse strand, counting down.
TCAGCAGCATCCCCCACCCCAGGGTCCGATCGGGATCCATCCGTCCCGCCTTCTGCCAGAGGGCGAAAACGCCCATAGTGGCAAGCTGAATCAACAGGTAGATCCCAAAAACCCCGATCAGGACCCTCCCCCCGTTTTTCGGGAAGGCGGAAAGTACGAATCCCGTGATCAAAAGGATCACCGTCATACAGACGGGACAAGGCACCACCAGGGTGAGGTAGGCCTTGCTGGTGGTGTGCGTGTGATCGCGTTTCAGGAGATAGACCGCCCAAAGAAGCATCCCGAAGGCGAGAGCGAAGTGCAGCAGCATGCCGTATTTCAGTATCTTGTTGAAGAAGGGGAACAAGGCCACCTGATTCAGCCACTTCAACAGGAAAAAGGCTGCCACAAAGAGCAGCCCGTAGGAGACGGCGGATCCTAAAAAGATCCAGGTCCGCCATCTCCTGCTTTTCACGTGGGCAACGAGATAATACATCCCGATGCCGCTTTTGACCGCGAAAATCGAAACGGCCAGCACGATTCCCAGAATGAGGCTTTTCAGTTCCATCGTTTCAGATTTCTACCATATTTACCGGCATCTCGCCACCCTCAGGACAAATCGACCAATCTCAGAACTCGTAACGCAGAGTCCCGTAGAAGGTCCGTCCCGGCATGGGATATCCTTTGACGTAGGCATAATCCTTGTCGAAAAGGTTCCGCACGTCTCCTTTGACGGTGAGCGTTCCGTATTTCTCTTTCTCAAAAATCTTGTAGGCCAGACTTAGGTCGGCCACGGTGAACCCTCCCTTGGTGATTTCTGGGACCGGATACTTTCCGCTCTCCCAGTCGTCCACCTTCTGCTTCCCCACGTAGGCGAAATTGAGGTTTCCGGAAAACCCCTTCAGCCCCGTCACAGTAATCCCGTAGGAGGCGTTCCAGTCCGAGGTGTATTTCAGATCTTCATCAGTCTCATCGTCCTCATATTTGAAGAGATAGACGAACCGTGCATAGGGCCGAACCTCGAAATCCCATCCAAACAGGGTGCCAATGTCGTAGGAGAAATCCCCTTCCAAACCATCCACCGTGGCGCCACCAAGATTCTTCCAGGTTCTCTCCCCCGCTGGCGTGGAGGCTGTGACGATCTTGTCGCTGAAATCGGTATAGAAGTAGGTCAGAGAGGCATTAAGCCCCTTGAAAAAGAAGTCGACGCCGCCCTCATAAGTCTTGCTCGATTCCGGATCCAGGTTGGGGTTGCCCACGTAGTGCGTCCCCCAGGTCGTGTAATCGGCCGCCAACTGATCCGCCGAAGGCATCACGAAGGCCTCACCGTAGTTGGCCCGGAACTTCAGGTGTTTCCCAAGGAGGTAGGCCGCCCCCAGACTGAGGCTCCAGTTGGAATCACTCTCGTCCCTTCCGGTCGGTTCCTGGACCTTAACGTCATAGCTATCGTAGCGAACACCTCCCGTCAGGATGAGGGTATCTTTGAACAGTTTTCCCTTTACCAGGAGGAAGCCGGCAGGGTTCTCGTATTCCGTCTTCTTGGGGTTCCAGGTGGCCCGAACGTCGTAATCTACCCAATCGAAACCGACCGTAGCCATTATCTGCTTCAGGTTCAAGGTCACCTGGGCCTGGGCCCCTTTCTGGTCCGTTTTCATCTTGGATGCCTTGCCGTCGTCCCATCCGGTGGGGTTGCTTTCTATGGGGTCGACCCATTTGTCCTCGTCATTGCCGTCGAAGTAACGGGCCATCCAGGATAACATCCCCTTCGGGGTCTTACCCTCATACATGAAATCGATCGATTTGTTGGAGGAATCCTTGTAGTCGTCCTCGTCGTTCTTGCTGAGGTAACCGGGGCCGCCGATCTTGTCCGCGTCGTAATAGTGAACGATCACGCCAAGGCGGTGTCCCGGATAGATCTCCGCGCCCAGGTTCATGCTAAAGTTCTGGATATCGTCATACCCGGTGTTCTTGAACCGGTCGCCCCCGCCGGTTTTATAGTCGTCGTCAAGGACGGAATAGGTATAAGTCCCGGAAAAATCGAGCGCCTTGACCTTTCCATACCCGCCGAAGGTTCCTTCCGCGAAATCATAGCTCCCGTAGGTTCCCTCCACGAAGACATGGGGCTTCCCCCTGCCGCGCCGTGTGATGATATTGATGACGCCGCCGACGGCCGAGGAACCATACTGCACGGAGGCGGGCCCGCGAATGATCTCGATACGCTCGATGTTCTTCGTCAAAATCTTCGCCACGTTTCCCGTGCCGGCCCGGCGACCGTCCACCAGGATAAGGACATGTCCCTTCAGGTCGTTACCGTGGCTCTCCGTGCGGAATCCCCGAATGCCGATGGAGGTCAGACCGCCCGGATACTTCTGAATGTGTCCGACCGCATGTTCCGCCAACAGGTCTCCCAGGTTCTTCGCAGAGGACTGGGCAATCTCCTCGCCGGTGATGACGGATATGTTCGACGTGACGTCCCGACGGGTCTCTTCAACCCGGCTGGACGTAACAACCACTTCTTTCAGGATCTTAGGTTCGTTCTTGTTCGTTTTCGCATCCCCCGCCAGCACCGGTCCCGAGGCGAACACCACCGCCAGCCCGAATGCCAAAATACCAAAAAAGACCTTCTTACTCCCACGTATCAAGTAGTTCCCAACCATGTTTCTTTTACCTCCTTTTCATCAGTCTGAAGGTTATTTAGTTTGAAGGTCGAAGTCTCTAAGTTTAGCCGCCAAAGGCGGCATACGTCAGACTCAACCCCTTCTACCTTCTGCCTTCTACCTAACCCTCACCTCCCCTTCCTTTTATTCTCTCCAAATACACCCATAAAAAAATCCCCGGAGCTTCCTCCGGGGATGTCCCTTTTTCATCCCACATGCCGACCTGGTGCCACGCAGGTTGCTTCGGCGTCTTTTCCTGTTCAGGCAGGTTTTCTGGCTCCCGGATCTTCCTACTTGCCGCGCCTTCCCACCCTGTTACGACAGGGCAGTGGCGTTTCTCAGCGGCGTTCGTCCCCGGTCACAGCGGCGGGCCCGCTCCCGCTTTTAACGGGATTCCCT
>JAOZMY010000025.1:0-4236 GCA_029934085.1 bacterium | reverse complement strand
TCCAGAACGATGATGCAGTAGCGCTTTCCCTCTTTGCCTTTCAACAGCCCATTCCAGTCGGGGCGGTGCTGCCGGAAATACATGAGGTAAGGATTGATGCCATAGGCGTGATAAGCAAGATCCGGGGTGGAACACCACCCGCCGAAACGCATGGGGTTGATCTCGACAGGGATAAGGGCTCCATCGGCCGTTCGTCTCAGCTCCACGTGGACAGGAAAGTTCCGGACACCGGTGAGCCCGCCCACGGTTTCGAGAAAGTCCGTAAAAGCCTCCAAGTTCTCCTCCACGACGGACTTGGAAGTGTAGTAGACGCGGTCGCTCACGTCGTCTCCCGAGGCGAAGAGATGATGGAAAACGCCCAGGATCACCGGTTCCCCCGCAGCGTCGAAATAGGCATCGACGGCGAACTCCTCTCCCTCAATCGTTTCTTCGATGATGAAGGAAGCCGTATCAAGCACCTCATCCGGATAGAGGCCCTTTACCTTGGTCAGTTCCGACGCGATCTCCTCCTTGACCCTGTTCCACTCTCCGGGTGTCGCCACCTTGTGAACCCCCATGCTGAAAAACCCCACGGCGGGTTTTATGATAAAAGGACGAGGAATTCCTTCAAGGTTTAAGGTGTTCAGGTTTTCTGCCCTCACTTCTTTGAAATAGAAATCCGGCATCACGGGCCGGAGGAGCTCTCGGAACTTCACCTTGTTTTTAAACAGGTCGATCTTCTCCGGCAGGTCGGTGAAGGCCAAGTGGCGAGCGATCCATCCGATGGAGTTCTCCGAGGTGGTGTAGAGCCGGGGATTCCCACCGTTTTTGAACCGATCAATGGCCTCCGACTCCTCCAGGATATGGGGCCCCTCCGCGAGGCCGAGGGCCCGGGCCTCTGCCGTCTTGATGATAGGAATGCAGTTTTCCTCGGCTGTCTCTTTAAGAAATTCAGACACATAAGGGCGATCAATTAGGATCATGGATTTTACCCTTCCCTTTCATGTAAGTTTAATCAGCTGATATGGAGATGGAAAAACCAGAATGGGCAAGCAGGAATGAACCTCTTTTTCAAAACATCTCATCCAATCCAAGTTCCTCGATGACATTTTCAATCAACTTCAACTGAAAGCTGGATATTTCTTCGTCCTTCTCTCTCTTTGTCGCTTCGACAGCCTCCTGGAGAAGCGCCTTCAAAAGCTCACGGCCTTCTTCCGTCTTCGCAGCCTCTCGGGGCGTCTCTCCTCTGAGCGCGGGAACTGAAGTATCGAGCCATTCCACCCAATGTTTCGCATAAAGCTCTTTTATTTTTTCCCGGATCTCCGGATTGAGGGAGGGGGGTTGGGGAAAATCCTCACTTGCATCCTCTGCCCAATCATTCCGGGATTGCATGATCTCATCGAGGGATTTTTCTTCTTTTTTGATAAGACGAGCATGTTTTCCAAGTCGTTTCTTGATCTCCTTCTCGATCCTCTTGGCCCGTTCCCGTGAATTGACCTCAACTATCAACTTATCCCTGTCAATTTTCAGGCTGCCGAGCAACACATAACCCAAGCCCTGTTCACCCTTTTTCTGTTTACGATCCCACTGAATTTCCACCTGTTGCAGGTGTCCTTCCCTGTCGTAAAGGGCGTCTTCCAGCATCTCCTTTTTGGTCCAGCTTTTGGCGAGAGAAGAGAGTTTTTCAAAGGCAGTTTTTGGGTCATCGATCTCATAGTGAAGTGTTGTGTAAAAGATTTCGTCCCCGTCATAGTTTCTGATTTCCGGAGGTTGATGAAGACTTTCATAGATATAGAAATAGAGATCCCTTATCTCATGGTCATATTCATTCAGGGCTTCCACGGTCAACGGATTATAGGCCTTACGCATTCTGTCCCGTAGCTCAAAAATTTCGCGTTTATATGTTGGGGGAATGGCAATGGTGCCGCAGCCGTCAAGAATGGTCAAATCATCGAGGGTAAGCGTTCTCGCAAATAGGATGTTCCCAATGGGGATATTTTCAGACCCCTTTTTTTCCGACACAAATTGGATCTCTCCCAGAAAGAGATCTTTCAGGGTTAATCCTTCCCCTTTCCTGCATTCGAGAACCTCATGAAAGGAATAAGGCCGTTTAATATTGGCTTCAAGGATCCGCCGCTGAAGGCTGTCCAGACGATGGCCCTTCTCCTTTAGATAAATCTCGGAAATGGTCATGTAAGGAGAGAGATCGATTTTCTCAATATCCTCTTCCTCTTCCAACTCATCGGGGTCAAAATACCAGTTGTTGATATACCATGGCAAAAAAATCGGGAAATGCTCACTTAAGAGGTCTTTCAAAATATCTGTTTCCTCGGGCCACAGGAAAAACTCATCGACAGCCATGGTGTAGGCGTAATTACCCGCTCTTTTTATGGAGAATTTGGCCAGTTTATCCGTGTAGTTTTCCAGGAATTCCCCCACACGTTTCCAGAAGAGATCAACGGGAGGTTGTTGTTCTGTTTTCCCGCAACAATGTTTGTACTTTTTACCGCTCCCACAGGGGCAGGGGTCGTTCCGACCTATCTTTTTCTTCCCCATGCAATGCTTCTCCAAATCTTATTTTAGCAATTTTTTCTCGGGCCGCCCCCGAGCAAAGCCCTCTATGCTTACCACAACCTCTCACACACTTTCCTCGTGAGGCGTTCCCGTTCGTCGTATTATCTTTTTTTATATAATAAATTCTTCCGATTGTCGAACATGTCATGAAACAGCTCTGATTCCCCCACCCTCCAGCACAAAGTAGGCGTCGCCCGAGCAGGGCAGGCAGAGGAATTTCCCGTCACGTATCCGCCCCCGCGTTTCCATAAAGGCCTCGCCGCACTCGGCACAGACGAGGGATGGATGGATGGGGGCTCGGTCCGGCAGGGAGACGGTGACCTCGGACACCGCAAACTGTTCCTCGTCGGGGATCTCCAACTGGGCGAAGGAGAGGGCCTCCCAGACGTCCTTCAGGCGCTGCATTTCCTCCGGTGTGCCCTTTTCCCTCCGAAGGATGAAGCGTTCGAAAAGTTCCCGCGCCTCGGGGTTGTCCGCCGTCATGGCCTCGGGGTATCCGGGCCTCAAGGAAACCCGGATCCCCTTGCCGCCCCGCAGGGCCAGGGTCATGGCCGTCTTGCCCACGTCCCTGAAGATGAGGGCGTTGTTACCGAAGGTGCAGCCGGTGGTCATCTGGACCCCGTCGGCGAAGCAGTTGTTGGTTTCCACGATGGCGAGGATGTCCTCGTCGATGCCTTCCGTGAAGGCCTTGAGACGCCGGATGGCGATGACCGAGGCTTTGACCCCCAGGGCCACGAAAGGGCAGAAATGCCCGTGTAGCTCGCCGGTCTTCAGCAGCAACCAGCGTAAATCGCCTTCCTCGATTTTTCTCTGGATTTCTTCTCTCGGATTCGTGCTCACAACGCCCCTCCTCAATAGTCAAATTTCAACCCCGCGAACCACATCCGGTGCGGCATGGGATAGCCGTAGGTCTCCTCGTAACGCTCGTCAAAGAGATTGTTGCATCCCGCGATGAGATATCCCTTGACCCTCTTCTTCAGGAAGGGGTAGCGGAGATAGACATCCACGACCCCGTAGGCATCCATCTTGCCGAGGGTACACGCCCCTGAGGGGCATCCCGATCCCAGCGGCTTGAAATTGGCGGAATTGATAGGGATGGCCCGGTCGTCCACCCAGCGGTAGGTGACCTTGACAAGGGTGCCGTTGCGTCTCGCGTATTGAGCCCCGAGATTGAATTTCCACTCGGGAATCTCGGGGAGCTCATCGGTCAAATGGTTGCTGTTGTCCAGGATATCCCCCTTCTTTTTCGTCTTCTCGTAGGTGACGTTGGCAAAGCAGGAAAAATACTTCCAGAAACGATAGGAAACCTCGCCCTCGACACCGAGGAACCTGACGTGATCGATATTATACACCACCCGGCTCGGCTTGTAGCCGAAAATGGTCCGGATATAGTCGTCCACGTCATAATAGTATCCACGCAGGGTCGTTTCCAGGCCGGAAACCGGCTTGACCCTGGTACCAACCTCGTACTGCATGGCGTCTTCATAGGTAAGAGGCTTCCGCACCAGGCCCTGGACGGAGGGATCGTAACCGGCGAAATACCAGTAGAACTCTGGCGCGGTGGGGAACCGGGTGGATCGTCCCACGGTGGAGAAGATCTCGACCCCCTCGAAGGGATAGAGATAGACCCCGAACTTCGGGGAGACCACCGTGTCCTTGACCTCCTTGGTGGGCGTGTGCAGG
>JAOZMY010000082.1 GCA_029934085.1 bacterium | reverse complement strand
GTTTACGTGCGGCTTCGTCCGCTCAAACTTCTGCTTCGACATACCTAAACCCCCTAAATAAAGTTTACGCCTTTTTCTTCGTTATAATCTCTTCCGCAATATGTTGCGGGACCGGCATGTACCGGGAGAACTGCATCGTGTAGGTAGCCCGTCCCTGGCTCATGGATCGAAGATCCGTCGCGTAGCCAAACATATTGGCAAGCGGAACCTCAGCGCGGATGATTTGAACCGTGGAACGATTCTCCATTCCTTGGACCTTTCCACGGCGGGCGCTGATGTCTCCCATAATGTCTCCCAGATACTCCTCTGGGGTTACAACTTCCACCGACATAATCGGTTCTAATAACATCATTTTGGCTTTAGAGCAAGCCTCTTTAAAGGCCATCGACCCGGCAATCTTGAAGGCGATCTCCGAAGAATCCACCTCGTGATACGATCCATCGAACAGGGTCACCTTCACGTCCACCACCGGATAACCAGCAAGGATCCCCTGGTTCATGGCCTCTTCAACTCCTGAACGCACTGCGGGAATGTATTCTCTGGGGATCACGCCCCCCACGATCTTGTCCACGAACTCGTAGCCCTTACCCGATTCGTTGGGCTCCACCTTCAAGTGGACATCTCCGTACTGACCCCGGCCACCCGTCTGGCGGATGTATTTCCCTCGGGCCTGGGCGGGCTGGCTCACGGTCTCACGGTAGGCCACCTCGGGTTTCCCCACATTGGCATCCACGTGAAACTCCCGCAGGAGCCGATCCACAATAACCTCCAGGTGGAGCTCCCCCATCCCGGAGATGATGGTCTGTCCCGTCTCCTCGTCCGTCTTCACTGTAAAAGAGGGGTCCTCCGTGGAAAGGAGGTTCAGAGACGTGGACAATTTTTCCTGATCGGCCTTACTCTTCGGCTCGATAGCGATCGAAATCACCGGATCCGGGAACTCGATCGATTCAAGGATAATCGGATCCTTATCACTACAGAGGGTATCCCCCGTCAAGGTATGCTTGAGCCCCACCGCCGCGGCGATATCCCCCGCATAGACCTCCTTGATCTCCTCACGCTTGTTTGCGTGCATCTTCAGGAGGCGCCCGATTCGTTCCTTACGTTGGCGATTTGAATTATAAACATAAGAACCCGTCGTTAAAAATCCCGAATAAACACGGAAATAAGTCAGATGTCCCACGAAGGGATCCGTCATAATCTTGAAGGCCAGCGCCGCGAACGGTGCATCGTCCGACGCCTCACGTACCGCTTCTTTCCCATTCAAGTCCTTCCCCTTCACGGGAGGAATATCGAGGGGAGAGGGAAGGTAGTCCACGATCGCGTCGAGGAGCGGCTGCACGCCCTTGTTTTTAAACGCCGACCCGCAAAATACGGGCACGACTTTCAGGGAATTGGTCCCCAGTCGAATCGCCTTTTTCAATTCAGCGTCCGAGATGGCTTCGCCTTCGAGATATCGCTCCATCAGCGTATCGTCCAGGTCAGACACCGCCTCAAGGATCTTTTCCCGATACTCCTCCACAGCGTCCACCATGTCTTCAGGAATCGGGACCTCCTCGAAATTGGCCCCCAAAGAGCTCTCATCGTAGATATATCCCTTTTGCGTAACCAGATCCACGATCCCCTGGAAATTCTCCTCGCTCCCGATGGGAAGCTGCATCACAAGGGGATGGGTTCCCAGACGGTTTTTCATCATCTCCACCACATGGAAGAAATCGGCTCCCGTACGATCCATCTTGTTTACGAAGGCAATCCGTGGCACCCGGTACTTATCCGCCTGCCGCCAGACCGTCTCTGACTGGGGCTCCACGCCCCCCACAGCACAGAAAACGGCTACCGCACCATCCAGCACCCTGAGGGAACGTTCCACTTCAATCGTGAAATCCACATGTCCCGGTGTGTCAATGATATTGATGCGATGTGACTTCCAAAAACACGTCGTCGCGGCGGAGGTTATCGTTATGCCGCGCTCTTGCTCCTGCGCCATCCAGTCCATGACAGCCGTGCCATCATGGACCTCCCCTATCTTGTGTGAAATCCCTGTATAATACAAGATCCGCTCGGTCGTCGTCGTCTTCCCGGCGTCGATATGCGCCATGATGCCGATGTTGCGAATCTTCTGTAATGGTACCAAACGTCCCAAACCTAAATCCCTTTATTCTCTTCTTCTCTAACCTTGTCTCTTTCGTTTTCAACCCTCTAAAAAAGCAAACAGGTCCCCTTTGTTTTTTCAACCAACCTCACTATGTCTCAAAGGGGCTGCTTACCAGCGATAATGCGCAAAGGCCTTGTTCGCCTCTGCCATCTTGTGGGTATCTTCCTTCTTCTTGATAGACGCCCCTTTGTTGTTCGCAGCGTCCATCAACTCACCAGCCAGCTTCTTAACCATCCCGCGCTCACCGCGAGACCTCGCAAAACCGATAATCCATCGAATAGCAAGGGATGTGCGCCGATCCGGCCGTACCTCAACGGGGACCTGATAGGTGGCACCCCCTACCCGCCGCGACTTGACTTCAATCACGGGTTTGACATTCTCAACGGCCTTTTTGAAGACCTTCAACGGATCTTCCTTGGCCTTCTGCTCAATTTCTTCCATCGATTGATAAAATATCTTCTCCGCCAGTGATTTCTTGCCGCAATACATCATCCGATTGATGAATTTTTGGACAAGAACGTCCCTATACTTGGGATCCGGCGATATCTCTCTTTTTTTAACTCCACGTCTTCTCGGCATTGCTCAAATTCCCCTATTTCGGCCGTTTTGCACCGTATTTAGAACGGGCGTTCCGTCGATCCTGCACGCCCAGCGTATCCAAGGTTCCCCGAATGATATGATAACGGACACCGGGAAGGTCCTTCACCCTGCCCCCACGGATCAGCACCACGGAGTGCTCCTGGAGATTATGCCCGATACCAGGAATATAGGAGGTTACCTCCATCCCATTTGTAAGACGGACACGGGCAACCTTCCGCAAAGCCGAGTTTGGCTTCTTGGGTGTGGAGGTGTAAACCCTCGTGCACACACCGCGTTTCTGGGGGCACCCTTTCAGGGCAGGTGCAGTCTGTTTTTTCTTTACCTTCTGCCGGCCAAAACGGACCAGCTGATTGATCGTCGGCATAAATTCTAACTCCTTCAAACTCCTGATAAAATTTTTACACTACTCTCCTTTGCTTCCGAAAAGCCGCAAGAAACTACCAGTTTTGAACAGGCTTGTCAAGCCTTCCACCCCACTTTTTTATCTAAAAATCGAAAAAATTCACACAACGCTTGTTCCACCACCTCTCTCACGTTTGACGAAACCCTACAACGCTGCTAAACTTATTATATAAGGGATTCGAAAACAATAATATAGAATCTTACCGAACCGGTTACCTACCTTAAGAAATGAAGACATATGTTGGAACATCCGGCTGGAGCTACAAACACTGGAAGGGGGATTTCTATCCTTCGAATCTACCCCAGAAAAAGTGGCTTGGCTATCTGGCCTCCATCTTCAACACAGTAGAAATCAACGCTACCTTCTACCGGGAGCCAAAGCCCTCCACCTTTCAAAAGTGGCACGATGAAACTCCCAAGCACTTTCTCTTCTCCGTAAAAGCAAATCGCTTCATCACCCACATCAAACGCCTTAAAGACATTCAGGATTCTCTGACACGCTTCTACAACACCATCGTCCCCCTTGAAGAAAAAATAGGATGTCTTCTCTTCCAGCTACCTCCGTCCCTCCATTACGACCCTCCCCTTATAGATAGTTTTCTCAGTCAGCTCGACCCGAGATGGAAAACCGCCATTGAGGTCCGGCACGCCTCCTTTTTGAACGAAGAATTCTACCGTGCGCTTCACGAAAGGAACATCGCCTTCTGCTGGTCCGACACAGCGGGACGATATCCTTACGCGGAGAAGGTCACCGCTGATTTCCTCTACATCCGGCTGCACGGTTCCCCCGTCCTCTACCGATCCGCCTACACGGAGGATTTCCTCAAGGAATTCGCCCGAAAGCTCAAGGCCATCGATCGAGACGTCTTCGTCTACTTCGACAACGACGCGGAAGGCCACGCCCCAAAAAACGCCCTGTTTCTCAAAGAGGTCCTTTCTGAAAAACCGGAGACGGAGCCTAAGCCTATCTAAACTCTACCTGGGAAACCTTACCTCCTCCACCATCAGATAACTACAAATCTTCTTTCCCTTGACAGACAAAAGATATTACTTTAGAATACGTTGCGTAAAAATTAATTTCTCAATGTAAAAATTATGGTGGGTTTTGAAAACAGGACAAATAAAAATAAATCAGAAACACTTTCCTGTATTTCAACGACCTTTGTCTCCCATAAAATCCGCAATTAAAAAATGCTCTGAAGTTACATGCCCAAAAGGCATGTAAAATTAAACATAAATAATTTTCAAACCCGAAAGGAGGTGGTAGATGGAGCAACCGAAAAGGCACAAGACCTTTAAAACAACCATGTCAACCACGTAATTTTGATAAAGGAGGAAAATCATGAGGGGAAAAGCTATAAAATGGTTAGCCATCGTTTTTGTTTTGATTGTTGCTACTATGTTCATTGTAAATCCGGTAAGCGCTGCGAAAAGACGTTATATTTCAATCGCTTCGGGCTGGGTAACGGGGGCTTACTTCCCGATGGCAGGGGCGATTTCCCGTATCGTCTGGAAACATCTGAAAAAAGATGGCCTTAAGGTCACAGCGGAATCATCGGGAGCCTCGGTAGCAAACGCAAAACTTATCGGCTTAGGAGATACAGATTTTGCAATCCTACAAAATGATATCGCTTCTTACGCCTATCATGGCAAAAAAGGGATATTTGATCAGAAGATAAAAAACATACGAGGCGTGTGCACCCTATTCCCGGAACATGTGCAACTGGTTTCTCGAAAAGCCTCGAACATTCTCTCAGTAGCTGATCTAAAAGGGAAAAAAGTCGCCATTGGCCCCGTGGGTTCGGGGACAGCGGAAAACGCAAAACAGATCTTGTGGGCATGGGGATTAACTTTGAAAGACTTGGGAAAGGCTGAGCAACTGACAGCCTCTCAAGCCGCCGACTACATTAAGGATGGCCGTTTGGACGCAGCATTTTTTACCGTTGCCGTGGGTGCCGCGGTCATTCAAGACACAGCCCTTATCGTTCCCACAAGGATCGTTCCGATTAGTGGGGCCAACGTTGATAAGCTCATCAAAAAGTATCCTTTCTACGCAAAACAGGTGGTACCCGCGGGTTCTTACAAGGGTAACGACAAAGACGTCCCAACGGTCTCTGTTATGGCTATGCTATGTGCCCGCGCCGATCTCGAATCTGACATCGTCTACAAGATCCTCAGCGCCATGTACGCCGAACTACCGTTGTTGAGAAAGGCCCACGCTAAGTTCAAGAATATCTCACCAAAAACAGGTTTGGTGGGAATGTCAATACCCCTTCATCCTGGTGCAGAAAAATACTTCAAAGAGAAGGGAATCCTCAAATAAGAAAACCTACCAAGCGAGATGATAAAGTAAAATAAACATTGTTGCCGAGGCTGTCGTGCGATGGCCTCGGCAACACCGAGAAAGGGGTCGTGTTTTGTCACCGAAAAAGCAGCAAGACATGAATGTTGGGGTAGAATTGGCCCAATCCTCAGAATTAGGGTCCCGAAAACTGATCGGCAAAACGGCACTCATCCTAAGCCTCATCGCGGTCGTTTGGTCACTGTTCCAGCTCTATACCGGCTTGTTTGGTGAACTTCCCGGGTCCAAGCAACTCTCGATCCACTTGACCTTTGCCCTTATAATCTGTTTTACCTTTTTCCCTTTCTCAAAAAAGTCTCCAAGAGGCAAAATCACCAACATTGATATTCTGTTCGCTGTAATCGGTGGTGTAACAGCCCTGTATTTATTCATCAATTATAACCACATCGTAACTTCGGTGGGCGATGCCCCAATTTATGATTTGATTGTCGGAGGCATCTTGATGATAATGGTTTTGGAGGCTACACGACGGAGTGTTTCACCCATCCTGCCGGTCGTCACCATCGTTTTCTTACTCTACGCATACTTTGGTCCCTATCTACCCGGTGATTTAGGCCATCGAGGATTCCGCGTCAAACGGATTATAGATCATATCTACATGAGCGGTGAAGGACTTTGGGGAGTCCCCTTGAGGGTTTCCGCCACTTTCGTGTTTCTCTTTGTCCTATTCGGCGCCTTTTTGGAAAAGATAGGCGCGGGAAAATACCTGATCGATTTATCCTTCGCTCTCATGGGGCGATTCCGCGGGGGACCTGCCAAAGCAGCCGTCGTCGCATCTTGCGCTATGGGATCAATCTCCGGATCCTCTATCGCGAATACGGTCACTACTGGTTCCATGACTATCCCTCTCATGAAAAAAGTTGGATTTAAAAATTATGTGGCCGGAGCTGTCGAGGTAGCAGCCTCCACGAATGGTCAACTCATGCCCCCCGTTATGGGAGCTGCCGCATTTATCATGGCCGAGATCATTGGCGTCCCATACGTTGAAATCGTCAAAGCGGCTTTTATCCCTGCCCTTTTGTCCTATGCGGCCATCTTCTCTATCGTCCATTTAGAAGCAGTCAAGGAAAACATTAGAGGCCTCAATAAAGAAGAACGCCCACCCATGTTGAAAACCTTACTTACCGGATTACACTATCTCATCCCCCTTGTCCTGTTAATCTGGTTGCTTTTGATTGTCAGATGGACTCCCACGACATGCGCTTCCTGGTCAATTCTGCTGATCGTGGTCATTGCGTTTGGGAACAACTGGTACCGGAAACGGATATTGTTTCCGAAACTAAAGACGGGAGACAAAGAGTACGATGAACCGGCCTACATCGATTACAAGGAAAATCCGCGGTGGTATGTCTTACGACGGAGCTTTAGAGAGATTTATGACGCCCTTGAAATGGGGGCCCGCAACATGGCGGGCATCGCCGCGGCTTGTGCCTGTTGTGGCATCATCATCGGGGTCGTAACGCTTACCGGTTTGGGACTGAAAATGGCTACCCTTATTACTGAAGCGGCGGGGGGCAGTTTGATTCTAACCCTGATTTTTTCAGTATTCGCTTCAATCATCCTTGGGATGGGATTACCAACAACGGCAACCTACATCATTATGGCAGCAATGACGGCCCCCGCCATCTTAACGATCAGCGCCAATCTAAAATTAGGAATACCTATTGTGGCGGTTCACCTTTTCGTCTTTTATTACGGCATTGTGGCAGACGATACTCCTCCCGTGGGACTATGTGCCTATGCTGCTGCTGGAATTGCGGGGTCAGATCCAATCAAAACAGGATGGAAGAGCTTCAGGCTGGATTTAGCCGCATTTACCCTCCCCTTCATGTTCATCTACAATACAAAACTGCTGATGATAAATACTAACTGGGTAGAACTTCTCTACATCATTCCTGTTTCCATCCTTGGCATGTTCTGTTGGTCTGTTTTCATCCAGGGCTACTGGAAAACTCGCACCTATATTTGGGAACGTTTTATCTTCCTTGGGTTGGCCTTTCTCCTCGTAAATCCGAGCCATCTAAAAATCGGGGATCTACTTATCAATCAGCATCTGGTGAATGCTGGAGCGGTTTTGATTTTGATTCTTATCTACTTATGGCAAAGGACTCGCATGGAGAAAACCGAGTTCAGCGTGAACTTAGGCAACGTATGAACCGACTTAAAAAAAAATATCTTTTCATTATTATAGCCATTGCTACGTTGACCTCATTATCTTTGATCCCGATCATGGTTTTTGTAATTCGCCTCCCTCGCGAAAATTTCAGGATACTAAAAGCCATCAAAGTCAAAACTGACACGAAAATTCGGTTGAGCTATCTCCATTCGGTCGAACACACCCGAGTAGAAGGCAAATTCTGTATCGGCCCCGATGGGAATTT
Source organism: bacterium (assembly GCA_029934085.1). Lineage (GTDB taxonomy): Bacteria > Desulfobacterota > S145-22 > S145-22 > S145-22 > JAOZMY01. Next base: position 1,616 of record JAOZMY010000082.1, on the reverse strand, counting down.
ACGCATCTTGGAAACCCGAATGGCATCCGTCGGAACTGGCCTACCAAACGACGTCCCTGAAAGGTCCCACAGGGAAAAAGAGTCCCTGGTTGTGGATGAGAAACAGCAAATTGTTAACTACTTAAGTTTTTACATCGTCCCGATTAACAAAACACGCTTATATGTCGACAATCAAGAAATCCCCATAAGTCATCTTCAAGCCGGAGCCTTGATACACATGGATGTTGAAAAAATCCGACTTTACAATTGGATTGTTTGGCGTATCACCGGTTTCGGATGGCGCAAGGAGAAGAATTAAACATGAAACCTAAGAAACCTAAAATCCCAGGAAACGTCTTCCCCCGAAAGCTCGACAGCCCTTTACCGGTTGCCGTGAAGGCCGAAGGCCCATGGATAGAAGCGGCCGACGGGAAGCGCTACCTCGACGCCAGTGGCGGTGCGGTCGTAACTAACTTAGGCCATGGACGTAAAGATATTGCCAAGGCAGTCTTTGATCAGATCACCACGTATGACTACATCCATCCCACCATGTTCACGACTCCGGTTGTTGAAGAACTGGCAGAAACCTTAGCTAAACACACACCAAAAGGGCTTGATAGATTCTATTTCCTATCTGGTGGGGGTGAGGCAATAGAAGCAGCCATTAAACTGGCACGGCAAATCCATATTGACCGGGGAGAGCCTGAACGATTCCGGCTCATTGCAAGATGGAAGTCCTACCACGGGATGAGTATGGGAGCCCTCTCTGCCATGGGACGCACCGCCTTCCGAGTCCCTTTCGCTCCATTACTTAACGATGCTGTCCACATTCCACCGCCCTACTGTTATAGGTGCTCCTATGGGCTAAAATTCCCTGACTGTAAACTCCAATGCGCCTTGGCATTGGAAGAAACCATTTTAAACCTGGGCAAAGAAACGGTTTCCGCTTTCCTGGCCGAAACCGTCAGCGGCGCCACACTCGCTTGTTATCCCCCGCCTGCTGGTTATTGGCAAACGATACGAGAGATATGCGACAAATACGGTGTCCTTTTAATCCTGGATGAGGTTATGTGCGGAATGGGACGTACAGGACGCTGGTTTGCCTGCCAGGAAGAAAATATCATCCCCGATCTTATGACCCTCGGAAAGGGATTGTCCGGCGGAGTCATTGCCCTTTCAGCCGTCGCGGTGCGGTCTGAACATTTCGAAACGATCCGGCAAGGCAAGGAAGGTACGTTCGTCCACGGCGGAACTTTCACACATCATCCGGTGGCAGCCGCCGCCGGGTTGGCCACCGTAAGAATTATTGAAGAGCACAACTTAATTGAACGGGTCTCCGCCTTAGGGAAACAACTTGGTGTCCTATTAAAAAACACCGTTGGGGATCACCCCAATGTCGGAGATATTCGAGGCCGCGGTTTTTTATGGGGAATCGAATTGGTTCGAGATAAAGCTACCAAAGCCCCTTTCAAAAGACAGGAACGAACAGCGGAACGCATTTGGGAAGCAATCTTCAACGACGGTGTTATCGTTTATAAGTCTTCGGGGCTTGCCGGAACAGATGGTGATGCCCTTGTCATCGCTCCCCCCTTCACCATCGAAAAAGAAGAACTCGATATAGCTATTGAGGGCATAAA
>JAOZMY010000081.1 GCA_029934085.1 bacterium | reverse complement strand
CCCACAGGTTCACCCGAAACATCCATATAGAGTGAAGCGCTTACGCTGATATCCAATAACCGTCCATTCTTTGTCAGACGACGTGTTTCAAATCCATGAATAGGTTCTCTTGTGGAAAAGAGCTTTTCTATAACGGATTTTGTCGCCTTCTTCTCCGAATCCGGAACAAAAGGAATCTTTTTCCCCTTCAATTCATCGAACGTCCACCCAAAGATACGGGTAAAGGAAGGGCTCAGATACTCCACTGCCCCTTCAAGATCGTATATCACAATCGCGTCGGCTGAGGAGTTCAGTAGAGAACGATAAAGCTCCTCCTGCCGCTTCGACTCCTCGTAAAGCTCCCGAAACTGCCTCTCCTCATCCCTTAGTCTCTTCTCCGCCTGTTTACGTTTCGTGATATCTCTCAAAACCACCAGCATCCCTGCGGGGTTGTTTTCGCTGTCGTTAAAACGGGAAGCGCTGATACTGATATCAAGGACCTTTCCATCTTTCGTATATCGTTTTGTCTCAAAACCGTGAACTTGTGTCCCATTCCGAATGAGTTCCTTAATCACGGTCATCGAGGATTCCATCTCCGATTCCGGGACGAAAGGAATCTTTTTCCCCTTAAGTTCGTCAAACGTCCATCCAAAGATACGGGTAAAAGAGGGGCTCAGATACTCCACCGCCCCTTCAAGATTATAGATCACGATCGCGTCCGCGGAAGAATTCAGCAGGGAACGGTAGAGTTCCTCTTGCCTTCTTGATTCCTCGTAGAGTCTTCGAAATCTTTCCTGTTCCTTCCTCAGTTTCTCCTCGGCTTCCTTTTTCTCCGTAACATCCAAGAACACGGAAATCACGGCTTTTCTCTCATTATACCGGACCGGCATGGAGTGAACTTCTACAAAAATCTCGTCCCCTTTCAAGCCAAAAGCCTTAAAAATGACCGGCGGAAGCTCAATTTGTTCCTCGAGGATCCTTTGGGTCCGCTTTACTGCCATCTCACGAAACTCGGGGGCAACAAAATCAAAAACAGGCCTGCCCGCGAGATCTTCCACAGAATCTGCCCCGATCATCTTCAAAGCTATCTTATTAACAAAATAGATTTTCTCTACGTCAAAAACACAAATGGGCAGGGGGGAAAACTCCGCCAACTGACGATACCGTGCCTCACTCTCCTGAAGTAACTTCTCCATCTTCTTGCGCTCGGAGATATCCTCCGCGATCGCCAAAACCGTGGGATTCTCCGATTCTTTATCCAAAAGCGAATACCAGATATGGCAATCAAATACATCACCACTCTTTCTGACCCATTTTGTATCAACCTCGGCCACATTTTTGCCACGAGAAAGGGAAGCGATGCATGCACCCGCCTTCTGGTATTCCTCGTCATTGGGGTAGATCATTCTTGCCTCTTTTCCTACCAATTCCACCGGCTCATACCCCAGAATCTTCGACATGGCCGTATTGTGCCATTGCATGATACGATCCCGCACCAACCCCATGCCAAGGGGAGATGCCCGAAACACCCTTTTAAGACGTGCCTCACTCTCCTGTAACATTCTCCTCGCTTCAACGCGTTCTGTAACATCCTGAAAAACCGTAATAATGGCCGACTGGCCCTGGTAAACAATCGGCATCGAAGTGGATTCGATGAATATCGTCCGCCCATCCATCGTCACAACCTTTTCCTCAATTTTAGGCTGACTTTTCCCAGAAGTGAGCTCTTCGAGTCTCTTTTCGACCAGACTCATCGCATCGGGATGAATGAAATCGAAAACTGACTTCCCGACCATCTCCTCATAGCTACTCGCGCCAGAAATCTTTATGGCAGCCTTATTGACAAAAAGGATCCGCCCGTCCAACCCGTAAACGCCTATACCCATGGGAGACATGTCCACCAAGCTACGATATCGTTCTTCACTCTCCTTAAGGGCCCGGGATATCTCCTCCCTTTCAGAAATATCCTGGTAGATCCCATAAGCGCCCACCACTTTCCCATCCACGATTGCGGGCACGGCAAAGAACTCGACGGGAATAGGCGTACCATCCTTCCTATAGCGTATTCCCGATCCATGGGTTGCACTTCCATTCAAGGTCCTTTCCGAAAATTTGCGGGCTTCCTCGAAGGTTCGATCCTTTGAGATTACTTCATCAAGGTTTTTCCCGACAATCTCAGACCTTTTATATTGAAAAAGTTTCTCGAACTCACGATTACAGGAGGTGACCCTCAAATTCTCATCAACGGTTACAATCCCGAGAAAGGAGTGGCGAATCAGGGATTCCAGGGTCTTCTTTTCCCGCTTGAGTGTCTCTAACTCGTCCTTGTACCGCTTTATATCATCTTCAAGACGTTTAATTCGCTCCTGCGTCTTTGAAGATATGTTATCTTTACTCATCCTTTACCCCGATTCAAAATTGCCCCCCTCTCTCGAGAACGATAAAACCTGAAAGGAGCCTGAGCCCTTCTTCTCGGCATCAACCCACTTCCTCTTGAGGCCAGCACTTCTACAAATTGAATTATAACGATTTACCCAACAAATATCAAACACATAAGTAAATAACACTCACCATCACACTTTCCATCTTGACATTCCCATCGATTTTCCGTAGATAGATTGAATCACTCAAAGGAGTTAGAAGCCTTGGCAAGAATCGAAATCAATCAATCCCTGTGTAAAGGATGTGCCTTGTGTACACTCCTCTGTCCAGAAGAACTCATTAAAATAGGCAACCAGATCAACGAAAACGGTTATTTCTACGCCGTATTCACGGAAAACGGATCGTGTAAAGGATGCGCTTTATGCGCGAAGATCTGTCCCGACGTTGCCATCGAGGTGTGGAAATGACAGAGACACGTGATTTAGTGAAGGGAAACGAAGCCGTCGCCATGGGCGCTATCGACGCGGGATGTCTCTACTACTTCGGCTATCCCATCACCCCTCAGAGCGACATTCCGGAATACCTTTCGTATCACCTACCCAAAGTGGGGGGGGAATTCGTTCAAGCGGAAAGTGAGGTGGCCGCCATCAACATGCTGATGGGGGCGGCCTCCACGGGGATCCGGGCCATGACCTCCTCCTCAAGCCCCGGGATTTCCCTGATGCAGGAAGGAATCTCCTATATCGCGGGAAGCGAGATCCCCACGGTGATCGTCAACATGTCGCGGAGTGGCCCTGGCTTGGGAGGAATCGCCCCTTCCCAGGGCGACTATTTCCAGGCGGTCAAGGGCGGCGGCCACGGTGACTATCACCTGCTGGTCCTGGCCCCCAACTCTGTCCAGGAGCTCTACGACCTTACGATCCTCGCCTTCGAGTTGGCGGAAAAATATCGGAATCCCGTGATGATCCTTGGAGACGCCATGATCGGCCAGATGAAGGAGCCCCTCCTCCGGGAACCTCCAGGAGAAATCCACGAATATCCAAAGGAATGGGCTTTAACAGGGGCCAAAGGGAGGCCACAGCGCGTCCTAAAATCCCTCTACCTGAAAGACGGGGAACTCACTGCCCACAACTGGAAGCTCCATCAGAAATACGAGACCATGAAAGAAAGTGAAATCCGTTTCGAGGAATTGATGACCGAAGACGCGGATCTCATCCTCGTCGCCTTTGGAAGCGCCGCGAGAATCAGCCGAACCTCCGTCATGATGGCCCGAGAAGCCGGTATGAGGGTGGGACTCTTTCGCCCCATCACCCTCTTCCCCTTCCCTGAGCCACAGCTCACCGCCATGGCCAAGGCGGGTAAGCGCTTTTTCGTTGTTGAACTAAACACGGGACAGATGCTCGAAGACGTAAAGATCTCTGCACAAGGAAACCAGGTCGATTTCTTCGGGAAACCCCCGGGGGCCCTTCCCACGCCTGAAGAGATCTTCGAGGAAATAAAAAAGATCTATCCCGAATCATAGAGGATAAACCATGAGTGAGAAAAAAATATTCAGCAGACCCAAGACCTTGAAAGACGCCCCTTTCCATTTCTGTCCCGGGTGTCACCATGGCATCGCCCACCGAATGGTAGCGGAAGCCATCGATAAATACAGTCTGAGAGAAAAGACGATTGGAGTAGCATCCGTGGGGTGTTCCGTGTTCCTTTACGACTATTTCGACGTGGACGTCATCGAGGCCCCTCACGGACGAGCGGCTGCCGTTGCCACAGGGGTCAAGAGGGCCCGAAAGGATAAGATCGTCTTCAGCTACCAGGGGGACGGAGACCTGGCTTCCATCGGCATCGCGGAAACGGTCCACACGGCCAACCGGGGAGAAAATATCACCATCATCTTTATCAACAATACCGTCTACGGCATGACAGGCGGCCAACTGGCGCCCACCACCCTGTTGGGTCAAAAAACCACAACCAGCCCTTATGGAAGGGATTTCATGCAGGACGGCTATCCCATCCGGATGACGGAGATCCTCGCAACCCTGGAAGGAACGGCCTTTGCCGCACGCGTGGCCTTCACCACCCCAAAAAACATCAACATGGCCAAAAAGGCCATTGAAAAGGCCTTTCAATTCCAGAAAGAGGAAATGGGATTCACCTTCGTTGAAATCCTCTCCGCCTGCCCGACGAACTGGGGGCTCAATTCCATCGACTCCATGAAACGGGTCGAGGAAGAAATGATCCCCTACTTCCCCCTCGGAATCTTCAAGGAGCGAAAGGCAGCCGATGTCTTATAAAATCGATAAAGGAAACGAAATATGAAAAATTCGGTGATCATGGCGGGATTCGGTGGTCAAGGGATCCTGCTCATCGGAAACATGCTGGCCTACGCGGGCCTGGAAGAGGGTAAACACGTGACCTACATGCCTGCATACGGCGTGGAGATGCGGGGCGGCACGGCCAACTGCACCGTGGTCGTATCGGACGAACCGATTGGATCCCCCATCGTAGGCAAACCCGACGCGGCCATCGTAATGAACCTCCCCTCTCTGAAAAAGTTCGAGTCGTGGATCAAACCTGAGGGAACGCTCCTTTTCAATACCTCCCTCGTCTCCCCTGAGAAACAAACGAGAAAGGACATTACCGTCTATCCCATTCCAGCCAACGATCTCGCCACGGAAATGGGAAACGCCCGCCTGGCCAATATGATCCTCATCGGGGCCTATGTGGAGGCAACCGGAGTTGTCTCCCAGGAATCGTTGATCAACTCCCTATCCAAGGTCATCTCGGAACGCAATGCACGATTCATTCCCCAGAATATCGAAGCCATCAAGCTGGGAGCCCGCCAGATCAATCCGTCCAACGCCTAACCTCAGGAGGTATCATGGGAAAAAACGAAGAAATCACCCTTGCGAAAGTCGGGGAAAGGATCAAAAAGGTCCGAGAAGAAAAAAAATTGAGCCTCGCTGATCTCGCTGAAAAAACAGGGTATTCCTCCGCCATCCTCTCCCAGATCGAGAATCACCTCCTCTCTCCCTCCCTCGGGACCCTCATCCAGATTGCCAACGCCTTGGAAGTGCCTCTCAGCAAGATCTTCGGCGAAAAACGGGGGCATTCCTATTCCATCGTCCGAAAAGACGAGCGCAAGCTGATCTCTCGATTCGCATCAAAGGAGGGGGTCAACTACGGCTACACCTATGAATCCCTCGGCTATGACAAGAAAAATCGCCGGATGGAACCTTTCATCGTCACCCTGGAACCGGCAACGGTTAAACACGAAAAGCTCTCCTCCCACAGCGGTGAAGAGTTTATCTACGTCCTTGAAGGAGAGATGGAGGTCGTGCTGGGAAACTTCAAGGACACCTTGTCCCCGGGAGACTCCATCTACTACGACTCCAAACTCCCCCATCGAGTTGCCTGCGTGGGAGACAACCCGACAAAGATCCTCGCGGTCCTGTTCACGGAGGCCTGATCCCGGAACCATCTCGGAAGGCTTTCTTGACATCATCCACGACGCGTGGTAGAAACAGATGCTTTTGAATCGACAGTTTACCTAATTCCGCATCGTCATTAGATATCCTGGTCTTTTCAAAAAGGCAGTCAGAATGTGGCTGCGTGCCTTACGGCGATTCGTGCGGTTTGTCGGCGCAAGGCATCCTTTCCAAAACCGCACCAGAAAAAGGAGTGTTTTTTATGAACATGTATGTTGGCAATCTTGCCTATGGCGTAACCGAAGACGATTTACAGGCCGCTTTCTCGGAATATGGAACCGTGGAAAGTGTAAACATCATCAAAGATAGGTATTCCGGCCAATCCAAGGGCTTCGGTTTCGTCGACATGCCGGACAATTCAGAGGCAGACAAGGCCATGAAGGCCATGAACGGAACCGAATTCAAGGGCCGTCAGATCAAGGTCAACCAGGCCAAACCCCGGGGTGACCGTTCATCACGCAGGCCGAGATATTAATTTTACCATCAAAAAGGCCGGCTTATGCCGGCCTTTTTTAGTTTCCCGATTTTCGCTTCCCCTTCCCCTCAACAATCAAGGTAATCTCCCCCCTGATCTTTCTGTTTGCTAACTCCCCGAGAAGCTCATCCGGGGTGCCACGGAGAATCTCTTCGTAAGGCTTGGTCAACTCCCGACACACAACCACGGTTCGACTCCCAAAGATATCCCCAAGCTCCTGGAGCGTCTTCACCAGCCGGTAAGGGGATTCGTAAAGAACGAGGGTATGCGGAACCTCGGCAAGCTGCTCCAGCTCCTTCCTCCGCTTTCCGGGCTTCTTCGGGAGAAACCCGATGAAGAGGAACCGATCGGTGGGCAGGCCCGCCACAGAGAGCGCCGCCATTACGGCTGAAGGACCGGGAACGGGCACGACTTTAATCCCCTGTTCCTGGGCCGCCTTCACCAACTGGTAACCGGGGTCCGAGATCAACGGCGTTCCTGCGTCGCTGATGACGGCTACCGATTCCCCACCTTCAAGCCGTTTCAGAAGCCCCTCCATTCTCCGGGCCTCGTTATGCTCGAAAAAGCTAATGAGCGGTGTGTCAATCCCATGGCTCTTTAGGAACCTTCCCGCCACCCGAGTGTCCTCCGCAGCGATCAGATCCACGTCCTTCAGGACCTCAAGAGCGCGCAGAGAAATATCCCCCGAATTCCCGATAGGCATGGCAACGATATAAAGCGTTCCTTTTTCCCGGCTCATGAATTCCTATTTTTTACCTTTTACCCTTCACCTTTAACCTTTTTTGACCTTTGACCTTTCAGTTATTTCCTTATATCACCTTCTCCTTGCGCAGCTGCGTAATTTCGGACGGTGTAAGGTTCAGAATCCGAGAAAGAAGGTCGTTGGTATGTTCCCCCAAGAGCGGGGCGTGGCGGATCTCACCCTCCGCGCCCCCAACTTTCACGGGATTGGCAAGGGTCTTGACCGTTCCGCAAACGGGGTGGACCATCTCTCCGATCATCCCCCGTGCCAGGAGCTGGGGGTCTTCCAGGACCTTGTCGATAGTCTTGACTTCGCAGGCGGGAATCTCGTGTTTTTCCAAGGCCTCCAGCCACTCCCTGGTCGGCCGGGTTCTGATCAGCTCTTCCAGCATGGGATCGAGGATCTCCCGATGCGCCACCCGATCCAGGTTGGTTTTGAAACGGGGATCCTCCGCGAGATCGGGACGACCAACGGCCTCGCAGAAGCGGGGCCAGAACCCCTCGCCAAAAACCGCAACCACCAGATACCCATCCTTCGATTCAAAGACCTGATAGGGCGTGACCGATCGGTGTTTCGATCCCGAAGGTCCCATCACCTTTCCGTCCGCGAAGTAATACTGGGCGATATAGGGCGCCAGGAACACGAGGCTGTCCAGCAGGCTGATGTCCAGGAAGGCTCCTTCCCCCGTCCTCTCCCGCGCGAACAGGGCGCTAACGATGGAAAAGGCCGCCTGCATGGCTCCCGCCAGATCTCCGATGGGGATCCCGCACCGCACAGGCTTTCCCCCGGGCTCCCCCGTCAGGGCTACCACACCACCCATGGCCTGGAGGACCAGATCGTAGGCGGGACGGTCCCGATACGGACCGGTCTGCCCGTATCCGCTAATGGAACAGGCAATGATCTTAGGATTCCTCGACTTCAACGCCTCAAAGCCGAAGCCCAGAGCCTCCATGACGCCGGGGCGGAAGTTGTCCACCACGACATCGGAGTCTTCGACAAGCTTTAGAAAGATTTCCTTTCCCTTGGGAGATTTCAGGTCAAGCGTCAGACTCAGCTTGTTTCGATTCACGCTGATGAAATAGGCACTTACGCCCTCGACAAAGGGGGGACCCATCCGTCGGATCTCATCCCCCTTGCCGGGACGCTCAATCTTGATGACCTCCGCCCCCATATCCGCCAGCAGGAGCGTGCAATAGGGGCCGGCCAGCATCCGCGTGAGATCGAGCACGCGGACACCGGAAAGAAAGGGATTCATGCCGCTTTGGATTTCATCTCCGCGCGGAGCTTCTCCGTGGCCGCCTCATCCACCTCGAAGGTCTCCGGGTCGATGACCACCCCGTAATCTTCTCTCGCCTTCTCCACGGAGACCACGTCGTTCCGCACGTCTTTCAGCACCTTCTCCACGGGGCGCAGGTAGGGAGGACCGTAACCACCGCCTCCGCCCGCTTGCTGAAAGTAGATGGTTCCGGCGGGAACATCTTCGATCAGGTCCTTGGAGAGGGCCTTATAGACATGGCCGTCCGGGTAAACCAACTCGATCTTGTTGAGGGTTCCCTCCTTGCCGCCGTGGGCGCCGAAGGCAGGCTCCACGTCCCCATCCCCGAAAGTCACAACCTTGGTGTGATCGCTCCCGATCTTGAACCTGGTCTCCACGCCGAGGCCCCCGCGCCACTGGCCCGCGCCTGCGGAATCCCTCCAATACTCGTGGAGCATCAAAAGATGGGGGGTCTGCTGCTCGAACATCTCGTAGTCCTGATCCAGCACACCACCCGAGGCATCGATCATGCCGATGTGGTCGTATCCGTCACATCCCTTGATGGCACCGGAACCACCCTTCAGACCCATGAACCCGATGTCCACGTAGGGCCGTCCGTTCCTCGGGTCGATCCCCGTGGTAAGGGAGCAGAGAAGCTCGTTCCACTCCGCCGTGACCCGGTCCGGGATGGCAGGGCCCAGGGCACGCATGATGGCGTCCGCGTTGTTGGGACAGAGGTGGTTTCCGTAGGTGGTCGCCTTGGGATAGGCGGCATTCAAAATCGTCCCCTCCGGGATGATAATATGCATGGGGCGGACCATCCCATCATTGTGGGGGATGTTGGGGTTGATCATCTGGAGGAAGGTCAACGTGGTCGCCGAGGCACTCGAGGTGTAGGTTCCATTAACGAACCCGTCCGTCTCAGGCGAGGTGCCCGTGTAGTCGAAGGTGATCTCCTCGTCTTCCACCGTGATGGTTACGTGAATCTCGTAGACCGATCCAGGGTTTCGGCCGTCATAGTAGACCCGGGAGGTTCCCTTGTAAACACCGTTGGGGATGGTCCGGATCTCCGAACGCATCATCTTCTCCGTCGAATCGAAGAGGTGATTTTTGTGCGCCTCGAAGACCTCCAGTCCGTACCGGTCGATGAGCTTCAAAAGCTCCCGCTCCCCGACCACGCAGCTTCCGATCTCCGCCTTCATGTCCTCCGCCACGATGTCGAG
>JAOZMY010000080.1 GCA_029934085.1 bacterium | reverse complement strand
TTCCGGGAAAAGATTCTCGGACAAGCGGTAAGTGGGCGTGAACTCGACTTTACCCTCCAGGAGATGAACCGAGAGGTCAACACCATGGGTTCTAAAAGTGTCTCCTACGACCTTTCCGCCCATGTTATCCATTTGAAAGAAATCCTGAACCAGTTAAGGGAACAGGTACAAAATGTCGAATAACCTCCCCAATCTTGTCTTCATTATTTCCGGTCCCTCAGGCGTCGGTAAGTCCACCCTTATTCACCGGGTTATGTCACAGGACCCCCGTCTCGCCTTTTCCATTTCCCACACGACTCGTCCCCCGCGTCCTGGGGAGAAGGATGGACGGGACTACTACTTCGTCACGAGAGACACGTTTGAAAAACTCATCTCTGAAGACGCCTTTCTGGAATGGGCCGAGGTTTACGGGGAATACTACGGGACATCCAAAAGAGAGATCGATCGTCTAAGCAGCCTCGGGAAGGACGTTATCCTCGACATCGACGTTCAGGGGGCCCGGCAGGTTATGGAAAGATTGGATCGGAATCGGTGGACCTCGATCTTTATCCTCCCCCCTGACCTCAAGGCTCTGGAACAGCGGCTCATCGCCCGGGGGAAAGACCCCAAGGATCGAATCGCTCGGCGCCTGAAGATCGCCGAGCAGGAAATTGCCCAAGCGGAGCGATACGACTATCGCATCGTGAACGATGTCCTGGAACGCGCCACCAGAGATTTAAAGAACATTATCGAAAGGGAAAGGACAAAACATTTCCATATTGACAGGTAAAACGGCCCGTGTTAGCGTAAATTCGTAAGAAAGTAAGCGGATATCCAACTTTCAAGGAGGTGATAACATGTTCGGCTTTGCGGATAGTCTCACCGCTTGGGGATATATCCTCTCGATTCTGGCCACAATTCTCTGCATCATATACGGTCTCGTTAACTGGAACAAAGGGACAGAAATCGAAGAGGATTACCGCCGAATCGTTGAGTGGGAACGGGAGGAGATAGAGGTGGAAGAACGCCTCCCCTAACGCCATAAAATGACAACCAACCACCTTTCAGAGGAGAAAGACCGATGGTTTTGAATGTCATTCTTGTCCTGCTTTATCTTATTGTTATCTTCTATCTCGGTTACAAAGGCTGGCGGGAAACGAGGACCGCTTCCGACTACATGATTGCGGGGAGGGAAATCAATCCCTACGTGATGGCCATGTCCTACGGGGCCACCTTTATCAGCACCTCCGCCATCATCGGGTTCGGAGGAGCCGCCGCCCTCTTCGGATTCAGTGTTATCTGGCTAACCTTCCTAAACATCTTTGTGGGGATTTTCATCGCCTTCGCCTTTTTCGGGAAGCGAACCCGAAAAATGGGGCGCAGCCTGGACGCCCACACCTTCCCTGAAATTTTGGGAATAAGATACAAATCCAAATTTATCCAAGGGTTTTCTGGCCTGGTCATCTTCGTTTTCCTGCCCGTTTATGCTGCTGCCGTCCTGATCGGGATCTCCCGCTTTATCGAGGTCTATCTCAACATTCCTTATTGGGCCGGCCTGCTCGGCTTCTCTGTCATCCTCGCCCTCTACGTCATCTGGGGTGGCCTTAAAGGGGTCATGTACACCGACGCCCTCCAGGGAACCCTTATGTTTATCATGATGGTCATTCTCGTCGCCTTCACCTATTCCCAGCTCGGCGGTGTCTTCAAAGCCCACCAGACCCTGACATCTATGGCTAACCTCGTCCCTGCCAAACTCAAGGCCCTCGGACACATGGGGTGGACCGCCTCACCCAAATCCGGATCTCCACTCTGGTGGATCGTCTATTCCACTATCGTCTACGGCGTGGGGATCGGGGTTCTGGCACAGCCCCAACTGGCCGTCCGGTTCATGACGGTGAAGAACGATGCCTCTCTCAACCGCGCTGTTCTCGTGGGAGGCGTCTTCATCCTTGCCATGACGGGCATCGCCTTCACGGTGGGACCGCTTTCCAACGCCGTCTTCTTCCAGAAGTTTGGAAAGATCTCCATTGCCATGGCAAAAGGAAACATCGACAAGATCATTCCCATTTACATCGAGAAGATCATGCCCTCCTGGTTCGCCACCCTCTTCCTGCTGGCCATGCTAGCCGCGGCCATGTCTACCCTGAGTTCCCAATACCACGTGGGTGGAACCTCCCTGGGTCGCGACTTCTATGAAAAGAGCCTGGGAAAAACAGGTGGGGGCGAAATCATGGCCACTCGCTTCGGCGTAGGGCTCACCATCCTCTTTACCATCGGCTGGGGTCTCTTCCTGCCTCCAAGTATCATCGCCATCGCCACGGCCTTCTTCTTCGGGCTATGCTCTTCGACGTTTTTACCCATGTACTTCTCCGCCCTCTATTGGAAACGCGCCACCAGGGCCGGGGCGATCACCAGCATGGTCGGCGGCTTCATCGCCAGTTTCTTCTGGCTGATCTTCATCCATAAGAAAGAGGCCGCGGCCATCGGTCTCTGCAAGGCCCTGACCGGAAAGGTCACCCTCTTGGGATTTCCATGGAACGTGGTCGACCCCAACGTCATCGCCCTGCCCATCTCTATCATCCTCATGATCGTGGTTAGCCTCGCAACCTCGAAGATGGACGAGGAACACTTGGAAAGATGTTTCGAGTGGACGTAGGGGAATAGGTAGGTAGTAGGTGATAGGTAGTAGGTGATAGGTAGTAGGTGATAGGTAGTAGGTAGGAGGTTGTAGGTAGGTAAAAAAAGGGGGCCCAAAATGGGTCCCCCTTAATTTTTTCCGTAGTCCCTCCTCTTACGCGTCGGGCACGGTGGTTTTCTTGCCGATATATTTTTCTCTCAGTTTTGGCTTCTCGATCTTTCCGCTCGGATTTCTCGGAACCTCGGCAAAAACAATCTTCTCGGGCCACTTGTACTTCGCCAGGCCGCCTTCCTTGCAGAAGTCGATAACCTCCTGCTCGGTCATGGTCTCTCCCGGTTTGAGCTGGATGATCGCCATGGCGATTTCCACAAGCCTTTCATGAGGATACCCGATGACAGCCACGTCGGCAATCTTGGGGTTCTTGTGCAGAAAATCCTCAATCTCGGCCGGGAAGATGTTCTCACCACCGCGGATGATGAGATCCTTCTTCCGATCGGCGATGTAGTAGTAACCTTCCTCGTCCTTTCTTACCAGGTCACCTGTGTAGAGCCATCCATCTTTGACGGTCTCCGCGGTCTTCTCGGGATTCTTGAAGTACTCCTTCATGAGTCGCGGTGCCTTGAAAATCAGTTCGCCAACCTCGCCCACGGGGACCTCCTTCCCCTCGAAATCGACCACCTTGGCCTCGACACCGAAGGTCGGTTTTCCGATGGACCCCGGTTTGCGGAGGACGTCTTCATCGTAGAGGTTGAAAGAGCCGCCACCGCCGCCCTCGGTGATGCCGTAAATGTTCCCCGTTTTAAACGGGAAAAGGCGCTTGATATCCTCGAAGAGACTGTGCGGTACGGGCTGCGCACCAATGACAATGTAGCGGGTATGCGAGAAGTCATACTTGGACAAATCGATATCCCCCCGCTTGACCGCCTCCACCGTATCGGACATGGTGGGAACCGTCACCCATCCGCTGGTCACCTTTTCCTGGGAAATGGCGTCGAGGAGATATTGCGGCTTGCTCAAATCCAGTGTGCAGACGATCTTCCCCCCGGCCATGTAGCTTGGGAAGGACAGGAACATGCTGCCGCTGTGATAAAATGGATGGGCGGCCAGATAGGTGGTTTCGTAGCCGTCATTATACGTCAAACCCACCGCGACGCCAATCTGAAAGAGGGTCTTGTGAGCCTGACAGACGGGTTTGGGTTTGCCCGTGGTTCCAGAGGTGAACATCAATTCCGCCATGTCGTCATCATCGACGTCCGCGACAAAGTCTTCATCGCTTGCCTGCATCATCTCGTCATAGGAGTACATGTCCTCCGGAACGTTTTCGCCCACGCAGATATAATGCTTAATGGTCGGCATATTCTCTTTGGCAGGCTGAACCTTCGGCAGAAACCCATCCCCGAGGATGAAGGCCTTTGGCTCCGTGGCGTTCGCCGCAAACTCGATATCCTGGGAAGCAAACCTGTAATTCAATGGAACTACTGCCGCCCCCGTCTTCAATACACCAAAATAGGTCACGTACCATTCGATGCTGTTCATCTGGAGATGTAATACCGTATCCCCTTTCTGGACCCCGCACTTATCCCTCAGGAAATTCGCGACTCTGTTGGTCTGCTCGTTGAATTCCTTCCACGTCAGGGAACGCCTAAGGTTCTTCGATGCGGTCAACTCAATAAAGAACTCCTCATCCGGGTACTTCAAGGCATTAATCCTACCAAAATCAGCGAAGTTCATACGACCACCTCCTCATTTAAACTGTTAAAAATATTTGCGGAAATCTCCGCACAGCCTGAACGATTCAACGACCGTTCAACTCTACCACACGGCCCTATATGTGTCAATATATCAAGGGATTTCCCATGTTTGCAACTGTTTTCTTCGATCCTCTTATTCACGAAAGCCAAAAAATCTCTTCCAAATATTATCCATTGAGGTATGGACATAAGAAAAATCTTTTTGTAATATACGAAAAAGAATTTTATCCATAATCAAAATCTGGAGGTCGGGATGAAAATCATCGTCTGTGTCAAACAGGTTCCGGACGTTGAGGTCGAATTCCTCTTCAAGCCGGAATATCCCGGAATCGACGTGGATGCCATGCCCATGATCGTCAACCCGGGAGACGAGGTTGCCATAGAAGGCGCCCTCCGCCTCAAATCCATCTATCCGGAGACAGAAGTTATCCTCCTCTCTCTTGGCCCCTCCTCTGCCCGGGAAACTCTCGAATACGGCCTAAGTATGGGCGCAGACGAGGCCTTTCTCGTCCTCGATTCTTCTTATACCTTTGGACAGCCCTTCCGAACAGCGCATATTCTGTCCAAGGCTATCCGGGAAATCGGTTTTGACATCATCCTTTTCGGATACAGAGCGGTGGATGACCGGCTTCACTTCGTCGGACCCGCCGTCGCGGAATTCCTGGGTCTCCCCCACATCACGGGGGTTACCTTCATCAAGGTTTTTAAGGGAATCAACAAGTGCGAGGCACATCAGGAGGTCCCCAAGGGGATTAATATCGTCGAGTGTCCCTACCCGGCCGTCTTCACGGTCAAGCGCGGCCTTTTCATACCCCGATACCCCTCCATGGCGGATAGGCTCGCCGCAAAGGAAAAGGGCGTCAAGATTCTTCCCCTCGAAAATTACTGGGATGAAAATGATGCGAACCAATACCCCGCCCATGCCTCCATGCGATTCTCCGTTCCCGAGACGATGGAAACGGAACGTAAAGTCACCTGGTCCACAACCAAAGAGATCGCTGAAATCCTCAGCAAATATAAGGCAAGAACCCTTGATACCCGGACTTTCCTGGATCAAGGCACTGGAGAGGAACTATGAAAAGAAACATCTGGGTTGTTGCCCACCATCAGATCACGGAAATCAAACCTGTGACCTTCGAGCTTCTGGATATGGCAAACAGGCTCGCAGAACAAATCGACGCCAACGTCAACACCCTTCTACTCGGAACCTCGGTGGCCTCTCTCAGCTCCCAGTTGATCGGCCTTTGCGACCACGTGTACATCTTCGAAGATCCCCTGCTGGAGGAATACCACTACGAAACCTATCAGCAAATTTTTATCAAAATGGCGGAGAAATACAGGCCTGACATTCTCCTCGTATCGAGCATCCTCAGGGGAACCGACTGCTTCCCCCGCTTGGCAGCACACTTCAATGCCCATTATGTGGCCGGGTGCCTGGATTTGTCCTATGACCCTTCCACAAAACTCCTCACCTACCACAAAGCCGTTTATGAGGGCCGCGCGATCCTTGAAGGCACTTTCAAGCTGGACCGGATGGCCGTTATTATGACACGTCCCCATGTCTTCACCCCATCCAAGGAAAAAAGGCACAAGGAAACCAAGGTTTCCATCCTGGAGATTTCCCTCTCTCCCATTGAATTTTTGACGCGAAGGGTATCGTCCATCAAAACGGTTCACATCTCTCTCGGAGAGGCCCTGGTTGTGGTCGCCGGGGGACGCGGAATGCAAGGGGCCGGAGGATTCAAACTCCTGTGGGAACTGGCACGAAGGCTCCATGGCGCCGTGGGAGCAACAAAAGCGGCGGTGGACGCGGGATGGTGCGAACATCGCTTTCAGATCGGCCAGACAGGCAGCCTGATCTCCCCCGAAATCTATATCGCCTGCGGAATTTCCGGCTCCATTCACCACCTGGCCGGCATCCAGGGTGCAAAGACGGTGATCGCCATCAACGAAGACCCCAACGCCCCTATTTTCAAACGTTCCGACTATGGAATCGTGGGTAATGTATTCGAGGTCATTCCCGAACTCATCCAGGAAATCGATTCCTTGTAGGGAGATAAAAATTGGAAGCGACACGCACCTTTTTCTGGAATGTGGGCGACGTTCGGATCGCAATCTACATCCTCGCCATCATCCCTATCGCCTTTATTGTCTATGGCATCTACAAACGCTACCTCCTATGGAAACAGGGGGCCGAAGACAACCGAACCTCACATCTCCCCCTACGAATCCTTTCGTTCATTAAAAACGGCCTCCTTCAGAAACGCATCTTCCAAGAAGCCTACCCTGGCATCATGCATGGGCTTATTTTCTTTGGGTTTGGCATTCTTTTCATTGGAACCACTCTCATCGCCCTCCAGGAAGATGTCACCCTACCCCTCTTTCACTGGGAATACCTGAAAGGAACCTTTTACCTTTACTACTCACTGATTCTCGATATCTTTGGGATTCTGGCCATCGTGGGAACACTCATGGCCCTCTACCGGCGGCTCGTCCTCAAACCGGAACGACTGGACCGGCGTTGGGACGACAACCTTGTTCTCTATCTCCTCCTGGTCATCCTCGTGACAGGATTTCTCGTGGAAGGGTTTCGAATCCACGCGAACGAGTTGCCCGCGCACCCGGAATGGAGCCGTTGGTCCCCCATCGGGCTTGCTTTGGCATCCGTCTTTAAAGGCATCACGATAAACCCCAAAATCTCCCTCAACCTCCACCGCTTCTTTTGGTGGCTGCACATCATCGCGGCCTTCACGTTTCTCGCCATAATCCCCTACACAAAACTCATTCACATCTTCACCGGGTCGATCGATACCTTCCTCCGGCCGGATCCCCCTACAGGAAGGCTTGTTCCCATTGATATCGAAAACTCCGAAACCTTCGGGGTGGAAAAATACAGCGAATTCACCTGGAAACATCTTTTCGATCTGGACGCCTGCGTTCGTTGTGGACGATGCCAGGACGTGTGCCCCGCCCATCTCTCAGGGAAACCACTTTCCCCCAAGAAATTCATCCAAGATCTCCGTGCCGGCCTGCCACAAGGACTAAAAGACGAGGCAGAAACTACCCCCCTCGTCGGCACCATCATTGATGAAGAGGTCCTGTGGGCGTGCACCACCTGCCGTGCCTGCGAAGAGGCTTGCCCACTATTCATCGAACATGTCCCAAAAAACATCGAACTAAGACGCTACCAGGTCCTTGTTCAAACAAGATTCCCGTCGGAGCTTCGTACCACGTTTAGAAACCTTGAGCGCTATAAAAATCCATGGGGTGTGCCCAAGTCCCAACGTGACGAATGGACCCAGGGGCTGGATGTACCCATCTTTAGCGCGGATATATCGGAAAAAGGATACCTGCTATGGATTGGATGTGCCTGCTCCGTGGACGAGAATAACATCAAGACAGCCATCGCCATGGTCAAACTCCTCAAAGCCGCCGGAGTTCCCTTTGGTATCTTGGGAAAGCAGGAAGGCTGTTGCGGAGAACCGGCAAGGAGACTGGGCAACGAATATGTCTTTCAACTGGAGGCGGAACAAAACATCGAGCTCTTCAACGAATTGGGCGTCAAGCGTATTATCACCCTCTGTCCCCATGGGTATCACGTTTTTAAGAACGAATACCCAGACTTCGGCGGCCATTTTGAAGTGTATCACTACACGGAAATCATCCAGGAAATCATGGACCAGCTCCCTTTGTACACCGCCCCCACTTCCCAGCCCGTCACCTACCACGACCCGTGCTATCTCGGACGATACAACGGGATTTATGAAGCCCCACGGAAGGTAATTCAAAAGGCGGGAGGCACCCTATCAGAAATGGCTCACCATAGAGAACGGAGCCTCTGTTGCGGGGGAGGCGGGGGTCATATCTGGATGGAAGAACAGATGGGCCAACGCATCAGCCATCTGAGAATCGAAGAGGCTGTTCTATGTAGTTGTCCTATCGTCTTGACCGCCTGCCCCCACTGCATGACCATGCTAACAGACGGGGCGAAAGAAAGGGAATTATCCGACAAGATCGAGGTCGTGGATATCGCACAATGGCTGGAAAGTAGAGTTAAACGGGATTGACCGGATTCACTGGATTATAAGACACAAAAGACATCTTTAGACCGGATCAACAGGATTCACTGGATAGTGAAATACAAAAGATATTTTGGATCAGATCTACTGGATCTAAAAATTTAAAACCTGAGAATTTATCCTGTTCATCCTGTAAATCTTGTCCCTAAAAGCATTTTTAGACGGGATCAACTGGATCTACTGGATTACAAAACATGAAAACTATCCTGTTCATCCTGTAAATCCTGTCCAGGTATGTAAAGACAGGATCAACGAGATTTACTGGATAAAAAGAAAGCCCGTCAAAATTCCGAGGGTAAATTCCTCAGCTTCCTCTTAATATTTACTTCCTTTTCTCCAAAATTGATCAGCAAGCCAACCGGTTTTTGAGTGGCAGTGAGATAGTTTACCAGTTGCACTTCGTGCGCTTTGTTAAGTTGCCTAACAGACTTCAATTCCACAATAATGTCCTGATTAACAACAATGTCAGCAATAAAATTCCCCACAACTTCGCCTTCATAGTAAACGGTAATGGGACACTGAAAGTCAGCGCTGAGGCCTACTTTGGACAATTCAATCATCATACATTTTTCGTACACACTTTCAAGAAAACCAAACCCCATCTTGTTATATACCCGATACGCACACCCAATAATTTTCTCGGTAATGCCCTGATACTCCATAAATCCTTCCCTTTTACACCTTTCAGACAAGACTCACTGAATTTGGCTGATTGTAAAACCCTAAAGCCATCTTGTCTATAACAAAAACATCAAGTCCTTTATTTACAGGATCGGCTGGATCTACAAGATTTAAAATCTGAGAACTTATCCTGTTCATCCTGTAAATCCTGTCTAACAAAAACATTCAATCCCTTATCTGACAGGATTAACCGGATTTACTGGATAGAAAAAAACCAAACAATCCCGTCAAAAAAAATCCCTGACAATGTCAGGGATTTTAATCTTTTGGTGGAGCTGAGGAGATTTGAACTCCCGACCCCTTGTCTGCCAGACAAGTGCTCTCCCAGCTGAGCTACAGCCCCATTTTATGTAAAAATAACATAGCCTCCCATCTCTTGTCAACGGAAAATGGAAGGCCATTCTTTACCAGAGAAATGGCAGTCCCAAGGGGAATCGAACCCCTGTCTTCGCCGTGAGAGGGCGATATCCTAACCGCTAGACGATGGGACCAGATTGGCTGGGGGACGAGGATTCGAACCTCGGTTAACGGGGCCAGAACCCGTCGTCCTGCCACTAGACGATCCCCCAGCGACAACGGCACCTCATATACCCAATTTTA
>JAOZMY010000024.1 GCA_029934085.1 bacterium | reverse complement strand
ATGAGATCCTCCGTTTGGCCGATGAGAAAGTATAAGATCAGTCCGTAGATCCCGATACTCTCCGCAACCGCCAGGGAGATCACGACGGCCGTTGTGTATCTCGCAATCAAGGGGTGTTGGCCCTTTGTGCGAGCTATCCAGCTTTCGGCTCTTTTGGCCGCCTTCATGACAACCCTTTTCAGGAAAAAGATCATGATAAACGTTGCGACCGAGACGAGATACAAGGCCCATCGGAGGATGTTTTCCGGGAGGGTTCCGCTTGCCTGGGGCCTGAGCGCACCTTTCATAAAGATCCCGATAAGGAGGTAGATGGCAAGGGACCCGAGCAAGAAGGCCCAGATCATGTAGAGGTTCTTCATACCCTTGTCCACCTGTTTCAAGACATCTCTGTCAATCATGAAGTTTTCCTCCAATGTGTGGAAAGATTTGAAAATTCACGTTCGACGAGTATCAAATCTTTGGTGACGTTTCAAGCTTTTAAAGGTCATTTGATTTCTTTCGGGAATTGTGATACATAAGCGCAAGTAAAGTTTTATCCTTTTCGTCTGATTTCTTCTTCGATGCACCCAACAGTTTATGTCAGGCCATGGTAGAGGAAGGCTTTATGAGAGGGTCGCGCCACGACCCAAAAAATAAACAAAGGAGAAAGAGTATGGCAAAAGCAAAAATCGGAGATACCGTCAAGGTTCACTACACAGGGAAACTGGAAGATGGGACGGAATTCGACACCTCCAGCGGCCGTGAGCCCTTGGAATTTACCCTTGGTGAGCAGCAGGTGATTCAGGGGTTCGAGGACGGTGTCCTCGGCATGGAAGTCGACGAGACAAAAACGGTTACCATTCCAGCCGATCAGGCCTATGGTCCTTATCATGAAGAATTAGCTCTGGACGTTCCCAAGGAACAGTTTCCTCCCAATATCCAGCCCGAACTGGGGCTGCAGCTCCAATTGACCCAGCCCAACGGTCAGCCCATCAACGTGACGGTCACACAGATTACGGAAGAGGTGGTGACCCTTGATGCAAATCATCCGCTGGCAGGGAAGGACTTGACCTTTGATATTCAGCTTGTGGAGATTATCTGAAAGATAGAATTGCCATTTGTGGCAGTAATGAGACCCGGGAATCGATAACGATTCCCGGGTTTTTCATTTCCTTTCCAGGATCACGATGCGGTTGGTCGGGGCGTAGAGAAGGTGGATTGCTTTGAGAAGGTCGTGATATTCCTTCGTCCCAGGATGGAGAATTCCCCGCTTAAGATGAATGGTGCGGTGGAACGTGAAGCTGTTCTCCCTCACGTCAATCTTCAGTGACCAGTCCATGACCTTTGACGTCCCCGAAGACGCTTTCGGGGCATAGCGAACTCGCATTCCCGCCGGTAAGGCAACCCGGGTTTCGGCTACATCCGTGAACATCTGGCCCACCATAAGAGGCCCCCGCCTTTTATCCGAGAGGTTTTCAAGCCGTATGGGGAGCTCAGGTTTGGCGAGATGGACATACATAAACCTCCCGTTCCTTGGAAAGAGGGCTGGTATCTTGAATTTTCCCGCAAGGACAACCGGGGCCGTTAGGGTGTTCAGACCTTTTCTGGATATTTCGCCGAGAGACTGGGCCAGCGGATCAATATCGTGGAGGATTTGAAGTGCGGCGATGCGCCATTCGTCTTTAGTTTTGTATCGAAGCCAGCTTCGGGTTTCTACGGCCTGCCGTCCCTCTCTCTTCGCCGTGAACCTCCCTTCCAGATCGAATGTGCCCGTTGGCGTGAGGTAGAGGCGGGAAGTAGCTTGGTTGGGATAATGAACCTTTGAAGGGACAAGGGTCCCTTCCGTCAGATCCAGGGTTAGTTTTCCCTGTAATCCGGTATAGCCGGGGGGTAAGTCTTTGACATAAAAGGCGTAATCTTTTCCCTCGCATCTTACCATAACATCGTCAAAGAGTGGTGGGTAGGAAATCTCCTTGAAGGGTTCAAGGAGGATCAACCCGGTGTTTGCCATGAGGTAAGACGGAGAGAATCCCCTTTTCTTCAAAAGATTGTAGAAGAGAATGGCCAGATCGATGGAAGAGCCGTACCCCTTTTTCAAGGTCTCTTCCGGGGTCTGGAAGGTCAGGGAAGTATGGAAATAGTCGATGGGGTAGGAGATGAGATGCTTTATGAGGGTTACATAAAGGTCCTCCGGCGTCTTTTCTTTGAACGATCTTACCCCCTCGGAAAGTCCAGAGGTCGGGAGAGAAGCCGCGAAAAATTGGGCGGCATCTTTCCAGGAGGGGAGGGTGCTCAAGAATAGGCAAGTCCCCCGGTTTTCGATGGGGGGAAGGTTTGGTTCCTGAACTCGCCGGGGCACGTTCCAGGCTTCCCATTGATACGTTACCGTCTTTCCCTTTTCCTTTTCACTCTTTTTCAGTTTGAGGCGTGGAAGTTTTATATTCAGAGGGGTCCCTGCGGGAAGGGTGACACGTACGATCTTCCGTTTGATGGGATCGGGAAGGCGAAAGCATTCCATGGTCCAAAACCCTTTCTTGGACTGGAGCTTCAGCTTGATCTCCACCTTGGTTCCCGGTTCCACGGAAGGAAAGTTCACCACCTTGATACGTCGGCGGGAAAAGAGAGTCGCGCGGGCATCCTCCGGAGCGTTGATATCGTGGATCTCTTTCTTTGTGACGGGAACGGATTCCCCATTTGCCGTAAGGGTATGTGCCTCGACGATTTCGACGGATTGGAAGGCATTGTTATAGGGATATCTGAAGTCCGCGTGATCTTTTTTGCCTTTGTAGCTAAGGATATCGATGATTACGTGCGTCATCAGGGTGTAACTGCCATCTGGATTCACCGTGTAATCTTTTTGGATGAGTTGATAAACAGCGGTGTTCTCTCCGGCACGGGAGGGCTTTGTCTGACAAAAAACGGGGGTTCCCATTGAAAGGTGGAAGAGCCCTCCCAGAATCAGTAGAATTGTCAGGTTTTTGAGTATGCGTCTCACTTTTCTCTCCTCAAAATAATGGGAAGGATGACCCTTTGGCGTCTGTCGTGTTGAATTTTTAAGATGTCTCGATACTCCTCGGGAGAGACTTCGAGCTTTTTCAGGGCGAACTCCCTATTGATGACCAGGGTGGCACCTTTTTTCAAGGTGAAGGACGTCCATGCTTCCACGGTGTCGTTTAAGACGTTTGGAATGACGGGAAGTTCAATTTCCATGGGCACCTGGACAAAGTGGACGATTTCTACAACTCTCGTTTTGTATGTGTACCCAAATCGGAGGGGAAATCGTCGTTTGACCATGTTGGCCTTCCCAAGGATCCAGGCGTCCAAAATCCCGGGCCGCGGCATGTCGCTCAAGGGGATGAAGAAGGTCTCACCGTTTTTCCCTATGATGGCAGGACGGTCGATCTGGAAGTCGAGGGAGAAAGAGAAGGGTCGGCTCCGGTCTGCCGGGTCCAGAAGAGTAACGTGAGCAATAGCCATGCTTGGATACCGGCTCAAAAAAATCTGGCGGAGGAAATCTTCTCGCTCTTCCTGGCCTTTTACCATGAGAATGGAACGGAACACTGTATCTACAAAACCGGTACAGACCGCGTCGATCTTTCCATACAGGGTATGTTTTTTGGAGAGGACGTCACGGATGGTGAGCTGGTAGAGATTCCGATCGGGGGGAAGAACGGGGGTAAGGTGCAGGGATTCACCGTCCTTGTCCGCGATGAGGCAGGAGGAATCCCGTTCGTAATCGGGGAAAAACTGCTTGCTTGTCTCCGATGTCGGGTCCATGTAGAGAAGTGGGCTTCCAGAGGTATCCCTCAGGACCACGACGGCGTGATTGAAGTAGGGGACGGGAATCTCCTTGTCCAGTTTGCCGCCCACGTTTACAAGCACCATGTTGGCACGAAACCCAGCCACGCGCAGCATGCTGACCAGCAGGGCTGCCTTGTCGCGGCAGACGCCGTAGCGGCGGCTGAAGGTTAATCCTACCTCGTGGGGTTCAAATCCCGGCCGGTTTTTCTCGGCGGTGATGCCCATATAGCGGATCTTCTGAGCCACGAAATAGAAGAGGGCCCGGATCTTGGCGTTGTCGCCCTTGAGCCCCTTCGTCAACTCCTCGACCTTGGCAATGATGGCTGGTGTTGGTTTCAGTTTTGGTTCCGTCAGGTGATAATACCATCGGGACGCGGCCTCCCACGAGGGTAAGGTGGAGTAGAGCAGCCGCATCACCACCCGCATAAAGGATGGCATGGACGGTTCCGGGGTCAGTTGGGGAACATCTTTGAAAATCCACCGTTGGACCTGGGTTTTCCCCTCTTTCCATTCTTTATGAGTCACCTTTCCCTTGATCTTGTCTTTGACGAGGGTATAGAGCTTTACGTCGGTTGGCCCTCGAATCGTGAATTCATAGCTCTTGATAGGAATGGTGTATTGTCCTAATATCATGCCGTAGATGTGATTTTGGATAGTCGATTTGAAAGTGTCCCGTCGCACCTTGTAGTGAATGGTATCACCCAACTTGAGGTCGGGGAGGAATATCTTTAGGATCTTCTGATTTGGATCGTAGATGTTGGCTTCTGTGTCGGAGGTGGGGGTTTCCTCCTTGGAGTTGGTTTTCAAATCGACCGGAATTCGTTTCCCGTCGGGTTTGATAATTTCCATGATTTCCACGTGAAACCTGGAGTAATCTTTGTTGAGATAAAATGCCTGAATCTTTTGTGAGCGTTTTCCGTCCTCGTCCAGGATGGTAAGGAACACCTCGTCCACGTTCACGTGACTCCCGTCTCGTTTGAAGCGAAGCTCCTCGACCTCCTTGCTCAGAACGGCGTGGGCGTTTGGATAGTTCGCCTTATTGACTTGCGTCAGAAAGGCGAGAGAGGCGTCAGACCCATGCCCGGCAAGCGGGAGGCATAACGTGCCCACGAGGCATAAAAAGGCCATCAAAATGAACAGTTTTTTCTCTCTTTTTCTTTTCATCTTCAGAACTTTCTCCGTTTCTCAGGGTGGCTGATAATATTGTTGCAATTGTTGCATGATAGAAGATCGGGGCCCATCCGTCAATGGTAGAGGCGCCGGCTTGGTTTTTATCTTGACAAGCATGGAATGCTGTTTTAGCATATGATTCGTGAAGGCTGTAATTATTATTTCATTTCGAAGTCCTTCTGAGCAGCAGTTCTAAGCACATCAAAGAGAAAGGAGGTGAAATCATAGGCCATTAAAAATCCTCAAATAGCAATTTTTATAAATGGAGGGAGAAAAATGAAAAAGGATTACCTTTTTAGAGCAACAGGCATATTGCTGATTTCATTGTTCCTGATAGTCGGCATTTCGCCGGCGGCGAAAGCGGCGACCATTAAATTGAGCTATGCATTTTTTGCGCCCTCGAGGAGTTTCCCCGCAGCACAGATGGAGCGATGGGCCAAGGAGGTTGAAAAACGAACCCATGGAAAGGTCAAAGTCAATACCTATCCGGGAGGAACCCTGCTCGGCGCAAAGAACATGTTCGATGGGGTCATCTCAGGGGTGGCCGATATCGGTTGTTCATGCCCTCCATATCTGCCGGGCCGATTTCCCCTGATGGAGGCGGTAGACCTCCCCGTTGGGTTCAAGAGTGCCGCCGTGGCCAGTGCCGTGACGTGGGATCTTTATAAGAAGTATCGTCCCGCCTCTTTTTCCAAGCTCAAGGTCTTGACCATGTTCTGCTGTGCGCCGGGACAGATTATGTCCAAGGTTCCCATCAAGTCTCTTAAGGACCTTAAGAAGATTGAGATTAGAGGAACGGGTATCTCCGGGAAATATCTGAAGGCGATTGGTGCTACCCCCGTGGCTATGCCCATGTCGAGCGTCCCGGAATCCCTTCAGAAGGGCGTAGTCAAGGGATTGATCTCCTCCATCGAGGTTATGAAGGATTTCAATTTTGCGTCGCTGTGTCAGTATGTTACCTTGACGAACGGTCCAACCACCTCCTTTGCGGTAGTTATGAACAAGAAAAAGTGGAATTCCCTGCCCCCTGACGTTAAAAAAGTTTTTGAAGAACTGGAAGACGAGCAGTGCCATTGGACGGGCAAGTTCGAAGATGAACGCTGTAAGAAGGCAATCGAGTGGGCGAAGAAAAAGTATAATGCCCAGCTCTTCAAACTCACAGACGCGGAATACAAGGAAATCGACGAAAAGACCCGTTTTATGATCAACAACTACCTTGCAAAGACCAAAAAGGCCGGGCTTCCCGGGAAGAAATTCCTGGATGACCTTTACGCGTTGAAGGCCAAGTATGAAAAGAAGTTCGGGAAATAAGAAGTTTTTTACAGGGGGAGGGGCTCTCAAGGCTTCTTCCCCTCTCACTGCCCTATGAAGACATTGAGAAAAATATCGGCATATCTGAACCGCATTTTTGTCTTTATTGCGGCCATTGCCCTCGTCCTCATGATGCTCTTGGGGTTCGGGAACGTCCTCTTTCGCACGGTTTGGAAACCCATCGAAGGAAGCTATGAGTTGATAGGGTTTCTCGGAGCCGTCACAACGGCACTGGCTCTTGGGTATACACAGATAAGAAAGAGCCATATCTCCGTCGATATCATTACCAACCATTATTCCAAGCGGTGGAGAAAGGTTGTTCACGGAATAAGCTATCTCTCTACGGCCGTCTTTTTCGCTCTTGCCTCGTGGCAGACCACCTTGTGGGGAACTATTGTATGGAGATCCGGGGAGCGGTCTGAAACCCTTCGGATCATCTTTTTCCCCTTTGTTTATGTGGTGGCACTGGGTTTCGCTTTCCTCGCTTTTATCCTGATTCTTGACTTTGTCTCGTTGTTTCAAAAGGCCCCCCCCACATCGCTGGAGGATATATGAGTCCGGAACTGGTTGGAATTATTGGAATCGTTGTTCTTCTCGCTGCTATGCTCCTTCTGGAAATTCCCGTGGGTTTTGTCATGGCTCTCATTGGGTTTCTGGGGGTTAGTTATGTGGTTTCCCCCCAGGCCGCCCTGGGCCTGATAGGAAATGATTTCTGGACCACCTTTTCCTCTTACGGGCTCACCATCATACCTCTGTTCATCCTCATGGGTGAAATCTGTTTCTATTCTGATGTGAACGCGAAACTTTATAATACCGCTTACAAGTGGCTGGGACAGATTCGGGGCGGGATCGCCATGGCCACGGTCATGGCCTGTGCGGGATTCGCCGCCATCAGTGGTTCCAACACGGCCACGGCGGCCACCATGACCTCGGTGGCCTTCCCGGAGATGCAGAAATACAAATACAATCCTATCCTGACCACCGGATCCATCGCGGCCGGATCGACCCTGGGGGTTGTTATTCCTCCAAGCATCGTTCTGGTGGTTTATGGTATCTATACGGGCCAATCCATCGCCAAGCTCTTCTTTGGAAGCGTCATCCCTGGGATCATCCTGGCGGCGCTTATGACGTTTACCGTTTACCTCCTTTGTCTTAAACATGAAGACTGGGGTCCCTCGGGTCCCAAAACCACCTTCAGGGAAAAGATTGCTTCGTTAAAGGGCTCCATCGAAATGCTCATCCTCTTCGGCCTGGTGATGGGGGGGCTTTACGTGGGATTTTTCACCCCGAGTGAGGCCGGGGCCGTTGGCGCCTTCTTCGCGCTCCTTATCAGTGTCCTGAGACGTGCCATCACCTGGGACGGGTTTGTCAACGCCGTTAAGGACACCCTTCGGATTTCTTGTTTTATCGTGGTGATTGTGGCGGGCGCCGTGGTTTTCGGACGCTTTCTCGCCGTGACGCGTTTGCCCTACAGCATCGCTAAATGGGCCTCGGGTCTTCCCGTGCCTAATTTCGTTATCCTCTGGCTGATGATCGGGGTCTTCATCATCGGGGGGGCGATCATGGACGCCCTCGGGTTCCTCCTTATTACCATCCCTATCTTCTTCCCCCTCGCCATGGAACTCCACTATGATCCCATCTGGTTCGGTGTGATGATTACCATCGTTACCACCATGGGGGCGATTACCCCTCCCGTCGGTGTCAACGCCTACGTGGTGGCAGGTATGTCCAAGGACGTGATTCCCCTCTCCACGGTCTTCAAAGGGGTGATGTATTTCCTGCCCACCTACGTCATCTGTGTCTTCCTGTTGGAAGTCTTCCCACAGTTGGTCATGGCGCTGGCCAATACCGTAAAGTAGCCGGTTTAATCGAGGAATCCCCCTACATCCACGTTGCGCATCGGTTGCATCCCTTTCTCTTGCTGAGAAGTGATGCGGCGGGTTTTTGACATCTGCCGAAAAATTTCCTATTTTCTATAATAGATCTTACCTATATCAAGATTGACGGGGCGCACGGCTACGGTCCGTGGGGGATCTGTCGCACCACGTTGATCTGTCCGGCCCATGGGGCGAAAGGAGAAAGATAACCGATGACACTTCCACTCCTCTTCACGTATCAGGAATGCCCTGTGACGGAGATGAAACGGCGCGCCTTGGAGTTCTACGAGGAGATGAGGCGTCGTCGCACCGTTCGAGACTTCTCGGATCGTCCTATTCCGGAAGGCGTTATAGAAAACTGCATTCGGACCGCCGCGACGGCGCCAAGCGGCGCGAACATCCAACCGTGGCATTTCGTCGTTGTCCGGGATCCCTCCGTCAAGCAGCGGATCCACGAGGAGGCGGAAAAGATCGAGCATGATTTCTACACCAGTAAGGCCACGCGAAAGTGGGTGGAGGCCCTTCGCCCCCTGCACACGGGGCCGAGTAAGCCGTTTCTGAAAACGGCCCCTGTCCTGATCGTCATTTTTGCCGAACTTTACGGTCTTCTGCCCAGCGGGGAGAAGGTAAAACACTACTATGTCAAGGAATCCATCGGGATCGCCACCGGCATGCTGATTTCATCGATTCATCATGCCGGCCTCGTCTCCCTGACCTACACGCCGTATAAGATGGGATTCTTGAATAAAATTCTCTCCCGTCCCGTCAACGAAAAGCCGTTTATGATCCTTGTTGTCGGTTATCCTGCCGAAGGCGCGGTCGTGCCGAATATCACGAAAAAGCCGTTCGAAGAGATCGTTACCTATGTTTGATGATGTTCATTTTTCTTGTGGTGTCGATAAAAGTGTCGGTAATCTCCTTGTGTATGGACAGATTCTTGGTAAAATAGGGTGTGGGCTCATCTTCCGGACATAAAATCATTAGGACCACCTGCGGGTTTTGCGCCATAGGGTGTGGACTCCTCGTTTATTTGAAGGATGGAAAGGTCGTCAAGGTAGAGGGAGATCCCGACCACCCTCTCAACAAGGGAAAGTTATGTCCCAAGGGAGAGGCCTCTGTGGAGGTCCTCTATCACCCGGATCGCCTCACAAGCCCCTTGAGGCGGAGGGGAGAAAGGGGAGAGGGGAAATGGGAAGAGATCTCGTGGGACGATGCCCTCGACCTGCTTGCAGACCGACTCGTGAAAGTCAAGGAGGCGTTTGGAGCGCCGTCTGTGGCCTTCATTCACGGGGCTGCCAAAGGGCTCCAGGAAAGCTATTTGGCGAGATTCGCCAACCACTTCGGTTCCCCCAACGTGGCGTGGCAGGGGCATGTCTGTTTCGTCCCCCGGGTTGTCGCGTCGCGGCTGACCTATGGTTTCTACGCCATCCCCGATTACGATTTTCCTCCGAAATGCGTGGTTGTCTGGGGGAAGAATCTTCCGGAAACCCTTCACCACGCCTATGAGAGATTATCGAAAGCCCTGAAGCGGGGCACCCGTCTGGTTGTGATCGACAGCCGTAGGACAGAACTGGCGGAGAAGGCGGATATCTGGCTCCAGCCAAGGCCGGGGAGCGATCTCCTTCTGGCCTTGGGGATGATTCACTATTTGATTACAGAAGGGTTATACGACCGGGAATTTGTGGAAAAATGGACCCTCGGTTTCGACCAGCTCAAAGATCACGTCGCGGCCTATCCCCTTGAAAAAGTCGCGGAGCTCACGTGGGTCCCCGCGGAAAAGATCCGGGAGGCTGCAACCCTTTATGCCCACTCGAAACCCGCCGCTCTCCAGTGGGGAAACCTGATCGACCACGGTCTGAACAGCTTTTCCCTGGCGCGGGGGCTCTGTATTCTTCGTGCCCTAACGGGGAACATTGGGGTTCCTGGGGGTGAGGCCCAACCGGAAAGGCCTCCCCTCCATGGCCGCAGGAGCCCGGAATTGGAGGCCTGGGATAAGATGCCCCGGGACGTCTTCGAAAAGCGGCTGGGAGGCGGGTATCGTCCGCTTCCCATGATTCGATATCTCCAGCCCCAAGATATCACCGAGGGCATCATGAACGGCACGATCCGTGCTATCTACAATCAGGGGGGGAATCCCCTCATCAACTACAGCAACGCCCGACGTGTCTTTCATGCCTTGAAAAAGGTGGAGTTCCTCGCCGTGGCAGACGTGTTCATGACCCCCACGGCCGCCGTGGCCGATCTCGTCCTGCCAGCAGCCACCTTTTTGGAGTTCCCCAGTATTGTAACACCCCCCTATTCCTATCCCGTGATGAGTGTCCAGCAGCATTGTGCCCGGATTGCCGATTCCCGGTCGGACTATGAAATCATGAAAGATACGGCGGTCCGTCTCGGTTTCGGTGATGTCTTCTGGGAGACGGAGGAGGCCTGCCTCGATTTCGTTCTGGAGCCCGCGGGGCTTACGTTCGAGGAATTGAAACAGATAGGGGTTATCCGGGGCTCTCTCAAGTATCGGGGCTACCAGGCAGGGGGATTCGGGACTCCCTCGAAGAAGATCGAGTTCGTGAGCCCGCAGTTAGAAGCCTGGGGATTTGACTCCCTCCCGGAATACCGGGAACCGCCGGAAACCCCGTATTCCTCCCCGGACCTTGCGGAGAAATATCCCCTTATCTTTACCACCTGGAAGACGGAACCTTTCCGCCATTCGAGCGGACGTCAGGTTTCATCCCTCCGTCGCCGTCATCCCCGACCCCTCGTCCTCATCCACCCGGATACGGCGCGAGGTTTGGGAATTGAAGAAGGGGATACCGTCTTCATCGAAACCCCGCGGGGGCGTATCCGTCAAACGGCCCATCTCACCGACCGCTTCCATCCCCGCGTGGTGGGAGTGGACTACGCCTGGTGGTTCCCGGAGAAGGGGCCTGAAAGCCTCTTCGAGTGGGATGCCGCCAACGTCAACGTGCTTACCTCCGACAAGCCCCCATTCAACCCGGAGATGGGCTCCACGAATCTTCGCGGCGGGCTCTGCCGACTCACAAAAACGTAAATGCATTTTGGATAGTCAAAAAATTTTATTTCGGTTATAGTAAAAAAAGAGATTGTTCCTTAGGAGGCAGTTATGACTGAAACCGCTCAATCCATGTCTATTTTTATCGCCTTTACGGCGGGGCTCTTGTCTTTCGTCTCGCCCTGCGTGTTACCGTTGATCCCCTCTTACCTTACCTATATGACAGGAGTCTCTTTCAGTGAGCTGACGGGATCTGAATCCGCGGCCAGGATCCGCTGGACGACCTTCCGCCACTCCCTCGCCTTTGTCATTGGATTCAGCGTCGTGTTCACCCTCATGGGGGCCTCGGCCACCTCCATTGGGGGCCTTATTCTCAAACACCAATATCTCATCCTCAAGGTCGGCGGGGCGATTATCATCCTCCTCGGCATCCACTTTCTGGGGATCATTCAGTTCAAGTTCCTGGAAAAGAACAAACAGTTCCAGTTGAAGAGGAAGAAGGTCGGTCTGATCGGATCGTTCCTCACGGGGATTACCTTTGCCGCGGGATGGACCCCCTGCATCGGGCCTATCCTGGCCACCATCCTCCTCTACGCCAGCTCCACGGGGAGCGTGACCAAGGGCATCGTCCTTCTGGCCTTCTATTCCCTTGGCCTGGCCCTACCCTTCTTTTTCGCGGGGCTCGCCATCAACACCTTTCTGGGGGCCTCCGGCTGGATCAAGCGCCACCTTCGGGTCATCAACATCATCAGCGGCAGCCTCCTGATTATCGTCGGCATCGCCATGATTCTCGGGGGGTTCGACGTCTTGTTAAGGCGTTTTTAGGATAGGACCCGCACGATTTTCGGGAGGAACAGCCCCCTTTTTTTACACCAGCGGTTAAAGGTATATAAGAGGGCGAAACTGCCGGCGAGGAAAACCACTCCAAAGACGACGGCCACCGCGGTCGGATCCATGGGTGCCCCGAATCTCTTTTCCATGAAGGGAGCGAGATGGGTTCCGAGGACGAATCCCACGAACAAGAGTATAAGGGGCAGCAGGTAGATGAGGAGCACACTGATGAAAAACTCCCCTGTGGAAAGGCCGATTTCCACCTGGTCTCCTACTTTTGCTCCCAACTTGTTCAAGGCGACGAAGGTCTTGTCGCATCGCACGTCCCCGGCGGACATGCACGAGCCGGAGAGATGACACCCCTCACAGGCCGATGAAGTTTCCTTCGCGATGATGGCCTTGTCCGCGTCGAGCCCCACCACTTTGGCCCTTTCGAAAATCACGCCTCCAGGACCTCCCGCTGCACGTTGATGTTGTAGGTCTTGATCTTGTGGGTCAGGTTACGCCGGGCGATTCCGATCTTTTCTGCCGTCTTGGAAATGTTCCCGTCGTTTTCCTTCAGTTTCTGAATGATGTAATTCCGTTCAAATAGGGATACCGCCTCCTTGATGGAGTCGGCGTCGAAAATGGGTTCCTGGGAAAAGGAAAGGGGGTGGAGACCGGTTTTCTTGACCATTTCCGGGGGTAGGTCCTTGGGTGTGATGGTGTCAGAGGGTACCATGATACTCAGGCGTTCCATGAGATTCTTCAGCTCCCGGACATTGCCCGGCCAGGAGTAGGCGAGGAGGGCGGATTTTGCGTCGTCGCTCAAGGTCTTGAGGGGTTTTCCCCTGTTTTCCGTGAACTCTTTAAGGAAGTAATCCGCAAGAAGAAGGATGTCCTCATCGCGTTCACGAAGGGGGGGCACGGTGAAGGGAATCACGTTCAACCGAAAGTAAAGGTCCTCGCGAAAAGTTCCCCTCTTGATTTCTTCCTCGAGGTTCTTGTTAGTGGCGGCGATGACCCGGACATCTACCTGGATGGTTTTATTGCCGCCCACCCTTTCGAAGCGTTGTTCTTCGAGAATCCTTAAGATCTTCGCCTGGGTTTTTAAACTCATATCCCCGATCTCGTCGAGGAAGAGGGTTCCTTCGTGGGCCATATCGAACTTTCCGCGCTTCGAGGAAGTTGCCCCAGTAAAGGCCCCCTTCTCGTGGCCAAACAGCTCGCTTTCGATCAGTTCTTCTGGGATGGCGGCGCAATTGACCTCCACAAAAGGTTTTTGACCCCTCTGGCTCAAGCGGTGGATTTCATGGGCCACGACCTCCTTCCCGCTTCCGTTTTCCCCAAAGATGAGGACCCACGCGTCGGAAGGCGCGACCTGTTCGATCTGCTTTCTCAAGGTCTGCATGGCGGGTGATTCCCCGATGAGATTGTGCTGCCGCTCGATCTTCTGTTTCAAAAGGAGGTTCTCACGCTGCAACTTTCCGAAATCGATGGCGTTTTTGACGGTTAGCAGAAGCTTGTCCATCTCGAGCGGTTTTTCCAGAAAGTCGTAACTGCCCAGTTTGATGGCCTTGACCGCCAAGTCGATGGATCCGTGTCCCGTCATGATAATCACTGGGATGAATGGAAGGGATTCCTTGAGCCGTTTCAGCACCTCCATGCCGTCCATGCCGGGCATGGCAATATCCAGAAGGACAAGGTCTGGCATCTCCTTTTCGCAGATTTCCAGGCCCTCTTTCCCGTTGTCTGCCAGGAAGACCTGATATCCCTCGTCGCTGAGAATTCCTTCCATGCTCTGCAGGATGCTTCTTTCGTCGTCGATGACTAAAATGGTTAACACCGTTTTCTCCTCTTAAACTGGAAACTCTATCTCAAAAATGGTTCCCTGAGGCTCGTTGTCGCGAACCCGGATGTAGCCGTTGTGATCGTTAACAATGGTGTTGACGATGGTCAACCCAAGCCCTGTCCCTGTCCTCTTGGTGGAAAAATAGGGCTCGAAGAGACGTGCCTTGTCCTTGTCGGGGATTCCGTGTCCCGTGTCGGCCACGGAGAGCTTCACGATTTTCAGGATGCGGTTGAAGTGGGTCTTGACGGTCAGGGTTCCCCCTCCGTCCATGGCGGCGATCCCGTTGTTTACCAGGTTGGTAATGGCCCGGGAGATCTGTCCCCGATCCAAGTTCATCTCCGGGATGTCCTCCGCCAGTTGGATGTCAAAGGTGATATGGGGATGGGCTTCCAGGTAGATCTTGAGGGTTTCCTGAATGATGTCGTTCAGGTCATCCGGCTTGGGATTTGCCTCCGGCATGCGGGCGAAATGGGAAAACTCGTTGACCAGGGCCTTCAGTTCGTCGGCCTGCTGGATGATGGAGTTGGTGCATTCCAGAAATACGGGATCCTCATCCATGAACCGGCCGGAGTAGCGTCGCCGCAGGCGTTGCGCCGAGAGTTTGATGGGCGTCAGTGGATTCTTGATCTCATGGGCGATTCGACGGGCCACCTCCCGCCACGCGATCATCCGCTGGGCCTTCAACTCCTGCGTCAGGTCCTCAAAGACCCCCACGACACCCAGGTACTTACCGTTTTCCTCCTTAAGGACCGTCAGGTTGATGCGGAGGGTTTTCAGGCTGTTCCCGATGAGGACGTCAATTTGTCGCTCGATACGGCCGATGGGATTTTCCTTGACCTCCTTGAGGAGACTCAGGGCGATCCGTCGATGGGGTTCTTGAAGGATTTCGTCCAGGCGTTTTCTTACGATCTTTTCCGCCTGGACTCCCAACAAGGTTGCCGCGGATTTGTTGAGGGTGGAGACCCGTTCTTCCTGGTCCAGAGAGATGACGCCCGTCGCGATATTTTGGAGGACCACCTCCATGTAACGCCTTCTCTGTTCCAACTCCACGTTGAGCTGCTGGAGGTTCTTCGCCGTCGTTTCTATCTGGGTCTTATTGGCTTTGATTTCCTGAGTCATTCGGTTGAAGGCCTCCACCAGCACGGCGATTTCATCCCGGGTCTTGATCTTCAACTGAAAATCGAGATTTCCCTTGGAGATCTCCTCCGTCGCCTGGGCCAATTCCTGGATGGGAACCGTGATCTGTTTCGAGAAATAGAGTCCGAACCACGTGGCGGAAAAGAGGACGAGAAGGGTTACAAGGAGCAGGGACAGGAGATAGATGGATTTGACGGGGTTTTTCAGCACCTTCAACTGCTTGTATTCCAGATAAGCCTTTGAGATCTCCTGAATCTTTTTAACCA
Organism: bacterium; assembly: GCA_029934085.1. Lineage (GTDB taxonomy): Bacteria > Desulfobacterota > S145-22 > S145-22 > S145-22 > JAOZMY01. The sequence continues at coordinate 14,789 of JAOZMY010000024.1, read as the reverse complement.
GATCGCCTTTGAGGAAGTAACCCACCACCAGAAGATAATTTGCCGCGGGTCCCCTGGTCCCCAGTGGTGAAATGCCGTAAACGATCTGGCCTGAGGAAGACGAAACCCCGTAACTAAAACTTTTCTTCTTTTTGAACCCCAGCTTGAGCACATCTTTGGGCGGGGCGATCAGGGCCTCGTCGGGGAGTGTTGAGTCGATACCCCGCGCCACCATCATCAGCTTGTTACGCTCGAAGATCATGATGCTACTCACGTGGTACAAAGGAATGAGTTTCTGGAGATAATCCTGGCTTGCCTCTGGGCTTGACGTGAGCACCTTCTCAATGAATTTCGAATCTTTGGAGAGGCGTGTCGAAAGACGGACGATATTTTCGGCTTCCTCTTTGTAATAGGTTTGAGCCACCTCCAGAGCACCTGCAAGGGACGTTTCAACCTGGGACCGGAACCACTTCTTGGTGCTCTTCGTGACGATTCCTACCGAAGCGACGAAGAGGAGGAGCGCGGGAATCAGAGAGAGGGAAATAAAGGCGAAAACCAACTTGGTCCGCAATTTCGCTCCAAGGACCTTCCTCTTTTTCTCGAAGAAGAGTTTGACGAAATTCCGCGTGATGAGGAAGATTAAAAGTAAGGCGAGGATGATGTCGATATTGACCAGAGCAACAAGAATAATGTTGTTGCTCAGGGGGACTTCCTCGGCAAATTTCTGGTAGTGGACCTCGATAAACGCCAATCCGACCAGCAGAAGGGAAACCGCGACAATGATCCAAAGTTCGCGTTTCCTACGCTTCTTTTCCTGCGCGTCTTTACGGCTGATATCTATAATTCGCTGCATGACAACAATTTGAGATTAAAGAATTTTTTCAGTTTATATCATAAATCGGGCGGGAGGTAAAATTCTTTCCATGCAAACCAGAATGTAATCCCCACGGTTCACAGAAAATATTTTAAATTCTTTTTTACTTGACATTGTTTGATTTTAAGCTTAAATATAAAAGGGAAAGCAAATATAAGAAACGAATTCATAATTGTTATGAAGAACGAAGAAAAGCAAATCGAGGCTGAAAGCCTTCAAAGACGCTTGGCTCATATCGGTAGGCTCTCTGCGGGTATCGGCCATAACATCATGACCCCCCTTTCTCTCATCATGATGAATGCCGATCTTTTGACCATGAAGGTGAAGGATAACGAGAGTCTCTTAGGATATCTGAATGAGATCATCCATCAAGCCTCCCTGATCTCCAAGATCGCGGAAACCATGATGTGGAAGGTTAAGGTAGAGGAGCAAAGCGATCCTACCTCGATCCAATTTGGGGATCTCGTGCAGGAGAGTCTCAACTTTTGGATGGGGGATATGTTTTTCAAGCACAACCTGACGAAGGATTTCCAAGTCAATCCTCATACGCCCACGATCCATGGAGTCCCCAACCACTTTACGTCTTTCATCGATGAATGGGTGTCTTCGGTTATTGAACGGGCTAGGCCTCTCAATAAGGGGAAATTGGGGCTAAAGGCGGACAGCAACGACCAAAATCAGATTTTTATCCAGTTTGAGGATGATCTTCCTCTGCCTTCGGATGAGCATCTGAAGGTGCTCGAGAGTAAGTGCGCGCATCCCCAGGCAAAGAGCCTCTATCCCGCGCTCTCCCGCCTCCTCTCCCTCTATCCCGCGGAGATGGAACTATCCGTTCCTACCGGTGACGGGTTGAGGCTGCGTCTCACCTGGTTTCTTTAAACCGCTACTTCTCCGGATAGATAACTAATTCCGTCGGTTTTTTCTTGGATCCCAGAATTTGTATTTCGTTCTTTTCCAGTAGCAGGACCATCTTGCTGCCGCTTAGCTTGTTTTCTCCGTCCCAAGCCGTGGGTGAGTTTTCCAGGACGATCTTTCTCGCGGCGTTGTAGAAAATGGCTTTGCCACACGTGACCTTCTTGTTCTGTTGCTTGATGGATACGTTCCCGTGAGCGATGATTCGGTCGATGGCCTTTCCTCCGGCCGCGTAAAAAGCCGTCAGATCGTCACACTTGAGGGTCACATCCCGCTGTTTCACAACCACGTTTCCGTAGAATCGGACCGAATTCTTTCCCTGCTGTGCCTCTACGTGATCCGAGGAGATATGGATGGGGAGGCGCGTGTCGATGGCACCCACGGGTCCCAGCGATGCCCCTTCGCCCTTCTTTTCCTTTTTTGGCGGGAGCCGGTCCGTTTTGACCTTCTTCTTCACATTCTCCGGCAGCTTTTCAGGTGCAGGGGCTGCCTTGGCAATTTTGGTTTCCTTTTGTGGGGACTTAACAGGTTTCTTTTCCGTCTTTACCGATGTTTTTACGGGTTCCTTGGGAGGGGCGGGAGCCTCCTTCTTGACAACAGGCGCCGGTTTCTTTGGGGTTTCTGTTTTCTTTGCTTCTTCCGGTTTAGCCGGCTTTTCTGGAGTGGCTTTTACCGTTTTCTTTTCGGCGATCTCTGCCGAAGGGGCCTCCTTCACAGGCTTTTTCTCTACGACCTTCTCCGGTGGGGCCTCTTTTGCTGTTTCAGGCTTTGGTGAGACGGTTTTGGCAGGTGGCGTGGCGGGTTTTTCCGCAACCGTGGGCTTCGGAGGGGTCTTTTCCTCTTCCACCTTTGCCGTTTTCACGGGCGGTTTCGGTGCAGGAGCTTTGGCTGTTTCCGGGACCGGTTCTTCTTTCACCTTCTTCTCCAGGAGCTTCTCAGGCGCGGGAGCCACTTTGGCCGTTTTGGTTTCCACTTGTGGGGGTTCAACTGGTTTCTTCACCGGTTTTGGTGGGGCGGGAGGTTTCTTCTCCACCTTGGAGATCGTCGGCATATAAACTTGAGGCTTTTGAGCGAGCTCTTTTTCCTCTGCTTTCTTGGCGGGTGGCTCGGGTGCGGTTTCTTTCTTTGGAGCAGGTTTCACCTCTTTCGGGGTTTCTTCTTTTTTCTCCTTGACAGGCGGTTCGGCGGGTTTTTCCGTTTTCGCGATTTCCACGGGCATCTTCCTGGGAAATGTTACATCGGGCAGGTCGTTGACGGAGGCCACCTGAAACTCCTTTTGTAGGATCTTCCAGGCCTCTTTCCCATAAGACGTGGTTGGATAATTCTTTACCACATAGCTCAAGTGGCGGAAGGCGGCGTTTTTGTCTTTCATCTTTAGGTATGCCTTGGCGATTCCCAGGTGAGCCCGATCATAGATTTTGAGGCTGAAGAATCTATTCAGGATGTCTTCGTAGCGCAAGAGCGCGGATTGGTAATGGTGTGTTCGCATATAGAAGTCGGCGATGTAGAACTCGTGCATGGCAAGCTCGCGCTGGCAGAGGGCGATCATTCTGATGGATTCGTTGACAAGGACCCCTGGCGGGGAGATCTGTAATACCTTCTCGAAGTTTTTGATGGCATTTCGCACGAATGTCGCGTCACGGTCATAGGTTCGCCGCTGTTTGTAATTGCACATCCCGATCTGGAAATAGGCATAGGGAAGGTCAGGACTTGTCGGATAGAGCTTGATGAACTCTTCGTAATTGGCGATAGCGGCAGGATACTCTTCCAATTTGTAATGGCTGTCCGCGATGTAAAGGGTGATCCGTGACTGATATTCCGCCTTTTGCGGATAGTTTTCCCGCAGGAAGAGGAAGGCCTGGATAGCGTCCTTGTATTGCTGGGAGTTGTACATCTCGATGGTTCGGTTGAAGAGCTTCTCGAAGGGGGGGAGCTTTTTGTTGACGAGCTCCACCTCTTTTTTCTTATTTTTCCAGAACATCAGCGATTCGCCGCAACCGGTAAAGAGAGGAACCATAAAAAAGAAACAAAGGACCAGGGCTAACTTTTTCGACATGGAATCCACCTTTCCTATGTTTGTGGGTGTTGTTTTTGTTGTTGATATTCCTTCGCCTGATACATGAAAGCCTCCAGGCGTGTCAAGGTGTTGGTCTGCTCCTGTCCGTCATAGGCCATGTTGAGGATGGGAAAGTGCTGGTGTTCCTCTCTGAACCGTTTGAGGATCGCGCTGACGATGGTTCCGGGCATACAGGTAAATGGCATGATATTGATAATACCACTTGCGCCCTTTTCCTTCAAATCGATGGCCTTCCCCACGCTCAGAATCGCTTCTCCCTCGAAGGAAGGGTGGAGATAGGGGGTTGCTTTTTCGATGATCTCCTCGGTTTCCGGCTCGTGGGAGTTTCGGAGGTATTTCGAGAGGAAGTTCATGAGCATCTCCTCGTCCTTTTTCTGAAAATGCTCGACGATGGACAACTTCAGGTTGCTCAACCATTTCTTTCTCAGGGAATTCCGCATGCGCGCCGTGAAATTCGTGTAATAAACCCATTCAGACAGTGGGGAGAGCCATACCTCTCCGCCCAGGGCCTCCACCTTTCGGATGACGTCCTCGTTACTGAAACGGTTCAGGCGCACGAAGATCTCCCCCACGATGCCGATAAGGGGTTTGGGGTTCGATCGGTCCACCTCGATGGTTTTGAACTCCTCGATGATGGCGTCAAAGGTTTCGATGAGGTTCCGTTCGTTCCGGATATCGTCGCATATCCTTTCCAGACACTTCTTGTAGATCCTGTCGGTGGCCCCTTTTTCCACCTCATAAGGCCGCGTTTCGTGGAGCATCTTATACAGCAAATCCACCGCCACGATCCCCTGCCAGGCCAGTCGACGGAACTTTTTCCCCAGGGCGGCCACGTCGTCATAGAGGGACTCGTCTTGCTCGGGGGCAAAAATCGGGAGATCGTTATAACCTAATTGGTCGAGGAGAAGCCGTTGAAAGCGGTGATACTGCCCATAACGGCAAGGGCCACTCCCCGACGGGAAGAAGATGGCGACCTTTTTGGGGTCGAAGTCCGGTTTTTTTGTAATCCTGATCAGGTCTCCCGTGGTCACGATACAGGGGAAACACTCTTTCCCTGTCGTGTATTTTCTCCCATATTCCAGTGTCTCTTCCGTCGATTCCGGGAAGACATCCGCCTTCAGGCCGCATGCCTCAAACGCCGCCGCGAAGGCATAGGCATGGTCCGCCATGTGGGGGATATAGATAACTCGGTCTGCCAGTCCCAAGGCCACTTTTCTGGGCCTGGTTTCCGTAGCGCGGCGCAGCTCTTTGATTTCCCTCTTTTCCTTCACGTTTCTCAGGCTGTCCAGGAAGGCCTCACACCGGGTGATGGCCCCCGCGTCCGCGCTGTGCTCGTCGATTTCGAGTTGTAGGTAAGGCTTCCCCTTACTCTCTTCCCGGTAGAAGTGGCTGATGAAAGAGTCGGGACCGCACCCGAAATTGGTAATGTAGAGGGAATAGAGATTCTTGTATTCCTTGAGCTTCTTTGCCATGGCCAGGATCTTCTGACCGTACTTCCAATAGATGTCCCGCACGCCCTCCGTGGTGGGAAGATCGTCCAGGCGGAAGAAATCCATGGGTATCGGAAGGACCTCCAGATCGAGGAGTTTCTTTGGGAGATTTAGGTTCACGCCGCTGTCACAGGTATTGTAGGGGCGTCCCACGATGACGATACCCGTGTCTCCCTTTCGTTCCAAATCTTCCAGGATCTCCCGACCCCTTTCAAGGAGTTTGTCATAGAACCTCTGCTGGACCTGCCAGGCCGTTTGATAGGCCGATGAGACCTTCGACCAGGGAATTCCCAACATCTTTCCGAATTGGTTCAGGTCCCTCTTCAAAACCTTCTCCCCCTGTCCAAACCGAATCACCGGGTTGAGAAGGCGGACCTTATACTTGGAAAAGTCGATGGCGGAGGGGAAGGTATAGGGGAGTGTCTGGGCGTAGGGACAGTTGAAGCTGTTGACCGCGTCCTTGACCAGCGGAGGCTGATCGATGATGCTTGGAAGGAAGAGATTGGACACTCCCTTTTCCAACAGATCGATCACGTGACCGTGGGCCACCTTCACGGGAAAACAGGTCTCCGCCACGACCGATTCGACACCCTTCCGGATCAGGTCCCGTCGCGTGGGAGCCGAGATCATCGGCGTGAAGCCGAGCTCCTTGAAGAACCGGATCCAGAACGGAAAGTATTCGTGGAAGAACAGTAGCCTTGGAATCCCTATGACATCCGGCCGGGAGGGATCTTCGGGATCCCCATCGTATTCCTCCAGGAGATAGGCTTCACGCTCTTCGAAGAGGTTTGGGAGATCCACGCGTTTCTTTTTCTTGACCACATCGTATTTCTCGCAGCGGCTTCCGTAGAAGAGAGGGGGCTCATTCTCGATGCTCACCTGGCGGATGAGGCACCGGTTGTCACAACCCTTACACTCGAAGGTCTTGATGGTGTAGGACCGTTCCGACAGATCGAAACCCTTGAAGTTGGAGCGGCCCGGATGTTGGGTCATATACTCCTTTGCCAGGATGGCCGCCCCGATGGCCCCCGTTACATCATGGTTGGGCGGCACCGTGATGGGGCGTCCAAGGATCTTCTCGAACGCAGCCACGACACCCTTATTGAACGCGGTTCCCCCTTGAAAGAAGATATTTTCCCCGATACGCCGATCACCCACCACCCGGTTCAGGTAGTTCAAAACGATGGAATAGGACAACCCCGCTACTAAATCGTCCGTCTGGGCCCCCTTCTGCTGATGGTGCACCAGGTCCGATTCGATGAAGACGGTGCAGCGTTCCCCCATCCTCACGGGACGCTGGGCGCCAAGGGCCAGGTTGCTGAACTCCTCCTTAATGGAAATTCCCAGGCGTTCCGCCTGCTCTTCCAGAAAGGAGCCCGTTCCCGCCGCGCACGACTTATTCATCTCGAAATCGACGACCACCCCGTCGTCGATACTGATATATTTGGAATCCTGTCCGCCAATCTCGAAGATGGTATCCACCTTGGGGTCGATGTGCACGGCCGCCGTCGCCTGAGCGGTAATCTCGTTTCGAACCACATCGGCACCCACGAAATCCCCGATCAAGTATCGACCCGAGCCCGTCGTAGCCACTCCCAGGATCTCCACACCGTCTCCCAGCTCTTCCCCGATCGATTTGAGGCCGGTTCGCACCGCCTCGATCGGTTTCCCGGCGGTCATCAGGTAGCGTTTCGTTACGAGGTTCATCTCCTCGTCCAGGACTACGAGATTCGTGCTGATGGAGCCCACGTCGATGCCGAGGTATCCGCGGATCTTCTCCCCTGAGGTCTTTGCGTTTGGTGACTCCTCCCTTTCATGTCCAGGGGAAAGAGCCAACGGTTCCATGGGTTTGTCGTCTCTCTCGATCTTTGAGAGGTATTGTCGGACGGCCTCGAGGTTCGGCGGGCCGGTTTTGATTCCTTCTTCCCTGGCCTGTAAGACCGACCCGATGGCTCCCATGGCGGTAAAGTGTTCCGGAACAATCAGCTCTCCCTCCTCGAGAGAAAGCACGTCCTTGAAAGCCTTTCTCATCGCCACGTTCGCCGCCACGCCGCCTTGAAAGACCACGGGACGTTTGAATTCTTCCCCTTTACCGATGCTACTCTTAAAGTTTCTCGCAAGGGCATAGCAAAGTCCGGCCAGGATATCCTCATCCGGCGTGGCGATCTGCTGGAGGTGAATCATGTCGGATTTGGCGAAGACACTGCAACGGCCCGCGATTCGAGGCGGGTTCTTCGATTGCAAGGCAATCTCGCCCAGCTCCTCGATCTTGTAACCCAGCCGGGTCGCCTGCTGGTCGAGGAAGGAACCGGTCCCGGCCGCGCAGAGGGTATTCATGGAAAAGTCGCGAATCTTTATCAGCCCACCCTCTTCTTCCAGATGGATGAGCTTCGAATCTTCCCCCCCCACGTCCATGATAGTCCTGGCTTGGGGATAAAATCTCGTTACCGCCTTGGTCTGAGCGATGATTTCGTTGGCGAAAAAGCCTCCGCAGAGTCGTGCCATCAGCTTTCCGCCCGTCCCCGTAAAGGCCACCGCTTCAATGGCACCCTCCCCATAGGTCTGAACCAGCTCGGTCAGGGCGTTCAAAGCGGTTTGGATAGGTTTTCCGAAATTTCTGATATAACGATCCAAAAGGACATTGCCGTCACCATCGACTACAACGACATCCGTACTTACCGATCCAATATCAACTCCGATGGAAACCATTGTTTCCTCCCCTCACAAGTCCGGAAAAGAGCATTATTCTTTTTTAAATGTAGCCTTTCCAGAGGCTTTTTTCAAGCAAGATCCACTGATTTCCCGGGATGTTCCATGGATCTTGGAGTGTTTTAAAACGAGGGGGCAGGTGTGCTTTTTGCGAAAACACGCCCGCCCCCGGAGAGTCGTTACTCTTTACATCTAAGCCTGCGGGCAGTCTTCCTTCCGGATCAGTTTGCCCTCTCTCGCCAGTTGCATGAGCTCCTCTTCTTTCTGGACATCTTCAAGAGTGATGGGCTTCACGCTGTCCGGCATGGGTTCGATCCCGTATTTCCATTTGAGGAATTGGAGTCCGGAGTTGGGGAAGAGGGCATAGATGAGCACATCTTCCAGCGACTTCGCAATGTCCTTCGTTGCCTCTTTTGCCTTTTCCAGCTCCGGTTCCAGGAGATCCGCCGCACGGCCCGTAATGGGGGTTTCACCCCGTGGATATCCTTTCAGGACAATCTTCTGAATTTCCGGGTCGATGGGGGCCGGGGGCTTTCCATACAGACCATAAACGTAGTCCTTCGTCTGATTGGTGATCATCTTGTAGCGGCCGAACAGGACATTCATCACCGCCTGGGCCCCAACCAACTGGCTGGATGGGGTGACCAGGGGAGGAGACCCCAGTTCTTTCCGCACCTGGGCCACCTCCTTGTGCACCTCGGGAAGGCGGTGGAGCGCCTTGGCCTGCTTGAGCTGGCTGACGAGGTTCGTGGTCATACCGCCCGGGATCTGGTGCACGAGCACCGTGGTATCGATGACCGAAAAACGGGTCTGGTCTGCGTAGCGTTTGTATTTCGGGATAATCGTCTCGAGGTACTCCCCGATCTCGAACACCTTGTTGAGGTCGAGCCCCGGATCCCGCCCCGTGTCTTGCAGGGCCACGATAAAAGGTTCCACGGCGGGTTCGGACGTCCGCATGCCGAACGGGGCTGTGGCCAGGTCGATGACGTCCACTCCCGCCTCCACTGCCTTCAGGAGGGAGAGGGCCCCCATCCCGCTGGTGAAATGGGTGTGGAGCTGCACGGGAACATCCAGCTTTTCTTTCAAGGCCTTGATAAGTTCATAGGCATCGTAGGGAGAGATCAGTCCCGCCTGGTCCTTCACACAGATGGAGTCGGCTCCCATCTCCTGGATTTTCAGGGCCTTGTTCACGAAGTAGTCGATGTTGTAAATGGGACCGCCAAGCCGCCGCTCGGTCAGGGAATAGCAAACCGTTCCCTGGATGTGCTTCCCATTCTTCTTGATTACCTTGAAACTGGTCTCGAAATTGCGCTCGTCGTTCACGGAATCGAAGACTCGAAAGATATCGATTCCCGCGTCGCAGGCTGCCTGGACAAAGGCCTCTACCACGTCATCCGGGTAGTTTCTATAGCCCACCAGGTTTTGTCCCCGTAAAAGCATCTGGAAGGGGGTATTCGGCATGTATTTCTTCAGAGTTCGAATTCGCTCCCAGGGATCTTCTCCCAGGAAACGGTGCATCACGTCGAAAGTGGCACCTCCCCACATCTCCACGGAGTGATAGCCCATCTGGTCGATCTTTTCCGCGATAGGGATCATGTCTTCCGTGCGCATGCGCGTGGCGAAGATGGACTGGTGTCCATCGCGCAGGGTCGTGTCGGTTATTTTAACCGGATTTTTCGCTTTCATCTTTTCCTCCTTGATAAAATAAAAGAGTGGCCTACCACCACCCTTTTATTCGTAAACATTCCTAATGTCAAGCTTTATTTAAGAAACGCTAAAAACATCCCCGCTGCCGTTGCTGTCCCGATGACTCCGGCCACATTCGGACCCATGGCGTGCATCAGAAGGAAGTTCCTCGGGTTTTCCTGTTGACCCACGCGCTGCGTGACCCTGGCCGCCATAGGCACGGCTGAGACCCCGGCCGAACCGATCAGGGGATTAATCTTATCCTTGAGAAACAGGTTGAAGAACTTGGCGAGAAGCAGTCCACCCATTGTGCTGAACGAAAAGGCGATGAGCCCTAAAATAAAGATGAAAATGGGTTGTGGGTTCAGAAAGGTCTCCGCCTTCATGGTCGTCCCCACGGCAATCCCCAAGAAAATCGTGACGATATTGAGCAGTTCGTTCTGAGCCGCGTGGGATAGCCGTTGCACCACCCCGCACTCCCGGAAGAGATTTCCCAGCATCAGCATGGCCATCAGGGGTGCGGAATCGGGAACCAGTAAACAAATGACCAGCGTGGCGATCATGGGGAACAGGATCTTTTCCAGCTTGGAAACGGGCCGGAGCTGTTTCATCACAATCTGCCGTTCTTTCTTGGAGGTCAAGAGCCTCATGATCGGCGGTTGAATGAGGGGCACCATCGCCATGTAGGAGTAGGCGGCAATAGCGTTTGCTCCCAGCAAACGCGGGGCCAGCTTGGCCGTCAGGTAGATACAGGTGGGGCCATCCGCGCCGCCGATGATCCCGATGGAGGCCGCCTCCTTCACGGTAAATCCCAGGGCGATCGCCCCGAAAAAGGTCACGTAAACCCCGAACTGGGCGGCCGCTCCCAATAGCAACGTCTTGGGATTGGCGATCAGCGGGCCAAAATCGGTCAACGCGCCCACGCCCATAAAGATAAGGGGCGGAATAACCTCCCATTCAAGACCGTAGTGGTAGAAAATCCATATAAGGTCGCCTTTGTCCGCGAGGGGAGTCAAGGGAAGATTTACAATGAAGATGCCGAAACCGATAGGGACCAGCAAAAGGGGCTCAAAATCCTTTTTGATACCGAGATAGATAAACAAAAAACCGATGGCCCACATAACCAAATGGCCCACCGTCAGATGAAAAATCCCGGTTTTTAAAAGCAGAGAATTTAGTGAAAATACATCCATGACATTCTCCTTTGAAAAGACTCTTCAGGGATGGAATCCGTTAGGACTTTTTGTTTTTGGACCCCTTTAAAATAGCGCCGCAGATCTGTATGGAAAACATCAGGACGGTCAGGCATATAAAGACACCCACGAATCCAAAAATAAAAATCTTGAAAGCCAAATCCCAATTGTACATCGTGTTTCCTCCTTGTTTAAACGAATTTGTCCATTAGCACAAAAAATATCTTCTTACAAGGTTTTTTAATCGCACCTGCCGAAAAAGTGGATTATGCTTACGAAGGGAATATTCAGCCCTTTTCCCAGTGGTGAATCCCATCGAAAAAGATATTCAAAATCACATCGATCAATTCTTCCATTTTATGGTTTCCTTTTCTGCCAGGGTGAAACCATGTGTATAGCCAATTCATCATGCCGAACAGGGTCATGATGGCGTAGAGGCTGTTACAATCCTTGATGCCTTTTTCTTTGAAATAGTCTTTCAGGATACCTTCTGCCAGATGGGTATATTCGGTTTTGATGCGGGAGATCTGGCTTTGGTATTCCTTGCTCAGCACGTCGTACTCGTGGATGATTACCTTCATCTCGTTCCGGTTGTTCAAAAAATAGCGAACGTGATTCTCCACGAAGATCCGGACCTTCTCCTTGGGGGATTTATCGCTCGCCACGACCGTTTTCAGATTCTGGACGAGAAATTCAAAACCCTTCTTCTGGATTTCGAAGAGGATAGTCTCCTTATTCTTGAAATAATAATAAGGCGCGGCAAGGCTGACACCCACTGCTCCCGCGATTTCCCTCATGGAGGCCTTTTCATAACCCTTGAGGGCAAAGATCTCGGCGCTTTTCGACAGAATGTTTTTATAGGTAAATTCGGACGTACGAATCTTTAACCTCCTTTATATAACCCCTTGATTAAACGTCCGTTTAGCATACTGCCGGCGTCCTGTCAAATATTTTCTCCGCACCTGCCTGCCAAGGACAAAGAAAGTGGTTCCGCTTTACCTTGACAACTTTAGTGAAGAAGTAGTAAATGGATGAATAGGTCTTGGCATATTTTTTAGATTAGAGGGGTATAGATCGTGCAAAAAGATCATCTTGAAATTCTGCTTGAAGACATACGGGATAAGTTTGATCTTGTTTTAGAGGGTCATGCGGCACTGGATAAAAAAATAGATCTTCGATTCGATCAATTAAACGAAAAAATAGAGATCAACACGGTTAAAATTGATGCCTTGCACCAAAAAGTAAAGGAAAATAGCCAGAAGATAGATGTTCTTGATAAGAAGGTGGAACAGAACAGCCGGAAAATAGACGCCCTCGATAAGAAGGTAGAGCAGAACAGCCGGAAAATAGACGCCCTCGATAAAAAGGTTGATGCCGTTGCGGCAGATCTCAAAGCCCACCGCCAAGATACAGAAGCTCACCCCGGGAAATTAAAAGTAAAAAAAGCCTGAAATTCCCTCATGCTTTGCGAACTATCCCTTTCAGCTTGAGGCTTCAAGCTTTACTCTTTTTTATCCTCTAACCTCTAACCTCTAACCTCTTATCCAATACAAACTTAGGTTCATCCACCTACCCTTAGAGTAGTTAAACCCTCTGATTCGTTTGATGAAACGCAACTTAATCCCGCGTTTTTCAGCCTCCCGTGTAAGAATCTCTCGCTCATCTTCGGAGACGAGAACATGGGTTATCTTTCTGCCCTCCATATCCTTGATAGCCTCCCCCAAGGAATCGATACGGGTTTGTGTCCCCAAAAGAAACACCAGGCTTGGCTCATGGTAACCAACGGATGCAAGAATCGGCCTGGAATCCCCCGCGGAACTTTCAAGGGTTTTGAAAACCTCTCGGCTCAACCAAATGCCTTTGACGGAAGGAAGCACAAACGTGAAGACGGGCATCACAATCAAGCTCCCGCTTATCAGGCAGATTGCTATGACCGTATGTGACCACGACCGTTTGCGTGAGGAAATCACCAACCAGACAAGTCCCCCGCCGGCTATCAGCATCACGACCGCGGCAATGGAAGGTCGATGATTAAAATAGACTCCCAGCGTCAACCCTCCGAGGCAGATACCTGCTGTCACGGCAATGAAGATCCACCTTGATAGGGTGCTGATAAAACCCGTCTTCTCCCCGTGAGCCGGAGTCATGCCCTCCAGGTAAAAACCGGCCAGGATAGAAATGGCGGGAAAAACAGGAAGGATATAATGGGGCAACTTCGTGGGGATCAGCTCGAAAGCCAGCCAGGTAGGAATTGCCCAGGCCAAAAGGAAGCGAACTGCACGGTTGCCTTTTGACCGCCATCCTTTTTTCAACGCGCCGATGAGGATTAAAATACCGGGCCAAAAGAGAACGGAGATCAAAGCGAGATAAAGCCCGGGAGGGGCTCCGTGGGACTCGTGCCCTCCCAGGAGTTTGGGGAGTAGGTCCCCCGTGATAGCCTTCCGAATAAACATGCCTCCGGTGGTTTTATGAATGGCCCAAAACCATGGGAACACCACAATAAAAAACAGAATCACCCCTCGGAGGGGGTGCAAACGACGGACAAGGTTTAGGCTCCTGTCGGATAAACACAAGACCGCTACCGTGAGAAAAGCCACAAGAAGTGGGACCGGCCCCTTAAGCAGCACTCCCATCCCACAAAACAGCCAAAATCCCCAACTCGCGGCGTTTAAAGACCTGCCTTCAACGTAAATAATGCCGAGCATAGTCATCATGGCCGTAATCGTTAAGAGCAAAAAGCCGTCTGTTGTGGCGAGAGTAGCCTCCACGTGCAAGAGAACACTGCTTCCCAACAGCAATGCGGACAGGAATCCAGCTCTTGGGCCAAAAAACCTCCTCCCAAGGTAGAACGTGATAAGAACACTCAATAGTGCTCCCAAGAAAGACGGAATCCGGTACGGCCAGATTTTAGGGTCTTCAGGGTCACCAAAAACCTTCACCGACGCCGCCTGGAGCCAATAGATTCCAATGGGTTTCTTGTATCTTGGCCTATTTTGGAAACGGATATCGACAAAATTCCCGGATTCAAGCATCTGACGGCTTGCCTGAGCGAACCGAGCCTCGTCCCGATCGGTTGGGGGCAAGCGCGTGATACCTGGTAAATAGAAAAGACATCCAAGGAGGAACAGCACCAACCAGGGCCGCCATCCCCGCGTGAAAATCTCTTCCCATAAATCAAACAGATTTTTCACGTGCCACCTGGAATTCTAAGTGTTACCGCCAGCCACTTACCTATCATACAGCCCCATGCCCGTTCAACATAACCTGTAGGCTTGTACGAAGTAGCCCCACATTTGGCAAGAATAACAGAACATTTTTGAATATTTCCCTTTTCTTGACGTCTTAATAAATAGATGCTATAAATTATCAATAGAAGATAAAAGGGGTGAGGACTATGAGGAAATATTTAATCTTAACACTTCTCCTCGTCAGCGTATTATTACTCCCACGTTCAGGATATTCAGATAGCTTTTGGCTCGGGTTTGGTATGAGTAGCGGATATGGTTATGGGGGCGGCTATTACGGCGGCGCATGTTCGGGGTATGTCCCCGCAGTTCCGGTAATCCCGGTCGTCCCATACTATGGAGGAGGATGCTCAACCACCACCATCATTCACCATGGCCCCGCATGGGGTTATGGGCCAGTGTATCACTACCATTACCGCCCTTACTACAGAAACTGGTATGACAACCCCTATTATGGGCCTTCTTGCAGATACAGACCCAGGAAGTATTATTATGGAGGGGCGTATCATCCGGCCCCGCCGCCACCACAGTATTACAGGGGACGCTACCGGCCGCGTCGTCGTCCGAGAGTTCACATAAACAACTGCAATAATTGCAACATATACGGCAAACGTCGCCGCTAAC
>JAOZMY010000079.1 GCA_029934085.1 bacterium | reverse complement strand
ACCATAGCCAAGATACGGCCATATTTCAAGGGATTTTTCAGGCGGGGTTTCCCGCTCCAATCGCCTCACTAAGCCTACGAAATCCGTCCCGTTCCAGAAGCCGGGCAAGCCCCCGGTTGATTCGCTTCACGAGGCCGGGTCCCTCATAGGGAAGGCTGGTCAGTATCTGGACAAGGGAGGCGCCCAGCTTGATCTTCTCGTAGGCGTCCTCCGCGCTGAAGATGCCGCCGGTGCCGATGATGACGTATCGGTTCCGGTCCATCCGGCGATACATCTCTCGAATCCATGAGTTTGCTATCTCCCGCACCGGTCTCCCTGACACGGCCCCCGGCCAGGCTTCCCACACCCAGGCGGGAGTCTTCAGATTATCCGGTTTCCCCCTCGGGAGATTGAAGACAAAACCGGACACAATAGAAAAGGAATCCACCACCTCCAGCAGTGTCTCGATGCCAACCACACCCCCGGCTGGGGAGACCTTCAGAAACAGGGGGCAGGGAAGGCGGATCTCCTCCATGGCAGAGAGGAGGTCGCGCATGGGATCTTTTTGGAGGAAAAAATCCTTGCCTGCCTCCGTGTTGGGACAGCTCAGGTTGAGACAGAGATAGTCAGCCGTGTCCTTCAGGAGCCGGGCGGATTGGACGTAGTCATCGACGATTTCCCCATAGGAACGGGGAAGGCGCTCCGGCCCCCGATTGGTGTTAACCAGATTGACCCCGAGAGGCACGGGAACCTCCGGATAGACCCGACGAAGTCTGGCATGGATCCGCAGGGCCCCCTCGTTCGGCAACCCATAATGCACCACCACCGCTTCATCCAACGGGAGTCGAAAGAGGCGGGGCTTGGGATTCCCCTCCGACGGATCGAAGGAAACAGAACCGATCTCAATGAAACCGAAGCCCAAGGCAGCGAGAAAAGGGACGATCCGCCCGTTCTTGTCGAATCCCGCCGCCAGTCCCACGGGATTGGGAAAACGGACTCCCAACAGGCGTGTTTCGAGACGGGGATCGGTAAACCCATAGAATCTACTCATTACTTTCAACAGCGGTGGGAAATGTTCCATTACTCCACCCCAACCGATGAGGCGGTCATGAATCCATTCAGGGTCAAAACGAAAGAGAAGAGGCTTCAAGAGAGTTTTGTAAAAGTTCATGAGGCTGTTTGACATCCTCCTCGATGGTGTGATATGAAAAGAATAATATCGTAATACGATATATAATATCATAATACAGAATATTACGGGGTGTCAAGGAAATAGTGGCAAGACTAAGAAACACTGTCATGGCAATGGTAACCCATCTACGAACCGTTGAATTCGTTTCGAGAGAGATACCCCGTCCGGCCGGAGACGAGGTCCTTTTGAAGGTGGAGGCCTGCGCCATTTGCGGGAGCGACCTCCACGTCTTCCACGACCGGCATCCCTTTGTCTCTCTCCCCTCAGCCATAGGCCACGAGATTTCTGGGACTGTTGTGGAAACGGGGGACGAGATTCGCGGGTTGCAGGAAGGCGATCTCGTCGTCGTGGAACCGGTTATCTCCTGTGGAAGGTGCGTGGCCTGCCTGAGAGGTCGGTATCACCTCTGCGAAAACATCACCTTTCACTACCGGGAGGGCCAGGGGGGATTCGCACAATTCTTTATGGCGCGGGAACGATGGTTGCATCCCGTCCCGGACGGCGTCGATCCCGATCTGGCAGCCCTTGCCGAGCCCCTCGCGGTGGTCCTTCACGCCATTGGCAAGGCGGGGTTGAAGACAGGGGATCCTGTCTGCATCTTCGGAGACGGCCCCATTGGCCTTTTGCTAACGGCCGCCCTCCAAGTGACCCTGACCGACCGTATCTTCATGGTAGGACATCGTTCAACGCGTCTCGATATGGCTCGGGAACTCGGCGCCATGGATGTTTGGAACAGCCGAATAGTCGCACCCGAGGAGATACGGGCACGCATCCTCGATAACACGGATGGACAGGGAGCAAACGGGGTCTTCGAGGCCACGGGAAGCGAGACCGCTCTAAGGGTATCCCTTTCGACACTGAAGAAGGGAGGAACGGCGGTGCTTCTGGGTCTCCATGAGGGGAACGCGAAAGGAATCGATGCCAATATCATCATACAAAAGGAGTTATCCGTCCGCGGTTCTCAAGGCTATTGCTGGGATTTTCCCGCGGCGATGCGACTCCTGAATTCTCACCCCCATGTCTTCGGATCCCTCATCACCCACACCCTTTCTCTAAAGAGGCTCCAGAAAGCCTTTGAAATCCTATCGGAACGGGAAGAAAAAACGGGCAAGATCATCATCCGCCCCGAATAATATCAAGGAGGATCACATGAACGTAAAGAAGAGAGAGGACGTGGCCCTCGTGACCGGGTCACGAAGGGGAATCGGGTTAGGAATCGCCATCAACCTTGCCCGGGAAGGATTCAGAATCGTCCTGAACGCCACCGTCCCTGAAGCCGAGGCGGCGGAGGCCGTCCAGACCGTCCGTGACACGGGGGCCGAGGCCCTTTACGTGCAGGCCGATGTATCGGTCGCCGAAGATCGGGAGCGCCTCCTATCGACAGTCAGAGAACAGTTCGGAAGACTTGACATCCTCGTCAACAACGCCGGTGTCAGCCCGCTCGTCAGGGAGGATATCCTGAAAACCACCGAAGAGAGTTTCGACCGCCTGATCCGCATCAATCTCAAGGGGACCTTTTTCCTCTCTCAGCTCGTAGCCAATTGGATGATTGAGCAAAAAAAGCAATATCCCGAACGGACCCCCAAAATCATCAACATTTCTTCCCTCAGTGCCTATACCGCCTCGCCAAACCGGGGGGAATATTGCCTCTCAAAGGCGGGAATCTCAATGACGACGATGCTCTTTGCCGTCCGGCTGGCCGAGGTCGGCATCCAAGTTCATGAGATACGGCCCGGCATCATCGCCACCGACATGACAAAAGTGGTCAAAGAGCACTACGACAAACTCATCGCCGACGGCTTGACCCCCATCCGCAGATGGGGAACCCCGGAGGACATCGGGAAAGCGGTTGCGGCCATCGCCTTGGACTATTTCCCCTTTTCCACAGGGGAAGTCTTCAATGTAGACGGGGGATTTCACCTAAGACGTCTGTAGGAAATCTCGTTACTTGACATTCCGGCAAGATTTTGTAAAATATCATATAACGAGACAATATATCATAATACGAAATTACACATGGAGAATGATCATGTCAGTATCCCTCTCAACTCCCCTAAAAATAGGAAACAAGGCTGCCCCAAACCGCATCGTGGCCCAGCCCATGGAGTGCAACAACGCGGATGCCGACGGGAACCCCACCGACCTGACCTTTGAGCGCTACAGGCGGCTCGCTGAAGGTGAATGGGGAATCCTCACGTTCGAGGCCCTCACCGTCGCCTACGAAAGCCGCGCCCGGAAAAACCAGCTGGGGATCGCCGAGAAAAACCGGGAGGGCCTCGGGAAGCTGGTTGAGAGCATCCGCGCCATCGACGATGAGACCCTCATCATCTTCCAGATCAATCATTCAGGAAACATCAGTAACGGGACCTTTTCCAGGGTGGTTTCCCCCTATCCCACAGGAGATCCCGGCGTCTATGTCCTGACGGACGACGACCTTGAAGAGATTAAGGAACAATTCGCCACCGCCGCTCGGATCGCTTATGAGGCAGGGGCGGACGGCATCGATTTCAAGATGTGCCACGGGTATCTCCTGGGACAGTTACTCCGTCCCGCCAACACCCGGGAGGGACGTTACGGAGGTAGCTTCGAGAACAGGACACGTTTCTTCGTAGAGACGACCCAGGCCATCCAGAAGGCCGTAAACGATCCCGATTTCCTCCTCGGCACCCGGGTCTCTTTCTATGAAGGCATTATCGGGGGATTCGGGACCACCGGGCCCGACGAGGTGGCGGAGGACGACACGGAACCCCTCACCCTCATGAGAATGATCGAGGAGATGGGTTACCATTTCATCAACGTCTCCGCCGGCATTCCCGTCATGACCCCCCAGATCACCCGCCCCACGAACCACTGTCCGGAAGGGGTGTTTCGTCACATGGCCTGGACGAAGAAGGTCAAAGAAACCGTAAAGATCCCCGTTATCGGCTCCGCCTATAGC
This sequence comes from bacterium, assembly GCA_029934085.1. GTDB lineage: Bacteria > Desulfobacterota > S145-22 > S145-22 > S145-22 > JAOZMY01. The sequence goes on along the minus strand of JAOZMY010000079.1, from coordinate 5,747 downwards.
TATCTTCGAAACGGTGCCAATGACCTGAAAGAGGCCGTGACAGGAAGGAAAGATTTTGTGACCCTCGCCGAACGGAACATTGAAAGGGGTTATGTCGACATGGTTGGGGTGGGGCGTCAGAGCCTGGCGGATCCCTTTTTCCCGCGAAAGATCCTCAATGGAAAAACCGATGAGATCCGTTACTGCAAGATCTGCGGGGGATGCGCGTCACTGCTGCGTGGCCAGGGAAAGGTGGGATGCGCCTTTTATGACTCTTTCTACAAAGAAGAGCTTAAACGAATCCGGAAAAAGAAGTCCTAAGGACGTTTCGTGAAAAGAAAAAGCAAAAACGTCGAATTCCTTCAACTGCCGGAGAACGCCCGGGCCCGCGCCCTCCAACGGGCCATGGGCTATACCTCGGAGGATTTAAAACGTCCCCGCATCGGCATCGCCAATACCTGGGGAGAGACCAGCCCGGGACATATCCATCTGCGCGCAGTAGCCGATGCCGTGAAGGCGGGGGTCTGGCAGGCGGGAGGGACCCCTTTCGAATTCAACAGCTTCGCCATGTGTCCCATGGACGTGGGGCGGCACGGCATTCGCTACGACACCCCTACCCGTGACATCATCGCGGCGGCCGTCGAGGCTTCCACACACCTCCACCTTTTCGACGCCCTGGTGCTCATCTCTTCCTGTGATAAGAACGTTCCCGCTCATCTCCTGGCGGCGGCCCGCTTGGGGATCCCCGCCATCCTCGTTCCCGGCGGCCCCATGGACGCAGGCCGATACGACAGGGAGGATCTGGACACCACGAGCATCGACCGGGAATGCTGGGCCTTCGGTGCGGGAGTCCCACGGGTGTCGCCAGAGGACCTACGAGCGCTGGAAGACCACGCTTGTCCGGGGGCGGGTTCCTGCGCCCTCCTGGGAACAGCCAACACGATGCAGTGTCTCTCTGAGGCCTTGGGTCTGACTCTTCCGGGCGGGGGGACGGCCCTGGCGACCTCTGCAAGGCGTCTCTGGATCGCTAAGGAGTCGGGACGGCAAATCGTCCGCCTCTGGGAAGAGGGCCTAAAGGCCACGGACATCCTCACGGCCAAGGGCCTGAAAAACGCCATCCACGTCCTGCACGCCATCGGGGGATCAACCAACGCCATCGTTCACTTATTGGCCCTCGCCTACGAGCTCGGCATGGAAGGCGAGATCAATCTCGCCCTCATGGAAGCCCTCGGAAGGGAAACCCCCTGTATCACGGATGTCCGTCCCAGTGGTCCCTACACACTGCGGGATTTCGACGAGGCGGGAGGAGTCCCCGCCGTCATGAAAACCATCGAAGACCGGCTCGACGTATCCGTCCCAACAGTAATGGGCCGAACCCTCGGTGAAAACCTAAGCAAAGTCCCTCCTCTCCGATCTCCCGTCATCCGGGACCTCGACCACCCCATTGCCGAAAACGGCCTGGCCGTGCTTCAGGGATCCCTCTGTGACAGCGCTGTGATTCGGCCCACGGTCATCCCTCCGGAGATGCGGACCCACGAGGGCCCTGCCGTCGTCTTCGACGGGCAGGAAGCAGCCATCGAGGGCCTCAAAGAGGGAAAGGTTCACAAGGGAGATGTAGTCGTCGTGAGATACGAGGGTCCGCAGGGGGGGCCCGGATTGACCGAGGTCTTCAAAGTCATCGGCTACATGAAGGCCTTAGGATTGGAAAGGGATTGCGCCCTCGTCACGGACGGAAAGATCTCCGGTTTCGCCCAAGGGCCCTTCATCTGTCAGATCACGCCGGAGGCGGCGCTGGGAGGGCCCCTTGCCCTCGTTCAAGACGGCGATGTCATCGCCATCGATATCTCGAACCGATCGCTGGATCTGAAGGTGAATCCGGAGGAAATGAGCCGACGGAAAAAATCGTGGCGTCCCCCGGCACCAAGGGTGAAACGGGGATTCCTCACCCTTTATACCCGCCTGGCCCTACCCGCCACTCGGGGAGCGGGGCTCGATTTGACCTTGAAAAACGACCGTATCTTGGAGGAACCCGGTTTATGAAGTCAAAACGTTCCGTGACCGATCTCCTGGAGGCCCTGAGAAAACGGGGCAACGAAAGATCCCATTCACCCCTGGCGACCCGGAAGTGGCAACGTGTCATCCGGTGGCGCGTGGGAGAGGAAGAGGAATTCTGGAAGGTCGTGGAAGGGAGCTTCGTGCCCTCGGAAACACTCACTCCCCAGATCACCCTTTCCTGCACACCGGAGGTCCTGGAAAAAATTTTAAATGGTGACCTGGAATTCTTCGTCGCCCTGTGGGCCACGGGTGAGATTGCCTTCGAAGGAAGCTTTGCCGACGCCTTTCGGCTCGGCTACGTCTTTCTCAGCGACCGGAGACAACGCCGTGTCGTCTTTCTCGCCCACTGTTTCCTCAACTGTAACCCACGGTTCCCTGGGGGATGCGCCTACGAAGGCGCCACCGTTCCCCTCATCCAGACCCTCCTGGAATGCGGCGTTGGAATCGTCCAGATGCCCTGTCCGGAGTTCCTCTGCCTGGGGTTGGAAAAACACCTCTATGGGGAGTTGGAGGAGTTCGAACTCCGGCGCTGTTTCCGGAACCTGGCCGCGGGGGTCATCGACCAGGTAGAGGAGTATCTGAAAAACGGCCATCAGGTTCTCGGCATCATCGGGATGAATCCCAGCCCCTCTTGCGGCGTGGAGGTCACCAAGGGAAAGGGCACCATGCTCGGGATCGATGCGGACACCTCCGAGAAGGAGGGTCCCGGGGTCTTCATGGAGGAAATGCAAATGATCGCCGAAGCCCGGGGGCTGACAACGCTTCCCTTCTTCGGAGTACGGCGGGTCCTGCCCGGGGAGAGCGGGATGGAATCACGGCTGGAAACCGTGCGTCAACGCCTCATGTGACCTTGAACGAAATCGTAAATAAGGAAGCTCGTGTAATGAAAAAGAAAGGATATATTGTTAAAAACATCGAAGAAGCCATTACGGTCCCTTGCCCATGCGGGGAGTCCACACGCATCATCCAATACACCGATACCCCCGTAGCTAACCTCCACGTAACCCATATCATGGACTCCACAAAGCACTATCACAAGGAGTGCACGGAATACTATTACATCCTGGAAGGAAAAGGGTTTATGGAATTGGGGGATGACGTAGTGGAGCTTCGGCCTGGGACCACCATCGTGATTGAACCGGGAACCCCCCACCGAGGATACGGAGATTTCAAGGCCATCATCGTAGGAATCCCGGCCTGGAAACATACGGATGAATTTTTCTGCGAAGAGAAGGGAGAAAACGAATGAATAAAGGAATCGAAACCGCCCCCATCTCCGGGGCCATCGGTATCAGCTATTTAAGAGTTTACACCACCAAGGCACCTGACGGGCTCGCCGGTGGATGTCCCCACATGCACTTCGCCTGCACGGAATCTTACGCCGTTCTGGAAGGTCATGGCCACGTCCAGATTCTGGGCTACGAGGGCTACCGGGAGGTCCCCCTTCAGCCGGGAACCCTGCTCTGGTACACGCCCGGCATCATCCATCGTCTCGTCAACGAGGACGGCAACCTTAAGCTCCTCGTCATCATGCAGAACGCGGGGCTCCCTGAGGCAGGAGACCATGTCCTCTCCTTCCCTTTCGAGATTCTCGCCGACAAGGAGATCTACTACCGGCACGCCTCCCTTGCCGACGCGGAGGGGCGAGTCTACGCCAACGACGCAGAGGCCGCCTTCAAACGCCGAGACCTGGCCGTAACGGGATTCCTCCAGTTGCGTGAAAGATACGAAAAGGAAGGCGCGAAGGTTATGGACGAATTCTTCAAGCTGGCCGCCGATCTGGTCCACGAAAAGGTCCCCGACTGGCGGAACGTCTGGGAGGAAAAGATCCTCAAACGCGCGTGCAAAGCCACCGAACGCCACCTGAGTGCCATGGAGTCCTTCAATCTCACCCATCTGAAACATGGCCACGCATTCTCCCTCTCCTCTCCCGCCACGCCGGAACGCTTTGGGTTTTGCGGCTGGCTCTCTCCCTACGACCTGGAAGGAACCCGATGCTACCTGTGAGAAAAGGGACCTTGACAAGGGGAATATGTGGTGATAATATCTTAATACGAATTTACATTTCATAATAAGGAATAAATATGGCGAAAAAAGATCCCTTATACCGAAAAAGGCCCGGCAATATGGTTCAAACCATTGAACGGGTCAATGCGCTCCTGGATCTCCTGGGAAGCTACTCACACGGAATCAGTCTCCATCAAATCTCTATGACGCTTGGTCTCCCGAAAGGGACCTGTCACCGCCTTCTCAATTCCCTTGCCTATTTTGACTTTGTGCGGCAGGAATCCAAGACCCGGTATTACGCCTTGGGATTCAAGCATTTGGAGTTGGCCAATCGTCTCTTGAGGCAGCTCGATTTTCGTGAGGTCGCAACCCCCATCCTCAAAGAACTCTCCAATAAAATCAAAGAGACGGTGCATCTCGTCATCCTCGACCGGGACGAGGTTCTCTACATCGAGAAATTCGAGCCCTATGAGGCCCAGAACGGGCTCCAGATGGCCTCCAAGGTGGGACACCGCAGCCCCGCCCACTGCTGCGCTGTCGGGAAGATTCTCCTCTCCGAACTCCCGGAAGAAAGGGTAGAAGCCATCATCCAGGCCAGGGGGCTCCCCCAGCGAACGGAAAATACCATTACAGACAAAGCCCAACTCTCTAAACATCTCAAACAGATTCGAGAACAGGGATACAGCATCGATGACGAGGAAAATGAGGTAGGAATCCGGTGCGTGGCGGCCCCCATCCGCAACGCCATGGGAGAGGCCATCGCAGCCATCAGCATCTCGGGTCCGGCCCTCCGTATCACAAAAGAGGCCATCGAGAAAAGCCTGAAATCCCTCGTTATGAAGACGGCCATGAGAATTTCAGAAAAGCTTGGCTACAAACCAGCCAAGTCGTGACATGAAAAATCGGTGAAGGGAGGTGACTTATTCTTTAGTTTCAAAAACGCTAAAAAACCAAGGAGGGAAGTAATGTTGAAAAGTAGAAAGATTACCGTTTTAACCGTTGCCATTTTTGCCTTCGTGGCAGTCTTCTCAGTCTTCATGAGCTCCAACGCCATGGCAAAGGCAAAATACGAAATCAAGCTCGCGTGTCTGCTCAGCAAGGCTCACCCCCACCCCAAGACCTTTGAGTTCTTTGCGAAAATGGTGAAAAAATACACCAACGGTCAGGTAGAGGTGAAGGTCTATCCCAGCGGCCAGTTGGGACGGACGGATGACATCATTATGGGACTTCAGATGGGAACGATCCAGATGGGCAAGGCGGCCCTCTCTTTCGTGACCAAGGTGGTCCCCGAGGTCAAGATCTTCGATCTTCCCTATCTCTTCAAAAACCGGACACAGCTTATTAATGTCTTGGACGGTTCCCTCGGCCAGAAGATCATGAAAGAGGTCTTTCCAAAATACGGCCTCGTCGGCCTCTTCTATATGGACGACGGCGCCCGGAGTATCTACTGCAACTCCCCTGTCCGCAAGCCCGCCGACCTGAAAGGCAAGAAGATTCGTGTCATGACCAGCGACGTGATGATCGACGCCATCAACGCCATGGGTGGGATCGCCACACCGATGGCCTGGCCAGAAGTCTACACAGCCCTCGAGCAGAAAACCATCGACGGCGCGGAAAACTCCCCCGTCCTCTTCTATACCTCCAAGCACTGGGAGGCCTCCAAGGTTTACTCCCTCACCAAGCAGTTCTGGCTGGTGGCCACCCTG
>JAOZMY010000023.1:10816-30634 GCA_029934085.1 bacterium | reverse complement strand
CCTCCAACGTCGCTTGGTCTACACTCACAGGTTTGGCTTCTGCCATGATTGAATCCTCCTTGATTCTGTTTTTTTATTGTTTCTTCCCAATCGCCGCCATATAGATGACGGTCTCTTCGTTGCCGTCCACGCCGATAAGCTGGTTGGCTTCACTATCGAAAAACGCGCCGACCGCGCAACATCCCAGCCCGAAGGCCTCGCACGCCAGATAAAGATTCTGGCAGATGTGGGCCGCGTCGAGGTAGATGTAACGGTAGGCTCGCTGTTCGTATTTCCATGCGCTTCTGGGTATGACTGCCGTCCATACGAAATCGACGGCTGCCTGAGCCATCATCCCCTGATCCAGGGCTGCCTGGGCCAGAGGAACACCATAATTACCCGGGGAGAGAAATTCCAGCTCCCACTCGGGAAGAAATAGGTGATAGAGCCCGGATTCCAACTTCTCCACCCGGTTGATTACGAGGTAGGTCTCGATGGGGAAGAGCCCGCCTGCCGACGGGGCCGTCCTAAATAAGGTATCTCCCGCAACGGCCGTTACTCCTTGCGTTGCCCAAATGAGCTGGGAAAGCGTTTCGGAGGAGATGGAATCCTCAGAGAAATCTCGATGGGACCGCCGTCTCTGCATCGCCTTCCAAACGGGCATTCCGCCCTCGATTTCGGGGGTTGCCAATGGGATCCGAGGCGCCTCGTAACGTTTGAAGGTTGGTGGTTTTTTGGACCAGTCCAGACTTCGTCCGCCCACGTTACGGCGGGTGTAGCTGGTCAGTTCCTGAAAGTCTGTTCCGATACCCTGCATACGTTTCTCCTTCCTTTGTATCGCAATATGTATGCCAAAAGATAGTTAAAAAAATAACTATATATTTCAGTGGGTTATAGGTCCACAGCAAAAGTCGTGAAAAAAGAACTTGATTTGTACGAAAAAAATGCGTTGAATAGGGGATCAAGGTGTATGAGTGCGAAAATTTTTCGCATTGCACGAAATGGAGACGAAAACTTTGCGTGTAGTAGGAGGCCTTATGGTTCAAGACCTGGGCGATGAAATGATCCGGAGGATCCTGGAATCCTGCCGCGTCCTGGCGGTGGTGGGGATGTCAAGGGATGCTGGCAAAGCGGCGGGGAGGGTTCCCCGGTATCTTGCGGCGAGGGGTTTTACCGTGATACCTGTCAACCCTAATGCGGAAACTATTGAGGGGCGGCAGGGATATTCGAGGCTTTCTGAGGTAAAGGAGAACATCGATGCCGTGGTCATCTTCCGTCCCTCGGGAGAGGTTCTACCCGTCGTGGGAGAGGCCGTGGCGAGAAAAAAACAGCGCGGCGATCTCCGTGTCGTTTGGATGCAGGAGGGAATTCGAGACGAGACAGCGGCGCGTCTCGCGGAGGGGCAGGGACTGATAGTCGTTCAGGATCGGTGCATGGCAAAAGAGTATCGACGTCTTTATGAAGGGAGTTGAGGTGATTTTGGAGGATTCCACGCGGCGGTTGCTTGGATGGTTCGAGGTTAACCGACGGGATCTGCCCTGGCGGAGGGAGCCGAGAGATCCCTATCATGTCTGGATCTCGGAGGTCATGCTTCAGCAGACACAAGTTCGCACCGTCATTGGCTATTTCAATCGGTGGATCGGCCGTTTCCCCGATATTCCCACACTCGCGGCGGCTTCGCTGGATACGGTGCTCAAGGCGTGGGAGGGATTGGGTTATTACTCTCGGGCGAGGAACCTCCACAGGGCCGCCGGGATTGTCGTGGGAGAACATGGAGGGAGATTGCCCCGTCGGGCAGTGGAGCTTCAGAAACTTCCCGGCATTGGTCCTTATACCGCCGCGGCCATCGCATCGCTGGCATTTGGTGAGGATGTCATCGCGGTAGACGGGAATATCCGTCGTGTCGTGTCGAGGCTCTTCGCGATCAAGAATGAGTTGACTCGCAAAGACGCGGAATGTCTGCTTGATCCTTTTTACGCTCCGGGAGAGGCGGGGCGCGTGAACGAGGCCTTGATGGAGCTGGGAGCCCTCTGCTGCACTCCGGGAACGCCGCCCTGCGGGAAGTGCCCGTTGCGGCCTGTCTGCGAGGCGTATCTCCAGGGCAATCCGGGAGATTTTCCCGTGACGAAAAAGAAAAAAAGTCCTCCCCACGTAAGCCGAAGAGGGGTATTGCTTCTCAAAGAAAACAGCCTTTACCTAACCCGGCGACCGGAAGGCGGGATGCTGGGCGGACTGTGGGGAATTCCCCTCGTTGAAGGTGAGGTGCCTGGCGTGCCACCCGTTGAGGCGGTCTTGGAGGATGTTTCCCATGCCTATACTCACTTCCGGATTACCGTAACCCCTTGTGTGGTGAGTGATGGCGGTGCTAGATCGTATGCCGTGGAGGGAGGCCAATTCATCCCCCTGGAAGAGATTCCCCAACTGGCGCTTTCCGTCCTGGACCATAAGATCCTGGAAAGGTTGAAAGACTACCGGGAGGGCCGAAAGAGGCGAGGACGCGATTCGCTTGACAGGAATAGCGGGAGGGAGTAGGAAGTCGAAGGAGGAGCTTGGAAAGGCCCTTGAAGCACGGGAGGATATGGTGAAGCACGTGGAGGGAAAGGAAGGGGAAAGAACGTTTATACCTTTCCGGGATGTTTCGCGGACGAGCGCTTCGGAGGGGGAGGTCCTCTATCCCTTCACGGCCGTCGTCGATCAGGAGGAGGCGAAGGAGGCCCTTCTTCTCACCCTTGTCAATCCTTCCATCCACGGGGTCCTGCTCCTTGGCGAGAAGGGGACGGGAAAAACTACTCTGGTCCGGAGTGTCTCCACACTTTTGCCCGAGGTCCAGGTTGTCGACCTCCCTCTTGGAAGCGGGGAGGAGATGGTTTTGGGGACGGTGGATGCCGAAAAGGCCCTGGCCACGGGAAAGATCGAGGTGAAACCGGGGATCCTGTCGCGGGCAGACGGTCATGTTCTCTATATTGACGAGGTCAATCTCCTCCCTGATCACCTGATGGATGTCATTTTGGACGCGGCGGCGACGGGACGCTACACGCTGGAACGGGAGGGAATCTCCACCCAGTGCGGTGCCAGGTTCATCCTCGTGGGAAGTATGAATCCCGAAGAGGGATGGCTTCGCCCCCAGCTTTTGGATCGTTTCGGTCTGGCGGTTCACGTGGCTGCTATTACCTCACCGGAAGGAAGGGCTGAGATTTACCGTCGTGCCCAGGCGTTCGAAGACGATCCGGAGTCCTTTCGCAGGCGATACCAAAAAACGCAGCAGGAGATGACAGACCGGCTCCGGAAGGCACGGGAGAGGTTGAAAAACGTCGAGGTGCCGGAGGAGATCGTTCGGAGAACCATTGAGATCGTCCTGGAGCTGAATGTCGCCACCCATCGGGCGGAGTTGACCATTTTGCGGGCTGCCCAGGCACGGGCGGCCCTGAACGGTGGGGAAAAGGTGGCGTGGGAGGATGTTCAAAAGGTCATGCCCGTGGCCTTGCAGCACCGACTTCCCTGGCTGGACATGCAGAAGACCCTGACGTGGGATATCATTGAGGAAAGAGTCTTGAAAGGGAAGGGAGGTAAGGAAGACAGGGACAAAAACGGCTGGTTTCCTACCCCCTTCTATCGTAAAAAAAAAGCCTCGACACCCAAAAAAAGCTGATTCAATCTGACTTCGGAGAAGGGGAAACCCCGGCTGAGGTTCCCCGGCGCGTCTCACGACCAAAAGGTGTGGATCTTTTCCGTGAGTCTTCTTCCCGGTGGCTGGCGAGGGCTCTTTCCGTAAAATCGTCCGGACGTTCCCGGTTCCGAAAAGAGGCCCCCTCTGACTCGGGGCGAAAGCGTGCCTCCCGACCGTGGGGCGGCGGGAAGATCGATCCCGTGGCCACCCTTTATCAGGCCTGGAAGCGGCAGCGGCGGCACCCGGAAAAACCGGACCTGAGGACACCAGAGTTCAGGATCCCTCAAAACTGCCTTCAGGTCTTTCTCCTGGACGTGAGCGATTCCATGGCAGCTACCCTGGAACTGATGCGGGCGTGGGTATCGAAAACCCTGGGAGAGGCCTATCTGCACCGGGACCCGGTCATGCTCCTCACCGTCCAGGGGACCGAGGCGCGGGTCTTAACCCCTCCCACCACCAGCATCCACTTCGTTCTTCACCGTCTTTCCGGTGTCACGGAGGGTGGGGCTACCCCCCTGCGTCAGGGTCTTCGTCTGGTGGAGCGGGTCACCCGTCAGTGGCGGGACCGTTATCTGGCTATCGATCTCACCATCGTGACGGACGGCCGTTCCACGGAGTCCCTCAACGACCCGGACGTGGAGAAGTCCCTGATTTTGATTAGTAAATTCGTCCGAGAAACGGTAGTCGTCAATCCCGTTCCCAAGGCGGCGTCCTTCGCCCGCGCCTTCGCCTCCCTTATCGGCGCTCGGTATCTCGATCCGAAGGAGTTTTTGTAGTCCGTTTCTCTCTCACCTGGTGGAAGGGACCTTTTTTACGCGTACTTACAATTTTGGCTGGTAATCTCACCGCTTGACATTGCAATTTGTTCAACATATATCTTTAACTGAGGATGTAAAAGAAGTGCTCTTTGAAAAGAGGATTCTTCAACTTGTCTTTTAAATCAATGTAAACTTAGATTTGCCCAGCTGTTGTTTAGGGAAGAATCCTCGATTTTTATGAGATCTCATGACTTTGTAATGTAAGAATCATGATGGATGACGCTGAAAACAGGTTGTTCGATTCCGCCCACGATGCCGAAAGCGTAGCCCGGGCCAGGAATCTACTTTCCCTCACGGAAAAGGCCCTGAGATCTATCATGGTTTATCCGGAGAAAAACCCCATCATCCGAGAGCAGAAAGAACGCCTGAACAGGGAATTTCAAGCCTATCTCGATGACCATGAAATTTTGACGATCAAGATAGATGAATCTGCCATCACGATGGACGATGAGGTAATCTATGAGGGGAAAGGAAAAGGGAGAGGTCTGGCGTTTCTCCTTTACCGGGATGGAGTGAGGGAGATCTCCTTTCACGAGGGACTCGGGCCGGACGAGTTGAACGGTTTCCTCGAGGCCCTCGCTGAAAACTGGCAGGTCACCGAAGACACCGATGTAGTCAGCTCCTTTTGGGAGAAGGATTTCCGCCATATAACCTTTACTGCCATAAACGAGCTGTTCACCGATCTCGCTGAGTCCTTTGAGAATCCGGGGGTTTTATCACAGCCATTTCAAGATCTTACCTCTTCAGGCGTTTCCAAGAGAATTTTCCTTCAAGATGAGAAGGGTGAAGAGACATCCGGTCTCCCCCAATGGGTTGAAGAGGTCGTTGACGAGCCCCAGGAAGTCGGCTCTTTTATCCTGCTGGATGATGAGGACTTAGAAGAAATCAGGGGACTTCTCGAGGAAGACCGTAAAAGTTTCAATCCCAGACGCGAGTTTATCTACGTCCTCTTAGAACTGTTTGTACTTGAGGATGAACCGGAGGAATATGCCAACCTTTTGAAGACCCTGAAAGAATATTTTTTCACCCTTGTCTCTAAGGGTGATTTTAGGATGGCCCGTGAGGTCCTCTCGACTCTCCCACGAATTGAGGACCATCCTGAGATTCAACCTCAAAAGGCGAATATCCTGGTTAAAAGCGTTTTTGAGGTAGCACAAAGCCCGGAATTGATCGAAAAAATCGGACAGATGATCCAAAATGACGCTGTCGAATCCTGGGAAGATCTCTTGACGTATCTTTCTTTTCTAAAGGAGAAGGCGGTTCCCCTCCTCATTGACCTTCTTATGCAGAAAAAGGCACGGGCAATTCATCCGAAGGTGCAAAGCCTTCTCCTGAAATATGGACAGGACAACATTGAAATTTTAGGGGCCTGTCTTTCCGATGACAGATTGCAGCTCGTTAACCAGATCATTCCTATCTTGAGTCAGGTGAAGGAAAAGGCCATCCCCTATCTAAAGCGGGGCCTTCATCACCCGAACGTGGAAGTGCGTCGTAAAACCGTGAGGGCCCTGGCTCAGATTGGGGGAGAAGAAGTCAATTCCCTTTTGTCTGAACTTCTTCAAGACCAGGATCAGGCGGTTCGTGTTTTGACGGCGAAGTGTATCGATCATCCGGATGAGAAAACGACAGATATCGTGTGTCAGCTTATTCAGCAGAAGGAATTTATGAAGAAGGATATCTTGGAAAGGAAGTCCCTGGTAAGTGTCCTGCAAAAAACCGATTCTGAGAGGGCAGTCACGACCCTACGAAGTTTGTTATATCAAAAGAGCTGGTTTAAGAGGAGTGAAGTTAACAGGTTCAGAAGCTATGTCGCCCATGTTCTGGCTGAGATGGGGACGGATTCTGCGATCAAGGTTTTAGAAGAGGGGAGCCGGGCAAAAGACAAGGTGGTGCGCAGTGCCTGTAAAAATGCCCTGTTGAGAGTCGGGGGTAGAAAGAAAAGAGGGAGTGAGGGAGTCTCATGAATATATCAGTGTCAGCTGAGAAAATCGGCGGTTCATCCAATTTTCGGTTCTCAACCGACAAGAAGGTTATTGAATTGGGAAAGAACCTGATAAATAATCTTATCTCTTCCATGAAGGTGGCACAAATCTATGATTCCAACAACAAGGTATTCCAGGAACACCTCAAGGGCTTCGACGATAATCTCAGAGAGATTTTTCGAAGTGAAGGTGAAGCCGTAATCAATGTTACCGCCAACCACATCTTTTTCAACAAACATAGACTCCCCATGGATTTTGCTTCTTACCATACCTTTCATTCCCTGATGGATGGGTTCCTCGGTTCTGAGATAGGAGAGGTCGGTTTTGAGGAAAGTATCACGAGGGAAGAGCTTACACGGTTTGTGTTTGTTTTCTCAAAGTCCCTGGGTGATCCTTCGAAAAGTTTGGAGGATATTGAAGAGGAGCTTGAAGGGCAGGGTGTGGTAAGAGTTCGATTACAGGAGCCAAGAGGAGGGGCAGAGGATATTCAAGGGACTTCCAACCTTCGGAAGGTTGGAAAGCAGATGTACACGAAGAGTATCATGCTTTTGAAAGAGACGGTGGGGGATGCGCCGTCGCCAAGGAAAGTTCAAACCAGGCTGGTTCGCAAGCTGGTGCAGAACATCATCGACGCGGTCATCGTCGATGAGACATATATGCTGGCCTTGACAAATATAAAAAACCATTATGATTATACTCTCAACCATTCCCTGAATGTGTGCGTGCTTTCGACGGCGCTCGGGTACCGGATGGGTATGGAACGAAAAAGGCTTTCAGATCTTGGGATGGCCGCCCTGTTTCACGATATCGGAAAGATTTTCATTCCCGAGGAAATTCTGACGAAACCTGCCAAACTTACGGATGAGGAATTTGAAATTATGAAAAATCACCCCATCAAGGGGGCCGAGATGCTTACCCAGATTAAGAGATTCAGGAAGCTTCCCGTTAGGGCTATCGTGGCTTCCCTGGAACATCACAGGGGTATTGATCAATCAGGCTATCCCAGGCTATTTTTCAAGAAGGAACTGAATCTCTTCAGCAAGATCATCGCGATAGCAGATGTCTTTGATGCCATGACCACTCCGAGAATTTATCAGAAGACCCCTTTCAAAAGAGATGAAGCGCTGGGAATGATGATGAAAGCATCCGGAACGAAGTTTGATCCCCTGTTGTTGAAGGCATTTATAAACATGGTAGGTGTCTACCCCATAGGGTGTGTCGTCCTTTTGAATACTGGAGAATTAGCCGTCGTCATGGAGGCAAACCAAGATCCCGACTATTGCCAATATCCTAAGGTAAAGTTGATTACTGAGAAAACTGGGAAAAAGATAGACGGTCCCCTTATAAACCTTGCTCATCCGGCCTCGGATGGAACGCAAAGATTTATTGTGAAAACTGTGGATCCGTTCAAATATGGGATAGACGTAACTGACTATTTTTAAGGGACGTCCGCTCTCTTCTTTATACCTTGACCTTGAAGATCCTCTCGATCCTGTTTTTCAGCTCCGTGAGATCACCTGATTTGACCACGTAGTGATCGGAGGCGGCAGAGGCGATGTCTCGTTTGAAGGAACTGTATGCCGTGAGAAGGATAACGGGAAGGTCGTAGTACTTGTCCCGGATCTTTCCGAGAAGTTCGATGCCGCTCATCTGGGGCATCTTGATATCTACCAGGACGAGGTCCGGTTTGATCTCTTCGATTTTGTCGAGGGCCTGGGTGGGATCTCCCAGGGTGTAAACATCGTATCCTTCGTCCGTGAGTTCTTCTTTCAGGATGAAGCGGATGTCCTCTTCATCGTCGACGGCGAGTATCTTCTTTTTTTCTTCCATCTTTCTATTCCTCGCAACCCTTCTCCTTCCATCTCTGGAGGAGGTAGGGTTTTGTGTCTTCGTATATTTCACAGAGTTCTTCGATGGTTTCCTCTGCTTTGTAGTCGTCGTAGGATTCGGTTTCCCTTACGTAGGAGGCTACGAAACCAAAGTAAAGAGGGATCAGGGATTCGAGTAGGTGTTTCCGGTCGCTTTCTTTCTGGTAGCTTGCCGCGTAGTTGTAGATGATCCGGACCCAGAGGACCTTGGGAAAGTCGATGGCGCGTTCCGTGGCCATCTCCCGGACTTCAGCGAGTTTTGACATACAGTCCGGAGAGAGGGCCTGTTCGTAATAGGTCTCGTGCTGATCGAAGCCCTGCTTGAATTTTGTGATCATCCGTTCGAGGTTGACCTGTAAAGGGGAGGGAGAAACCTCCGTTTTAAATCCGAAAATGGCGGTCGGACGGCTTCCAACAACCTTTCTCCATCGGCTTTCGTAGGTCTTCATCAGGAGAAAGATGGTGCCGACGACCTGCTCGAACATGGGGCCGAGGTCAGCCCCGGGATCCTTGACATCGTGGATCTTGGCCCCCATAAAAGACTGGCAGATCTTGAAGCCTTCCACCATAGCGGTCGTGGTCATCCAGATATCGATCCCGAAGCGAGCCACGTCTGTTTCCCAAACGTCTTTTTCGAGATACTGACTGACCAATTCTCCGGAAAAGCCGAAGTCCCCTCCGATGGGTTGCCGGACCCGACGGCCATACAAGGCACGAGTAAGCGGGTAGGCGATACTGTTGGTGATAGTGCCGTCATACTTATACCGTCGATAGAAGGGGCAAACGTATCCATATCCCTTTTCCAAGACGGGGGCCAGGAGAAGCTGAACCCATTCGGGGGTAATGCTCCTCAGATCGGAGTCGAAGACGGCGCAGGCCTTCGCGCCGAGGAGATGCGCGGCCTCGAAGACGGCCTTGAAGGCAGATCCCTTTCCAGGGATGCCAAGATAGGTGGTCGTGACCCCTTCAATGGGCTCCTGGGGCCTGTGGACCAGACTGAGGTCATAGATATCCTCATCGAAGGCCGTCTGGGCAGCTTCACGAGTCCCGTCTGTTGATCCCCCGTCCGAATTGATCAGCACGGCCCGTTTTCCAGGATAGTATTTAGCGTGGCCGAGTTTCACGGCCCTGATGACGTGTCCGATGGTCTCTGCGTTGTTGTAGCTGGGGATTCCGATGAGGATATCGGCCTTTCCGATGGCTTTCAAGGCCTCTTGAGTTTCTTGGGGAAGTGCGGTGATTGGGAGATCTTGCACGTTTTCTCCTATTCTGGGTTTGGTTTTCTATCCCGCTGCATGTTCTTCATTGCCTCGGCTTCCCGGGCAAGCTCCTCCAACAGGAAACGCACCGTCCATTCCTCTGAAGTCGGGGTAAGGGTTGCCATGATGGGGCGGGCTGTCCCGCTGTCGCGATACGCGTTCAGGAGCCTGCGGAGCTCGTTTTCCGTGAAGCCGGAGACGATCAGAGCCGGTTTTTCACCCGCTTTCTCTCCGAACCCCGAAAGATGATCGTGGGTAAGGAGGTCTTTGAGAGGATTGTCCTCTTCGTCTATGGTGACGAAAACGATAGGAAATCGGCCCAGGTTGTGTGCCCGGAGAAAATCGATCAGAGCCTGCTGAGCTTGAGGAGGGTGGCCGCATGCCAGTATTTTGGGAGGGCCATACATGGGGACATCCGACGCGCCGATTTTTTTGAAGGTATTGGTCATATAACAACGGGTGGAAGGTGAAAGGTGAAAGGCAAATGGTAAAAAGGGCCTGATGTCAAACACCTTACGCCTGACGCTTTACGATTTACACGGTATGAAGGGGCCTGGCTGGAGCGACAAATTTTCAAGCTTTTTCCCATCGCTTTTGTGGTTCGAACGTGTAATTTTTTCATTATTAGCAGAGGAAATTGGGGATTACAATGGTTTTGCCGTTTCGATTAACGCCTTGGTTTGCAGGGCGATTTCCAGCTCCTCATTCGTAGGGATAACCAGGACGCTTATGGGACTTTCGGTGTTATGGATCTCCGTGATCCCCTTGATCTTTGCCTCATTCTTTTCCCGATCGAGAGAGATACCCAGGTGCGAAAGCCCTTCACAGGCGTGCCACCGGATATGGGGGCTGTTTTCCCCGACACCGGCGGTGAAGACGAGGGCGTCCACCTGGCCGAGCACAGCGAGATATGCCCCAATGTATTTTTTGATACGGTAGGTATAGAGGGCGAGGGCGAGGGCGGCATCTGGATTTCCCTCCTCGTTTTTCTTCAGGATGTCTCGTAGATCACTGCTACCGGCCAAACCAAGGAGGCCACTTTTTTTATTCAAAACCGTATCGATTTCATCCATGGACATCCCTACACCTTTTGCCATGTAGAAGATGACGGCAGGATCGATGTCCCCGCTCCGGGTTCCCATGACCAGTCCGGGAAGGGGACTGAAGCCCATGCTGGTGTCGACGGATTTCCCGTTTCGGATGGCGGTAATGCTCGCGCCGTTGCCCAGGTGGGCGGTGATGAGATTCATTTCTTCAAGGGGTTTCCCGAGATATTCGGCGGCCATCCGCGCCACGTATCGGTGGGAGGTTCCATGGAATCCATAAACCCGAACGCCATGCTCGGTATAAAAATTGTTCGGAACGGCGTAGCGGTAGGCCTCTGGCGGCATAGTCTGGTGGAATGCGGTGTCGAACACGGCCACCTGCCGGGCCTGGGGAAAGATTTTCATGGCAACCTCGATCCCTTCCAGATTTGGGGGATTGTGAAGGGGGGCAAGGGGGATGAGCCGGCGGATGGCCTTCAGTACCTCTGCATCGATGAGGGTCGTGGCGCTAAAGTGTTCTCCTCCGTGGACGACCCGGTGCCCCACGGCGTCTACCTCCGAGGTGTGGGTGATGGCCCCATGCTCCGGGTCGACAAGAAGATCGGCAATGATCCGTAGGCCCTTTTCATGATTGGGGACGGAAATTTCCTTTGCCACTTCCCTTTTTTTGCCTCCATTGTAGAGGCGATGAACCACGCGGCTGTTCTCCAAGCCAATCCGCTCGATGAGGCCGCTGGTCATAACCTCTTTGGAGGCCATATCAAAGAGCTGGTATTTAATGGAGGAACTGCCGGAGTTGATGACAAGGATTTTCAATCTCTTTCCTTTTCGGATTTTATTCTTACCTATTTATGCTGTGCCTGGATCGCCGTAATGGCCACGGTATTGATGATATCTTCCACGGTGCAGCCACGGCTTAGGTCATTGACTGGTTTGTTAAGACCCTGGAGGACAGGGCCGATGGCGATGGCACCGGTCTCCCTCTGGACGGCCTTGTAGGTATTGTTCCCGGTATTGAGGTCGGGGAAAATGAGAACCGTTGCTTGACCCGCTACCTTGGACCCGGGCATTTTGGAACGCCCTACCTTCTCGTCCACGGCGGCGTCATACTGGATGGGGCCTTCGATGAGGAGATCAGGCCTTCTCTGTTGGGCGAGCTGGGTCGCTTTGCGGACACGCTCCACCTCTTCTCCTGACCCAGAGGTGCCGGAGGAGTAGGACAAGAGGGCGACGCGGGGAAAGATTCCAAAGGCCTTGGCGGTTTCAGCGGAGGTGATGGCGATTTCAGCGAGCTCCTCAGCCGTGGGCTTGGGAACGACTGCGCAATCCCCGTAGATGAGGACCCGGTCCTCAAGACACATAAAGAAAACGGAGGAAACCACCGAGATGCCCGGTTTCGTCTTGACGATCTGGAAGGCGGGGCGAATGGTGTGGGCGGTCGTATGGAGCGCTCCGGAAACCATTCCGTCGGCGTCTTCCTTGTAAACCATCATAGTTGCGAAATAGGAAATATCGTGCATGGTTTCCATGGCAAGCTCTTCGGTGAGCCCTTTGTGCTTTCGAAGTTCGTACAGGGTTGTCGCGTAGTCTTCTAATTTGGGATACGTGACAGGGTTGATCAGAGTGATCTTTTTCAGATCGATGGAGAGTCCCGTCTGATTGATGAGGGAAGTGACCTCCTCTACATTACCCAGGAGGATGATGTCTGCGATCCCTTTTTCCGTGATAATTTCCGTCGCCTTTAAGATCCTCGGATCAGTGCTTTCCGGTAGAACAATTCGCTTCCTGTCGGAACGGGCCCACTGGGTGAGATTGTAGAGGAAGCGCTTGGGGGGGATGCCCCGAGATTGAATCCGTCCTAAATGTTCGAGGATAGCCTCCATGTCGATGTGTTCCTCGAACAGTTTCAGGCTGGTTTCAATCTTATTGAGATTGTCCGGGGTGATGTGAGAATGGATATTGTTGAGCCGTGTGACGGTTTCATAGGTTTCCGTTTCTACGGCAAGAATGGGGAGGACGCTGGGAAGACCGTCCAAGAGTTGCTTGACGGTGGGGGCAGGTTTTTCCCCCGTGGCCAGGATGAGTCCAGCAATGGGAGGATAATTCGTCGATTGTTGGGCTTGAAGGGCGCTCAAGATGATCTCTCCCCTGTCTCCTGGAGTTACCAGAAGGGCGTGGGGCTTCAGGCGGGCGAGGTAATTCTGCATCTGCATGGCGATGACCATGAAGTGATGGGCCAGTCGATCCATCTTGTCGTTTCCATAAAGGATCTCCGCGTTCAACTGGTCGGCGATTTCCCCAATGGTGGGACTTGCGAGAAGGATGTTGTCGGGGACGACGGAGATGGTGACGTCTTCTTCACGGAAGGCCTGTTCGAGGGACTCTCCGGTTTCTTTGAGGGTCTTTTGGCGAACCCTGTTTGCGACGATGGCCACGACGGGGCATCCTTTTGCCTTGAAGACCTCCAGGGCGGTATTGAACGCGGCGATAAGTTCGTTCAGGGTGGAATGAAAGGCATTTGCCAGAATCAGCACGTGGGCGTCGAGGCTTCGGGCCACTTCCACGTTCAAGTTGAACTCCACGGGCTCCAGACCATAATCGGAGCCAAGACAGAGGACGAAATCGTATTTTCCTTCTAAGACTCGGTATTTTTGAATGATGGTATTGAGGAGATCGTCGTAGCGCTTGTCGGCCAGTAGTTGATTGGCTTCTTGGACTGTTAAGGCATAGGTGTCTTCATAAGCGATATCCAGTTGGAAGTGGGTGAGAAGCAGGTCGATGTTTTTGTTTCGTTTCGAAGGTTCCTGGGTCTGGATCACAGGGCAGAAAACCCCGATTCTACGCGTCGTTCGGGAGATGGTTTCAAGAATACCGAGGGCAACGAGCGACTTCCCGCAATGGGGTTCCGTGGTTGTGAGGTAAAGTGAATGCATAGCCTTGATCTTCCTCCGTTTTCAGTCCATATTTTTAATGAACGGTCGATTCTGCTTCATGGATTGGCCATGAATGGCACATGAAATTTCCTTGACACACCGTTTATTTCATTGTTTAATTTCCTTGAAACAGTATCATAATCGGGCTTGGCATGTCAAAATTAAGAAATAGTGAAAAAAGTGAATTTTTGATAAATTATTTTTGGCTTTAGGTTGACTCCGTGATAAAATGTTTTTATGAATAGGACTTAGAAGAGGCATTAAAAACTTAACGTAATTAACAGAAGGGGGTGTATCATGGGGAAGATGCTTTGGAAACCATCTGAAGAGAGGGTTAAACAGACAAATATGTATCGTTTCCTTCAGACGGTGAATGAAAAATTCGGAAAAAATTTCACGGATTATCCTTCCCTTTACGACTGGTCGGTGGAAAACATCCCGGATTTCTGGGCCACCACGTGGGATTTTGTCGATATCAAAGCTGACACACCCTACGATGAGGTCGTGGAGGATTTGGACAAGATGCCAGGGGCCAAGTGGTTCCCGGGTGCACGCCTCAACTTTGCAGAGAATCTCCTGCGTTTCCGGGATGATCAAATAGCCGTCATCTTCGTAGGGGAAGGCCAGGAGCCGGTTCGGACGACCTATCGTGAGCTTTACGACAAAGTTTCCCGGTTGGCCAAGTCGCTTAAGGACTTGGGAGTCAAACCAAAGGACCGGGTGGTGGGGTTCATGCCCAACATGACGGAAACGATGATCGCCATGATGGCGGCCACGAGTATTGGTGCGACCTGGTCATCCTGCTCTCCCGATTTTGGGATCAAGGGAGTGATGGACCGATTCGGTCAGATCGAGCCGAAGGTTATCTTTACCGCGGATGGCTATTACTACAACGGCAAGCAGTTTGACTCCCTGGAGCGAATCTCCAATGTGGTGAAGCAACTTCCCTCGCTAGAAAAGATTGTGGTTGTTTCCTATACTCGTCAGAAACCCGATATAAGTTTTCTCCCCAATGCAGAGCACTTCAAAGATTTTCTCGCCGAGGAGGCGGGGGAAATCGAGTTCGAATATCTGCCTTTCGATCATCCCGTTTATATCATGTATTCGTCGGGGACAACGGGACTTCCCAAGTGCATGGTTCAAGGCCCCGGCGTCTTGCTGAACCACAAGAAGGAGTTGATCCTCCATACCGACCTGAAGCGGGAAGATACCATCTTCTATTTCACCACCTGCGGATGGATGATGTGGAACTGGCTGACCAGCGCCCTCAGCGTGGGGGCTACCCTCCTACTCTATGATGGTTCCCCCTTCTACCCAAAACCGGGAATCTTGTGGGAGATCGCAGAGAGGGAAGGAATTTCCATCTTTGGGACCAGCGCTAAATACCTCGCCGCTCTGGAAAAAGAGGGGGTAAAACCGGGCAAAGAATATAAGCTCGACAGACTGAAGGCAGTTCTATCCACGGGATCTCCCCTATCTATCGAGAGCTTCGAGTATGTCTATCGGGATATCAAGGAAGATCTCCAGCTCTCCTCCATCTCAGGGGGGACGGATTTAAACGGCTGCTTTGCGCTGGGCAACCCCATCGGCCCGGTTTATGCGGGAGAACTCCAGTGCCGCGGACTGGGAATGGCCGTGCAGGTGTTTGATGAGATGGGGCATCCCATCTACGACAAGAAAGGGGAACTCGTTTGTACACGTCCCTTTCCTTCCATGCCCCTCTATTTCTGGAACGACCCGAATGGGGAGAAGTATCACAACGCCTATTTTACCGTCTATCCCAATATCTGGCATCACGGGGACTACGCAGAGATCAAAAGCGACACCGGAGGGATGATCATCTACGGGCGTTCGGACGCCACGTTGAACCCCGGGGGTGTACGGATCGGAACCGCGGAGATCTATCGTCAGGTGGAAACGATCGACGAGATCCTTGACAGTCTTGTGGTGGGACAGAACTGGGACAACGATGTGCGAGTGATTCTGTTTGTCAAACTTCGTGAGGGAGTAGAGCTGACCGAGGAGTTGAAGAAGAAAATCAAGAAAACGATTCGCGAGAATGCCACGCCGCGTCACGTGCCGGCCAAGATCATTGCCGTGGACGATATCCCTTATACCATCAGTGGCAAGAAGGTAGAGCTGGCGGTGAAGAAGGTGATTCACGGAGAGCCGGTGGTGAATCGGGATGCCTTGGCGAATCCGGAATCGCTGGATCTTTATAAAGACCTTAAGGAGCTTCAGGAATAGAGATTGTCATAGCACCGCTGCAATCAAGCGCCCCTTTGACCGTTTTGAAAAGGGGCGCTTTTTTCATGTTGGAAAGATAAAAGAGATGGGAAGAACATTTGCAATCGGTGCTTCCGAATCCCTCGACGGGAATGATTCCCGGAGTTTGGGAAAGAAAACGCGCGATTTCACACTCCTGGCGCCTGGATGAGGGGAAGAGCCAGAGTTCCCTCAGCCGGAAGTGGGGGATGAGGGTGTCGATATGCCAGTGCGGCTTTCGGATGGGTTTAAGGTAGTGTTGAACCCTTTTTGAGAGCCCTCCCATGGCGGAACCCACGTAGGCGTAGGTGCCGACAGGAAATTCAAGGAAACCCAGCCGCCCGACGATCAACGTCTGTCGAGAGGGGTTTTCCAAGAACAAGATGTAACTTCCGGGATGTTGGGGGATTTTCGCGTGAACTGGGTCCGTTTGTTCAGCTCTTTTTGAAGATGTTGAAAATGGACCAACCGGGTTTCTTGATGTCCTTTCCCGCCACCAGGATAGTGGATCCTGCCGGTTTGTTGTCGATAAAGAAAGAAGCTTCCGCCACTTTTTCGTTGACCTTGAAGGGTGGTTTGTCCTTGAGGATCTTGACCTTCTTCTTGATTTTCTTGCCGATTTCAATGACAACATCGATGGTTTTGGACGCCACTAAGGGGAGTTTCACCACCTTGTCGGACCCGATTTTAACATCCATGTTCTGCAGGGGCTTCCCCGCCTCGGCAAGCCGGATTCTTCGAAAGTTTCGGAAGGAATATTCCAGGAGCTCCGTGACCTTCCTGTTTCTGAGTTTTGCCGTGGAGGACCCGAAGAGGCTTACGATGAAACGCTGGTCTCCCCGTTTGGCGGTCGCCACGAGGTTGTATCCGGCACGGTGATAGTATCCGGTTTTCAAACCATCCATCCCGGGGAAATGTTTCAGGAGATGATTGTGGCTGCGCATGATGAAGGTGTTGTTTCTAAATCCTCTAACCTTGACGGAGGTGTATTTAAGAACCTCCGGATGTTTCAAGAGGAGGTAGCGGGCCAAGATTGCCATGTCCCGTGGGGTTGTCACATCGTGCACGCTGGGTTTAACGTAGAGCCCGCTGACGCTGACGAAGTGGGTGTTTTTCATGCCCAACACCTTGGCCTTCTTGTTCATCAGTTCCACGAAGGCGTCCGTGGAGCCGGCGAGATGTTCCGCCACGGCCACACAGGCGTCATTAGCGGACTGGATGAGAATGGCATACAGGAGTTCTTCCAGAGGAAATTGCTCTCCCTGCTTCAAGAAGACCTGGCTCCCCCCCATCTTTGCCGCTTTACGGGACGTCGTGACGATTTCGCTGAGTTTTGCCTTCCCCTGTTTGATGAAGTCAAAGATGATGGCTACGAGCATCAGCTTGGAAACGGAGGCGGGTTCCACCTTGACGTCGGGATGATCCGCCTTGATGATAGTACCCGTAATGGCTTCTATGACCACATAGCCTTTATAGGGAACAAGTTGTTGTTTGTGTTTGTTCTTTTTGTGTCGTTTGGCCAATGCAGGGGAGGTGATTGTGACGATGAAGACTGAAAGCGCAAGGAGCCAAAGAATCAAGGTTGACGTGGTTAAGGGCCTAAATTTCCTCATAAACACCCTCTATCCTTTCATTTTCGAATAGTTGTTAGCAGTCCTTTACCCGGAAAGATTCTCTTCCGGCTGAAGAAAACCCGCAGAGTCATTATCCCCTATCAAACTTTGAATTTTGAGTCAAGGAAAAGGTTATGGGAAGGGTATTTTCTTGACAATAATTTTGTGAAAGGGTAAGTTTTCGGGGGTGAAAGTGCTTTTTGAAGAATTAGGAAAAAAGAAAAGTGAGTCTTAAAGTCCTCTATGACAAACAGTGGGGAAGCGATCGTTGCGAGGAGCTGAAATCTCACCCTTCAGTCTGCTGTTTTTCCTTTGGTAATATATTGTGATATTGAATTGAGAAGAGAAAGGGGTATTGTATCCGTTTTATGTCAGCCAGGAAGATGGTAGAAAGGTGGCAGATTTTGGCATTTGTTGGTAAGAGCTTGTATGGGGATAGGGTCGTTGATGAAGAATCTTCTTAATCGCTTAGGATTGGGAGTTATTCACATTGTCTCTGAAATGGGGCGGATGATGCTCCTTTTTATCGAAAGCCTCCTTTGGGTTATAAGACCGCCGTATCGTCCCTTTTTGATCGTCAAACAGATGGAGTTCGTGGGGGTCAAGTCGACCCTCGTGGTGATTATCACCGGTCTTTTCACGGGCGGTGTTCTGGCGCTGCAGACCTATTACGGATTCAAAATGTTCAGCGCGGAGAGTCTCGTCGGGGCGACCGTGGGGCTCAGTATGACGCGCGAACTGGGGCCAGTCCTGACGGGTTTGATGGTTACGGGAAGGGCTGGCTCGGCCATGGCCGCTGAGATCGGCACGATGCGTGTGACGGAGCAGATCGATGCCCTCTCCGTTCTCGCGGTGAATCCCGTGGAATACCTGATTGTCCCGCGGGTCGTAGCCGGTGTAATCATGCTTCCCATCTTGACGGCCATTTCGGACTTCCTGGGAATCATCGGAGGGTATTTCGTGGGGGTTAATCTCCTGGGGATTAGCTCGGGGGCCTATATCAACAAATTGATTCAGTACGTGGATCTAAGCGATCTTTACAACGGCCTCATCAAGGCGGCCTGTTTCGGGCTCATTCTTGCCTTTGTGGGGTGTTATAAAGGCTATACCACGACCGGTGGTGCGGAGGGCGTGGGACGGGCGACCACTCAGGCGGTGGTCATGGCCTCGGCAATGATCCTCATCGCGGATTACTTCCTCACGGCGTTGATGTTTTAGGAGATAAGGTGATTCGTCTCGTAAATCTGGAGAAATCGTTCGGGGAACAAAAGGTTCTCGACAAGCTGAATCTCACCATAGACGAGGGGAAGATTACGGTTATCATCGGCCGTAGCGGCGAGGGGAAAAGCGTCCTTCTGAAACATATCATCGGCCTGCTCCGACCCGACGAGGGGGAAATATGGGTGGACGACAAGGATATCACCAAGCTGAAATCCAGGGCTCTAAACGAGGTCCGGAAGAAGTTTGGCATGCTCTTTCAGGAAGCCGCCCTGTTCGATTCCATGACGGTAGGAGAAAACGTGGCCTTTCCCCTTCATGAGCATACGAGCAAAAAGGAGAGGGAGATTCGGGAACTTGTGGCTACCCTCTTGAAGGAAGTGGGACTCGAGGGGACAGAGGATAAGATGCCGTCCCAGCTTTCGGGGGGAATGAGAAAACGCGTGGGTCTTGCAAGGGCCCTGGCCCTGAATCCGGAAATCGTCTTGTTCGATGAACCCACAACGGGGCTTGATCCCATCATGACAGAGGCCATCGCCGACTTGATTCTGGAAACCCGGGAAAAATTTGGGATTACCGCGGTGGTCATCAGTCACGACCTTCCCCTTACTTTCAAGATAGCCGATGAGATCGCCATGCTGTACGAGGGAAAGATTATCGAAAAATCACCCCCTGGGGAATTTGTTAGATCGCAAACCGAAGTCATCCAACAATTTTTAAATGCACAAAAACTTTCCATACCGACTGGGAATGGGAGGAACGAGAAATGAAAACACAGAAGATCGCATTGGAAGCCAAGGTCGGGCTATTTGTCCTGATCGGCCTGATTATCCTCTTTTACATGTCCTTTCGAATTGGCGAGATGGGGACAAAACTGAAGGGCGGATATGAGATTTCGACCGTATTTGATTCCGCGACGGGGCTATCCACGGGCGCTGATGTGGATATCGCGGGTGTTCAAGTGGGAAAGGTTACTTCCATTGATCTCAAGGGGGGCAAGGCCAAGGTTGTCATGTCCATCAAGAAAGACGTAAAGCTGGGAAAAGATGCCCAGGCCATGATACGAACCCACGGACTCATGGGAGATAAGTTCGTCTCTATCAACCCCGGAGATATAGACAAAGGAACGATTCCTCCCGGAGGTGAGATCACGAAAACGGTTCCTCCGGT
>JAOZMY010000023.1:0-10716 GCA_029934085.1 bacterium | reverse complement strand
AAGGCGAACGCGCTTCTGGATAATCTGGTAACCGTTTCACAGAACCTGAAAGAAGGGAAGGGAACGATTGGGAAACTGCTGGTGAGCGATGAGCTTTACAACAAGCTGAAAGAGGCGGTGGAAGGCTTTCACCAAATGTCAGCGAAACTCAACACCAATGAGGGAACCCTTGGGAAGCTTATCAACGATCCTGCCCTTTATGACGACGCCAAAAAGGCCCTCAGCAACCTGAAGGAGATCACGGCGAAGATCAATTCTGGCAAGGGAACCCTTGGGAAGCTCGTGAACGACGAGACACTTTATGCCGAGGCGGAAAAGACCTTGAGAAAGGTTCAGATCGGGATGGAGGGACTGGACGAGCAGACACCAATCATGGTCTTGTCCTCTATTTTCAGTCTGTTTTTCTAAACGATGGATTGTAAATGGTGGGGGGCAGGTGGCAAACGGAACGACCTTCTATGCGGTACAGCCGACCAGTCGTAAAGATGATGGTAACCCATGCCTTTGTGAAAAGATATCGATGGTTTTTTCCTTCCATTCTCTTCCTGCTCTTTACCTGTCTTTTCCCGTTTAGCCTCGTTGCCGGGGAACCGGAATCCAAACCCCTTATAAAAAAATATGGGTTTAGTCCCCTCTTCAGCATTCTGAAGGTTGAATCCCCTGCCTACCATGAATTTATGGCAGTGGGTCCCTTTCTCTTTTGTGAGGAGTCGAAAAAAGAAGAGGTCTTTGGCCTTCGCCCCCTCTTCTCAAAAAAGGTCGAAAAAGACAAGGGGAATGTCCGCTGGGACATTCTGTATCCCCTGTCCAGGTTTCAAAGAGGGGAGAAGGACCAGAACTATTTCGTTTTGCTCTACCGCTCTGACACCTATAAAAAAAGCGAGGAAGAAAGGTTCTATTTTTTTCCTTTTTTCTGGGGGAAGACCAAGACGGGGAAGACCTATGGCGGGTTTTTCCCATTCTATGGCCATCTTACCGACCGGTTTGAGAGGAAGGATATTCGCTTTTTCCTCTGGCCCCTCTATGCGCGATCCGAAAGGGATGGTGTCGTAAAGACCAGTTACCTCTGGCCGTTTTTCACCAGTTATTCGGGAGAGAAAGGAGAGGGATTCCGTTTTTGGCCCTTTTACGGGCACGAGGTGAAACGGGGATACTACGAGAAGGGTTTCATCCTGTGGCCCTTTTTCTTCAAGACGGCGAAGGATCTCGATAAGAAAGAGCCGATCTATACCAAGGCCTTTTTCCCGTTCTATATGAAGCGGGAACGTCCCCCCAATTACCGCGAGACAGATTATCTGTGGCCCATCTTCCGTTACGTGGAAGACGATGAATACCACCGCGTGCGTTATGAGGCATGGCCTATCTTCGCGAAGGCGCATAGCGATTATGAGGAATGGTTTCGCCTCTTCCCGTTCTATGTGCACAAAACGACGCCGAATTATGAGAAGTGGACGGTGCTATGGCCTTTCCTCAGAAGGAAACACTATTGGGAGGGCGACACGGAGGTTGACTATAACGAGTTTCTCGCCTTCAGCCGGTTCCGTCATGAACGGGAGCCGGGTGGGGAATGGTGGATCCAGCGGCAGAATTTGTGGCCGATTTTTTGTGACGCACACTTGCGGGACGGGCGTTCCTGGGCGGCGCCAGACCCAATTCCTCTCGTTTTCGAAGGATATCGAAGGAACTGGCGGCCGATTTGGACCATTTACGGAGGATACGATAAGGGGGGAATTCATAGGTCCCAGTTTCTGTGGGGGCTCTATGACCATATTCGGACGGGAAATGCCTCTTTGACCGATATCGCCGGACTCGTCCAGTGGGAAGAAGAAGGCGAGGATGTCGCTCGCTTTTCTCTCTTGCAAGGGCTCTTAAAATATGAGAATATTCGCGGAAATGCCAGCCTGGAATTTTTTTTCCTGCCATGGCGATTGAGATGGCAAGCGACAGGCGGCGTAGAATGGTCGGAGGAGGACACATGGAACCTGAGATGAGGCGGATTTTCATTAAGGGAACGGGATCCTATCTTCCTGAAGAAGTGATTACGAATCAAGATGTGGCGAGGATGATCCAGACGGACAGCGAGTGGATCAAGACGCGAACAGGGATTGAAGAACGTAGGAAGGCCTTGCCCGAACAAGCGGCCTCAGACCTTGCCCTGGAGGCCTCTAAAAAGGCTATGGAAGAGGCGGGGATTTCAGCGGATGATCTGGATCTCATCGTGATGGCGACGATTACCCCTGATACGCATTGTCCTTCCGGGGCCAACTGGCTTGAGGCGAAGTTGGGGGCCGACCGTGCGGTTTCCTTTGATATTACCGCCGCGTGTTCTGGATTCGTTTTCGCCCTTTCCGTCGCGGACAAGTTTATGAAGGCGGACAACGTGGATACAGTCCTCGTTACCGCTTCTGAGGTCATGACCCGGGTCCAGGATTGGACGGATCGAACCAATTGCATCCTCTGGGGAGACGGGGCCGGTGCCGCAGTACTTTCCACGAAGCCGGGGGGACATGAGCTGATCTCGATTCATCTCCACACGGACGGGGAAGGGGGAAAAACCCTGCTCATGCCCGGCGGAGGGTCTGCTACGACACCCATCACCCACGAGTCAGTGGATGCGAAGAAACACACCTTAAAAATGATCAAGGCGAACGAGTCTTTTCGGGTAGCTGTCACGCGATTTGCCGAGTCCTGCCGTGAAGCCGTTGAGAATCAGGGGATCTCTCTGGACGATGTCAAGATGATTATCCCGCATCAGGCGAACCTTCGGATTATCCAGGCCTTCGCGAAGAAGCTGGGATTCCCCATGGAGAAGGTCTTTGTCAATATCGAGAAATACGGGAACATCTCCTCGGCGACCGTTCCCATTGCCCTGGATGAAGCGGCACGCTCGGGTAAACTCGAGTCGGGGGACTGGGTTATTCTGGTCGCCTTTGGCGGCGGTCTCACCTGGGGGAGCGCCCTTGTCCGATGGTGAATTAAGCCTGCGGAATGTATACAGATTTTTTCCATTTTCGCGAAGAACCCTTTCAGGTCACACCAAATCCCAGGTTTCTCTTCCTCAGCAACGTCCATAAAGAGGCCATCCAGAAGCTCATAGACGGCATACGGCGGCGCAAGGGATTCATCGAGCTTGTGGGTATGGCCGGGACGGGCAAGACCCTTCTTTGCAAGGAGCTGATCCAGATACTCTCCGCCGAGATGGACATCGCTTACATCTTTTACCCGGTCCTGGATGAGCGAGCCCTCTATTTTACTATACTGAAGCAGTGGGGTATTCCGGTGTCTGAAAAGACATCAGTCTCCGCCCTGCTTGAAAAAATCTCCGGTTTTTTGAGGGAACGTTTCGAGAAAGGTCGGAACGCCCTGATTATCATAGACGAGGCCCAAAATCTCCCCGTTCCGTTGCTGGAAAATCTGCGTCTTCTTTCGAACCTGGAAACGGAATCTGAAAAGCTTTTGCAAATTCTCCTCTCCGGACAGCCGGAATTTCATGAGCTTTTGAAAAGCGGCAAGATTCCCCAGCTCGACCAGCGGATCCGGGTACGTATTTTCTTGGAGCCCTTGGACAGGCAGACCCTTCCTCTCTATATTTACCACCGATTGAACACGGCGGGGGGCGGGAACGCTGTCACCTTCACGGAAGGTGCCCTTGATCAAATCTATCGGGCAAGCAGGGGCATCCCGAGAATGATCAACGCCGTGTGTGAACGCTCTCTCGAAGAGGCGGCGATTAGGAAGGTGGATGAGATTGATGTGTCCATCGTTCAGAAGGCGCGAGAAGGTCTGGAGGGAACAAGGGCACAAGTGGGAAAAGGGAAGGGAAGGATATCGCTTGCGGGGAGCGGGAAGATCACCAAGATCTTTGTAGCGCTCCTTGTTTTCGCCGTGTTGGTTAGTGTGGGATGGATCGTGAAGAAACAGTATACGCAGTCTGTTCAAAAGGCGAAACGAGAACAACCGGTGGTGTCTGTTGAGGCACCGAAAAAAATGCCCCCACCGATCGCGAAGATAGAAATACCCAAAAAGCCTCCGAAAGTGAAACCGGTAGTTATGCGTCTTTTGCCTTTGAAAGTCATGAAGAGTTTTCTCTATGGGATGCTGACGATTCCTGAGGGGCGGCATCTTTACTGGGGTATGCTTCGGTTGGCGAAACGGGATCTTCAGGAGTTTAGAACCCCTTTTCTCCTTCATGTCTCTAAAGAGAACGGGGAAACGGGGTGGATCTGTGTCCGTCCCGATGGTGAAAGGGGATTCCAGCTCTGGTCTCAGGGAGACTGGCGTTCCGTGGGAGATGAGGTGTTTGCGGCCTGGACGGGGAGGTGCGGTGTGCCCTATTGGATGACCCCCTCGGCGAATCGGGGACGCGCGTTAAAGAAGGGGATGCGAGGGGAGGCCGTAAAAGATCTCCAGAGTTGGCTTTTAAACCTGGGAAGTCTGAATCAGATAACTGGAATCTTTGATGGTCCGACGGAGACGGCGGTTAGGGATTTTCAATTACGGCAGGGATTGACACCCGATGGCGTGGCTGGGACCCAAACGTTGGCCCTCCTGTTTCAGAAAGGCAGTGGAAAGAAAAAATAATTAGTGAACCGTAAGGGAGTAGAGAAAGATGGAGGATATGGGGAAATGAGCGAGAGTCAATTTTTTTCAAACGCCTTGGCGACCGGCGTGGGGAGCATGCCTCATATCAAGGCGGTGGATGCGTGCCGATTCGTTGCGGAGACCTTGACGGTTGCCCCCTTCTGGCCGCAACTGCCCCAGCGGTCCTTCAAGGAAAACATGTATGCCCAATACAGCGAGGGATTTCCCGGGTTTCAGATCGACGAGGCGGAGAAGAGGATGTGGGTCGACACCGCAAAGATGATGAACAACCTTGAGCCCTTTTATGAAAGGGTCATGGAAAACGATATTGATGCCTTCGCCATCTCGAGGGAATACGCCGAGGGACTCTATGTGATGCCGGAAATCCTGGAGGGCTTGGACTCCCTGCCGATCTATAAGGGACAGGTGACGGGGCCGGTCAGCATGGGACTCACCGTCACAGACGAGAACAGGCGGGCCATCATCTACAACGAGGCGGCGGAAGACGTAGTCGTCAAGACGGTGGCCTTCAAGGCGAAGTGGCTGGAGGCGCGCATGCGGGAGACCGTGCCGGCGGAGAGATACCTTATGTTCTACGATGAACCTTACATGGTCTCCTTCGGTTCCGCCTATCTCAATATGACCCACGAACAGGTCGTCGGTTATCTCAACGAGTGTTTCGAGGGTGTAACCTGCCTGACGGGGGTTCACTGCTGCGGGAACACCGACTGGTCGGTCATCCTGGATACGACGGTGGACGTGGTTAATTTCGATGCCTACGAGTTTGGAGTGGGCCTGACGCTTTACGACACCCACCTGCGCAAATTTCTTGACCGGGGAGGCATCCTCGCGTGGGGAATCGTGCCCACGAGCGAGACGGTCAGGGAAGAAGACTACAAGTCTCTTGCCGCGAAGCTGGAGGATCTCCTGCGAAGGCTCGAGGACAAGGGATTCGACAAGGTCGAAGTCCTGCGCCAATCCATGATTACCCCGAGCTGTGGAACGGGCTCGCTGACCGTCCCGCTTGCGGAAGAAATCTTTACCAAGACGGTGGAGGTTTCTAAGCATTTCCAGGATCTCTATTTCTGAGGGGACACCGGCGCTGAAAGACCGGAGAATACCCTGCCGTTCCTGATTCTGTAACTTGACGCTTCTTTCCGATTGTTGGTATCATCCAAAACAGAGGAGGGAATGGGTATGGAAAGTCAGTTGAAGGTCCTGTTTGTCGATGCCGCTTCGTCTTTTTACCGAGTGAGTCGCTTTAAACTGGGGGAGTTTTTCGGTCCTGTCGACCTGGGGTTGTTCCTGGCCGGGAAATACAACAGCCTGAACATCGGAACTGGAGTTTTGGCGGGTTCCATCTTTCCCGGCTCCAACCGCCTCATCTTTACAGGGTTTTCCCCCTGCTGGGGAGGCTTTTTCATCTCCTCCATGGGTGGGGCGGGTCTGGTGTTCGACAATCTGGGGATCAATATGCTTTCCCTCGTCGGGAGGGCCCCGACACCGTCCATTTTATATCTCAATCGGAAATACGGGGAAGAGATCGAGGTTGAGATCGCTCCCGTCGATATTCAGAAGGTATGGAACGAAGGGCGGGGTGGGATCTATTCTCTGATGGACCATGTCTTTACGATGTTCGGGGGCAGGTACGAGACGGATCCAAGGATCCTCGTGACGGGCCCTGCCGCGGAGGTCACGGATATCGGTGCCATCTGCTCAGCCCCGATCCAGAAGGGTGAACTCACACCCGTGGACACTTGGGCAGGCCGGGGCGGTCTCGGCTCGAAGCTTTTTAAGGATCATGGGATCGTCGCCGTCATTTACGGTGGGACCTTCATCGACGAAGACTTCCGTGATAGGCGGGTGGCGGATAAATGGTTCGTGGAAAAGTATCATATGAAACTCTCCGCCAAAGACATGGAGGCGACAAAAAAGTATCGTTTCGATCCGAAGTTCGATACCGGCGGAACGTTCGGGGTGAATTTCGCGACTCTGGGTGGCAGGATGTTCTCTTTCAATTACCAGAGCATCTATATGGATGAAAGCGAGCGTCTTGAGATACATGAGAAGTTTGTATTGAACCATTATCTCAAGCAGTTCAACGAAGAGACCATCAAGCCCAAGAATCAGAGGAACTGCGGTGAGCCGTGTATCGCTCTCTGTAAAAAGATGCAAGGGATCTACAAGAAGGATTACGAGCCCTACCAGACCATGGGTCCCCTGTCCGGGATTTTCGATCAGCGCGCCGCCGAGAAGCTGAATCACCACGCAGACATGTACGGCTTCGACGCCATTTCCGTGGGGGGTGTTCTCGCCTGGCTGATGGAGTGTCTTTCCAAGGGGTATATCTCTCCTGAGGAATTGGGGGTCGAAAAGGTTCCGGTTTTTTCCGCGAAGGATTTTGACGTGGTTGCCACGTCCATGCATAACGCCGAGGTGGGGGTGGCGCTCTTGGATTCCATTATAGAACGACGTGGCATCCTCGATTTGACCGAAGGCGCCCGTGAATTCGCCCGCCGCCTGTCGCGACAAAGGGGGAGGAATGTCATTGATTCCTTCGTCTACACCGCCTTCGCGCGGAGGGGCTGGATGGTTCCCAATCAGTATTGGACACCCGGGGTTCTTGCACCAATGGTCATCATGGGGAAGTATTACATGTATTACGGACAGGATTTCTATCCCCCCCGGGAACTGGGTAAGAAGTGCGCGGAGCGGTTGATGGGGGAACTGGTCATGGATAACCTGGGCGTTTGTCGTTTCCACCGGAATTGGGCGGAAGAGATGATGCCGGAGATTATGGCGGCCCTCTACGGGCTGAAAAAACAGTATCTGGAGAATAACCGCACCACGGCCAGCCGGATCAACAGCCGGAACTCCTCCGTCTTCTGGGAATCACGGCGAAACATCGACCTCGTTACCTCGTTCCTGGAGAGGAAACACGTCCTGGAAGGAGATAACGATCCCGAGCTCGTTCGCTGGATAGACTTCTTCAAAAAAGACAGAATCGAGGCAGCCATCAGCTTTTGGTATGAGATGCACAAAGGGATCCAGGAGACTCTAAGAGAGTATTAAATGCGGTGGGGGCTCCTCCGTGTGCTGTGAAGGGGCAAAAAGAGATAAATTTAAGCTTCAAACTTCAATTTAAACTGAAAGGAGGCAAAAATGTCACAGAAAAAGATTTTGATGTTCGTGGGAGACTTTGTGGAGGACTATGAGGCCATGGTGCCTTTTCAGATGCTAACCATGGTGGGCTATCAGGTGGATGCCGTGTGCCCCGACAAAAAGACGGGCGATACGGTCAAGACCGCCATCCACGATTTCGAGGGAGACCAGACCTATACGGAGAAGGTGGGGCATAACTTCATGATTACCGCCGACTTCGACAGTGTGAGTGTGGATGATTACGAGGGATTGGTTATTCCCGGTGGCCGGGCTCCGGAGTATCTGCGCCTGACCCCCAGGGTTCTCGAAATCACCCAAGAGTTTTTCAAGGCGAACAAGCCGGTAGCGGCCATCTGCCACGGGCCCCAGATCCTTGCGGCAGCGGGGGTTCTGAAAGGCCGGGAGTGCTGCGCCTATCCGGCGGTCGGGCCGGACATTGAGAGTGCGGGTGGAAAGTGGATCGCCAATAACGAAACCTTTTCCAACGCCCACGTGGATGGCAACCTTGTGAGCGCTCCCGCCTGGCCGGCGCATCCGGAGTGGATTCGGAAGTTCCTTGAGGTCTTGGGCGCAAAAATTGAGGTGTAGATTTCATCCTTTGAAAACGGGATATCTCGGTTGGATTGAGCGCTGGTTTTGTTATATTTTAAGAGTTGAAGAAGTGTCCTTTCGGACTGTTTAATCGTGTAAGGAGACGATATGGAAGAGGTAAAGATTGGTATTATTATCTGTGATCGCTATCGCAGATGCGCGGGTGGAAAGTGTTTCAGATCGCTGCGGGCCAGAGAGGGGGCGTTTAGCCGATATAAGGGCAAAGAGGTCGAGGTCGTGGGATATACGACGTGCGATGGATGTCCCGGTGGGAATATCGAATATACCGTGGAGGAAATGAAGGCAAATGGCGCTGAGGTGATACATCTCGCCACGGGATTTATTGTGGGATATCCACCTTGTCCTCACATCACCTATTTTCACGATTTTATCGAAGCGAGGTATGGCCTTGAAGTCGTATATGGAACTCATCCTATCCCCCAGAAGTATCTCATCATGCATGATCAACTGGGGACATGGCGTGACTCCGCGTGGCAGGAGATTATTCAGCCAACTTTGACGGATGAGGAGACTCGGCTGTCCTATAATTGATGTCTTCGATTGCGGGTCGAATACTTGATGGTATGGGTTCGTTAGAAAAGGCCGTTGACTTTACGTTGGTGAGGGGAGATGACTTATTTTCCCCGGAAGCCTCCGCTGGAGGAGTTCTTCAAGGGTATGGGTTAAAGGGAAGAGGGCAGGTATGTCGATCCCGGTCTCAATTCCCATTTCATTCATCATGAAGGCCGCGTCTTCTGTGGCGATATTGCCGGCGGCGTTTGGGATGAAGGGACATCCTCCCAGTCCACCGAGGCTGGTATCGAATAACATAACCCCTGCCGCGAGGCCGCTTAACATGTTGGCAAGGCCCAATCCCCTTGCGTCATGCAAATGTAAGGAGAGAGGGGTTTGGCCCGTTTCTGAATAGACCAAGGAGACGAGTTCAAAGACCTGTCTTGGGTTGGCCATGCCGGAGGTATCCGCCAGGTCGATGACATCCGCGCCGAGTTGCTGATACTGTTTTGCAAGGTCAAGAACTCTCTCCGTCGGGACCTTCCCCTCAAAAGAGCAGCCGAAGGCCATCATGATACCGGCGCGGACAATTATATCGTGTCCCTTCGCCCAGGTGATCATTCGTTCGATCCGTCTTCTCGCCTCTCTCAGGGTGCAGTGATTGTTTTCCAGGTTGTGGGACTCCGTGGCTGAAATGGCCATATAAAGATGTCGAATCCCCAGGTCTGCCGCTTGCTCGAGGCCGCTTTCGTTTAGAACAAGCGCCGTGTAAATGATGTCATTGCCTCTCGGCAGCCTTCGAAAAAGTTCACCGGTATTGGCCATTTGGGGAACTTTCTTGGGATTGACGAACGATCCGATCTGGACGCGTTTCACGCCCGCTGCGACGAGACCTTCCGCGATGGTTTGCTTCTCTTCCACGCTAAAAAGCCTGGCTTCACTCTGGAGGCCGTCCCGCAGGGTCACATCTTCGATGGTTACCTTTCGGGGTAGACGGTATTCGTGTGTGCCTACCATGGTGTACATTTTCTCATAGAAGAGGGCGGATGTCCAAAGGGAAGATTCGAAATTCTTGAATTTGAACCGGTGAAGGCGTATAACCACCTCTATGAACGAAGAAAATTGCCGCAAGTTGATAAAATTTCTCGAGATCATTCGACGTCTTCGGGCACCGGATGGCTGCCCGTGGGACCGGGAGCAAACCCACGAGTCCCTCAAGTCCTATGTCATTGAGGAGGCCTATGAATTGGTGGAGGCGATCGATTCCGGAAACGACGAGCAGATCAAGGAAGAGCTGGGAGACGTGCTGTTACAGATTGCCCTTCACTGTCAGATCGCCTCAGAGCGGGGGGCGTTCGATTTCGGGGATGTGTTGGACGTTATATCCAGGAAGATGGTCTATCGCCATCCCCATGTCTTTGGAGATACAAGTGTCGCTACCGCCAAAGAGGTGGAGGCGAACTGGAGCAAGTTGAAACGGGCGGAGAAGAAGACGGAGTCTGTTCTGGACGGTATCCCTAAGGTCTTGCCAGGCCTGCTGGCTGCTCACCGGACCTCGGAGAGGGCGTCGAAGGTGGGGTTCGACTGGCCTGATGTATCCTCGATTTTTGACAAACTGGATGAAGAGCTGAGCGAGGCGAAAGAGGCTTATCGCCAGGGAAACGGGCCGCATGTTCAGGAGGAGTTGGGGGATCTTCTCTTTGTGATCGTGAACCTTATTCGCCGGTTGGGGGGAAACGCGGAAGAGGTGATGCGACAGACGACGGAAAAGTTTTCCCGGCGCTTCAAAGAAATGGAAAAGGCCCTCTCAACGGAGGGCCGATCCTTCGACGATCTCAGCATCGACGAGATGGACAAGGCCTGGGAAAA
>JAOZMY010000022.1 GCA_029934085.1 bacterium | reverse complement strand
GAAGGAGAAAAGTTCGTTACCTTGGATGAAAAAGAACGAACCTTGACCTCCCGTGATCTTCTGATCTGCGATGCCGAAGGCCCTGTGGCAATTGCCGGCGTTATGGGTGGATTGAATTCTGAAGTCACGGATAAAACCTGCAATATATTGATTGAGAGCGCTTATTTCAGGCCCGGTGCCATTCGCCACACGGCGAAGCGATTGGGACTCCCCACGGAGGCCTCCTATCGTTTTGAACGGGAGATCGATCCGGACGGGGTCATCCGCGCGGCGGACCTGGCCGCCTCCATGATGGCCGAGCTTGCCGGCGGAGAGGTTGCCCCCGGCTTGGTGGACGCAGATTACAGGGAAAAGAAAGAGGAGATCGTCGAGCTTTCCACGAAATATGTCCGCGCGACCCTTGGACTTGAGATAGGCGATAAGGAGATCGAGGATATTTTGCGGCGTCTGTTTATGAAGCCGAAGGAAAAAGGGCAGGGGCTTCTCAATGTTGTTGTCCCAAGTTTTAGGAGAGATGTCACGCGGGCCATCGATCTCGTTGAAGAGATAGGAAGAATCGCGGGCTTTGATAAAATTCCGGATAGTCTGCCATCCCGGGAGATGGACGCGAAAGTTCCGGACGAGCTTCACATACTCGAGGGATACACTCGCCGCTTTCTCATTCAGCAGGGGTACTTTGAAACCATCAACTATAGCTTTATCTCTCCTACATGGCTGGATGACTTGAACATTCCTGAGGGGGATCCCCTACGCCGGCTGGTCAAACTGAAAAACCCTATCAGCGAAGACATGTCTGTGCTACGAACCTTTTTGGTTCCGTCCCTTATTAACACGGCAAGAAATAACTTTAATTACAAGATACAAGATATTAAAATATTTGAATTTCGGAAGGTATTCTTTTCTTCAGAAACACAGGAGCTTCCCGAGGAACATCTCCATTTGGCCGGTCTTGTCATGGGGAAAAATCCCTACACATTCGGGTTTGAGAGACATCCCTTCGATTTCCTCGACGTGAAAGGGGATATTGAGGGATTATGCGAGACCCTGAGGATTGAGAACGTCAAGTATTCCGTCTTGAAGACCCCGATACCCTTTCTTCACCCCGGTATTTCGGCAGAGATTATCGTAGAAGGTGCACCTGTCGGGTTTGTGGGTAAGATGAATCCCGCCGTGATTGATACATTGAAGATCGACGAAAATGTTTATTGCTTTGAGCTGGATTTCGTTTCTCTCCTCAATGGCAGGAGGAAAGATATCATGGCTCAAGAGATTTCCAAGTATCCCCCCATATCCAGAGACATTGCCTTGGTCGTGGATACTGAGATGCCCGTAGGGGAAATTATTGAAAGAATTTACTCGTTTCAAAATAAATATTTGAAACGGATTGAATTATTTGATATATACATTGGAAAGGAAATACCAAAGGGGAAAAAGAGCGTGGCCTTTAGGGTGACCTATCAGGCGCTGCAAAAGACGCTCAAGGACAAGGAAGTGGATAAGATTCACAGGCAGTTGGCATCATTTTTAATTGAAAAGGGGGATATCCAACTTCGGTAGGGGGGACATGATGACAAAGATGGATTTGGTCAACAGCATTTATTCAAAAGTGGGATTTTCCAAGAAGGACTCATTGAATATCGTCGAAAATGTTCTGGAAATCATGAAATCTCGTTTGGAAGAAGGCGAGAAGATTAAGATTTCCGGATTCGGAAACTTCATTGTCAGGGAAAAGAAACCTCGAAGAGGGAGGAAT
The DNA here is from genome assembly GCA_029934085.1 of bacterium. Taxonomy (GTDB): domain Bacteria; phylum Desulfobacterota; class S145-22; order S145-22; family S145-22; genus JAOZMY01. The sequence continues at coordinate 28,901 of JAOZMY010000022.1, read as the reverse complement.
CCCCAAACGGGGGATCAGATTATTATTGAAGGAAGGAGAATCTTAACGTTTAAACCCAGCAATGTTTTAAGACGTTTGCTTAATGAATCAAAGTAGTATAGAGCTTGAGAACATACCCGACAGGCTTTATTACAAGATTGGGGAGGTCAGCCAAATCGTTGGAGTAAAGCCGCATGTGCTCCGGTATTGGGAAACGGAGTTTCCCATGATCAAGCCATACAAGAAGGATTCGAAACAGCGGCTTTACCGGAAGAGGGACCTGAGACTCCTTTTGATGATAAAAAAGCTTTTATACGAGGAGATGTATACTATTGCGGGTGCTAAACAGGTACTAAAAAGGCTAAAGGACCAAGAAACGGGGGCGAAAGACCGACAACTCTACTTCAAATTTTATCAGGAAAATTACAAGGCGCAATTACGGGATATCAAGAAAGAACTTCTTGAAATAAAGAAAATTTTGTCTTAAGATATTCTTCAACGGGGCGTAGCGCAGTCTGGTAGCGTACCTGAATGGGGTTCAGGTGGTCGGAGGTTCGAATCCTCTCGCCCCGACCAAGTTTTTTTCCTGCGACAAATTTATAATAAGACAATGCGAGGAATTGATATATTGATTACGAACGACGACGGCATACAGTCTGAGGGCCTAAGGGCATTGAGAGAGGCGCTTTCAACCCTTGGGAGGGTTGCCGTTGTCGCGCCGGATCGGGAACAGAGCACCTCGAGTCATGCCATAACCCTGCATAGGCCGTTACGGGTTCAGTGGGTCTCGGAGGAGTTCTGCGCGGTGGACGGCACCCCGGCTGATTGCGTCAATCTCAGCATCAACGGGATTCTCGAGACGCGGCCGAAAGTTCTTGTTTCCGGAATCAACAAAGGGGAAAATCTGGGAGATGACGTGACTTATTCGGGAACGGTCTCTGCTGCCATTGAGGGAACCCTGGTAGGCATTCCCTCGGTTGCTATTTCCCTTGTTGCCCGCGAGGATTTCAAATTCGAGGCCGCCGCTTCGTTCTCCAAGAAGATCGTGGGTTTGGTCATGAAACATGGCCTTCCCAAGGATACCCTTCTGAACGTGAATGTTCCCAACCTTTCGGAGGAGGAAATCGAGGGGGTGGAAATCACCCGCCAGGGAAAGAGGGTTTACGGAGATGCCATCGTGGAAAAGACCGACCCGAGGGGAAAGAAGTATTATTGGATCGGTGGTGATGTCCTGGGATACCGACATATTCCCGGAAGCGATTTTGACGCCATAAGCCGGAATAGGATTTCCGTCACGCCACTGAAATTGGACTTGACGGATTACGATGCCATGAAAACAATAAAAACCTGGAAATTTTAAAGAAAGAAAGGAGGAAAAGCATGAGAACAACACTATCTGTCATCAAAGCTGACGTGGGAAGCATTGGAGGTCATATCGTTCCAAGCAAGGCCCAAATGGAGGCTGTCGAAAAATATGTGAGGGAAAACGGCCTGGACAAAGGAATGATCCTCGATTTCAATATTAGCCATACCGGGGATGATATCGCTATTCTTATGTCCCACACAAAGGGGACAGGAAATGAGGAAATACACAAACTGGCGTGGGATGCCTTTTTGGCGGGAACCGAGGTGGCCAAAGGCCAAGGCCTCTACGGGGCTGGTCAGGACCTTTTGAAAGACTCCTTCTCCGGAAACGTGAAAGGGATGGGACCCGCGGTGGCCGAGTTTGAATTTGACGAACGCCCCAACGAACCTTTTCTCTTTTTCGCAGCGGATAAGACCGATCCCGGGGCTTACAACCTACCGCTCTTTCTTGCCTTTGCGGATCCCATGCACAACGCAGGATTGATGCTCAGCCCTTCCATGAAGGACGGCTTCAAATTTGTCATTATGGATGTGGCCTACACGGAAGGAGACAGGGTTATCGAGCTGAACGCCCCGGAAGACATGTACGATATCGCCGCTCTGCTTCGTGACAACCAGCGTTTCGTGGTTGAGTCCATCTATTCCCGGTCGACGGGTGACATCGCTGCCGTCGTGAGCACAACCCGTCTTCACAACATTGCGGGGAAATATACTGGGAAAGACGATCCTGTCATGCTGGTCAGGGTCCAGGGTGCCTTCCCCGCCACGGGAGAAGTACTGTCTCCCTTCAATATCGGCCACTACGTGGCAGGGTTTATGAGGGGTAGCCACACAGGACCGCTGATGCCGGTGAAACGGAATTCCACTATTTCCTTCTTCGACGGTCCCCCGGTCGTTTCATGCAGCGCCTATTGTGTTCATGATGGAAAGCTGACCGAACCGGCCGATGCCTTTGATCATCCCTACTGGGATTACATCCGCAATCAGATTTCTCGGAAGGCGACCGAGATCCGTCAGCAGGGATTCTCTGGATGCGCCATGCTACCTTACGGGGAACTGGAATACGGTGGAATCGTCGAGAAGATGAAAAAGCTGGATGGAAAATTCACCGTTCGTTAATAATTCACCCTGAGCTGAAACAACGGCCCCGTATGACACATGCGGGGCTGTTGTGTTTGAATTGGGTGAAAGGTTAAAGGTAAAGGCTTAATGAAATTTTTCATTCAGACCTTCGGCTGCCAGATGAACGTGAACGAGTCCCAGAAAGTGGAGGCCCTCCTTTTGGGGCATGGGCTCGAACGAGCTGAAACGCCGGAATCCTCAGATGTCCTCCTTATCAATACCTGTAGCGTGAGAGAGAAGCCTGAACGAAAGGTCTTTTCTTTTGTGGGGCGCTTGAAGGCACCCGGAAGGATCATTGGGGTCATGGGCTGCGTCGCCCAACAATATGGCGAGAGAATGACAGAAAGGGAAAGGGCCATAGATTTTGTCATTGGCACCCAGAATTTGCATCGGGTCCCCGAGATATTGGAAACCGTGCTTCGAGATAAAAGCAAGCGGGTTGAGACGAGATTTTACTCCCCGGAAACCTCGCTTGAAATCTTCAAGGCGCCCTTGACCTCGCCAAAGGTTAGCTCGTATGTGACCATTATGCAGGGATGTGATCGGTTCTGTAGCTACTGTATCGTCCCGTTCGTGCGGGGGAGGGAACGGAGCCGTCCTTCCTCCGAGGTACTGGAAGAGGTTAAAGCCCTTGCTGAAAAGGGGGTCAAGGAGATTATTCTACTGGGACAAAATGTCAACCGGTACGGTATGGATCGGGGAAATGATTTGACTTTCCCCCAGCTTTTACGTAAGATCGATTCGATAGAAAAGATTGCGAGGGTGCGCTTTGTAACTTCACATCCTGCGAGTCTTGATGATGAGACGATTCGTCTTTTTGGAGAACTTGAAAGCATTTGTGAATCGATACACCTACCATTTCAGTCGGGCTCTGATAGGGTCTTGAAAATGATGGGGCGGGGATACTCTCGGGCGCTATACTTGGAAAAAATCGAGAAGCTGCGGGAGATACAACCAGAGATCGCCCTTTCCGCCGATGTGATGGTTGGATTCCCCGGGGAAACGGAAGAAGATTTTAAAGAGACCCTATCCCTTTTGGAAACGGTCCAGTTCGATACCCTTTTCTCCTTTCGCTATACCCCGCGGCCGATGACCCGTGCGGCTGAGTACCCCAATCAAATCCCGGAAGAGGTGAAATTGGAGCGCCTTCAAACCCTTCAGGCCCTGCAATCCGAGATAACCCTTAAAATGAATCGACTCCAGGTGGGTAAGGTCAAAAAGGTGTTGGTGGAGAAACCGAGCAAACGACCGGATAGGTTCATGATGGGCAGGACGAGAGACAATCGGGTTGTCAATTTTGAAGGGCCGTCGGACCTCGTGGGACGCGAGATAGAAGTTCGCATTATCAAAGGGTACCAAAATTCCCTTTTGGGAAAGATGGAGGAACACCATGTATATTGAAATGGTTGTTGGAGGATTGACCATCGATCCGCTGACCAACTCGCCTGTCTTGATACTGAGGGATTTAAAAGGAGAAAAGACGCTTCCCATCTGGATCGGCGTCTTGGAAGCAACCTCCATCGCGACGGTGCTTGAGAAAATCGACGTGGGACGTCCCATGACCCATGACCTACTGAAGACGATTGTCAATGACCTGGGAGCGAGAGTCCTTCGGGTGGAAATCTGCGACCTCCGTGATAATACCTATTACGCGTTGCTTCAGTTGGATCAAAACGGCAGATGTATTCAGATAGATTCCCGGCCCAGTGACGCGATTGCCATCGCCCTCCGAAGCGGCGCGCCCATCTTTGTCCTCGACACGGTGCTCGAAAAGTCGAAAAAGGAAGCGGAAAGCGAAAAGAGGAGTACGGAGGCGGTTAACGTGGCTACGACGGAAGACAAGGAAAAACTCAAAGAAATCCTCGAAGAACTCAATCCAGAGGATTTTGGCAAATACAAGATGTAGCAAAGAATCCTCTTCGGAATTAGGGTAGGGCTACAAACTTAAACCCGATCTATGTTCATGCTCCTTGGACTTATTGAAAACCAACAGGGAACATGATAGCGTTCTGCACGATTCGGGAAAGGAGATAGGGTAGTGATCTATCGTGTAGAGGTTGGCTTCAAACGTGACATTCCGGACGGGCCGGGAATGCGTATCCAGAGGCGCGTGGTTGAGGAAATGGAGCTGCCGATTGAGCGCGTAAGGATTCTTTCCACCTATCTAATCCGTCTGGATGAGGATCGGGACGTGTTGGAGCGGTTGGTGAGGGAGACGTTTTACGATCCTGTGGTTCAGGAGATCGCCGTCGACCAACCTCTGAGGAGCGATGCCGATTTCTGGGTAGAGGTCGGTTTTAAACCCGGTGTGACTGACAACGTGGGGAAAACCGCTCGGCAGGTAATCCACGATTATCTCGGGAGGACCTTGAAGGATCACGAAAATGTTTACACGGCGACCACCTACCTCCTCTACGGAAAGTTAAGCCAGTCAAAAGCGGAGTTGATAGCCAAAAGGGTTCTTGGAAACCCGTTGATCCACCGATTCATCATCTTTGCCAAAGGGGAATTTGAAAAGAATCGCGAGATATTACGTACTTTGCCCATCGTCAAGCTGGAGGCAAAGGGAGATGTTTTACGATTCGATTTGAATATGCCACCGGAAGACCTGATCCGTCTCAGTAAGGAGCGGGTCCTGGCCCTGAATTTGAGGGAAATGGAATCCATCCGGGATGAATTGAGCCGTCCCGAAGTCGTGGAAAATCGGAAGAGATTTGGCCTGGATCATCGGGTAACGGACGTGGAACTGGAGGCTATTGCCCAGACATGGTCTGAACACTGCAAACACAAGATCTTCAACGCCATGATCCACTACAAAGAAGACGGGAAAACCGAGACCATTCATAGCCTCTTTAAAACCTATATCCAAGAGACGACAAAAAAAGTCCGTGCAGAAAAGGGCGAGAAGGATATATGTGTCTCCGTTTTTATCGATAATGCTGGCGTTATAAAATTTGATGAGGAAAACAACCTTGTTTTCAAGGTGGAGACCCATAACAGCCCTTCGGCCCTGGATCCCTATGGTGGTGCCCTGACCGGGATCGTAGGCGTCAATCGGGATCCCTTTGGAACCGGGCTCGGCGCTCAGCTTATTGCGAATACGGACGTTTTTTGTTTCGCAGATCCCCGGTATGACAAACCGATCCCGGAAGGTATCCTCCATCCTCGAAAGATCTACGAGGGGGTCCGTGAAGGCGTGGAGCATGGAGGGAACAAGAGTGGAATTCCCACCGTGAACGGGGCGGTGGTATTCGAAGAACGTTTCATGGGCCGTCCCCTTGTTTTCTGTGGAACCTCTGGGATCATGCCCACCAAGATCAATGGACGCCCCTCCCACGAGAAGCAGATCAACCCGGGTGATCGGATCGTGATGGTGGGGGGGCGCATCGGCGCCGACGGCATTCACGGGGCAACCTTTTCTTCCGAAGAGCTCTCAGAATCTTCGCCGGTGACGGCGGTCCAGATCGGAGATCCCATCACGCAGAAAAAGATGTTCGACTTCTTGCTGAAGGCTCGGGATATGGGCCTCTATAACGCCATCACCGACAATGGGGCGGGTGGATTGTCTTCCTCAGTGGGGGAAATGGCGCAGCTCTCCGGCGGTGCTGAGTTGGCCTTGGAAAAAGCACCCTTGAAGTACCCGGGGCTTCGTCCCTGGGAGATTCTTGTCTCCGAAGCGCAGGAGAGGATGACAGTGGCGGTCCCTCCTGGAAACCTGAAGACATTTCTTGAGTTGTCGGAAAAGATGGGAGTGGAATCAACCGACCTCGGACAGTTTACCGATTCGGGGGTTTTCCATGTGACTTTCGAGGATGAGACCGTGGCCTACCTCGACATGGATTTCTTTCACAACGGTCTTCCTACTATGGAGTTGGAAGCGGAATGGGTTCCACCGTCTTTTGAGATGAAGGAAAAGCCTGAGGGGAGGAATCTGAGGGAAATTCTGCTGAAACTCATGGGCAGTTTGAATATTTGCAGCAAGGAATCCATCATCCGGCAGTATGACCACGAAGTTCAGGGAGGAAGCGTCATCAAACCGCTCATGGGGGAGGCCAATGATGGGCCGTCGGACGCCGCGGTGTTACGTCCTATCCTCGATTCTATGGCGGGTGTGGTTTTCGCAAACGGGATATGCCCCAAATATAGCGACCACGACACATACAGGATGGCGGCCTGTGCGGCGGACGAGGCGGTAAGGAACGCAATTTGCGTTGGATGTGACCCGGAGCACATGGCGGCCCTGGACAATTTCTGCTGGTGTGATCCCATCGTCTCCGAAACGAACCCGGACGGAAAATATAAACTCGCCCAGCTGGTCCGCGCCAACAAGGCCCTTTACGACGTCCTGACGGTTTACGGAATCCCCTTGATCTCTGGAAAGGACAGCATGAAAAACGATGTCGTGATCCAAGGCAGGAAGATATCGATTCCACCCACCTTGCTCGTTTCCGTTATTGGCAAGATCCCCGATGTCAGACGCGCTGTCTCTATGGATTTCAAACACCCGGGAGATCTCATCTATCTCTTGGGGACCACCTATCCAGAACTGGCCGGGTCGGAGTATTATGAGGGCTATGGGTTTAAGGGCGGAGAGGTTCCCAATGTTCATCCTGACGAGGCCTGGGAACGTTACCGCAAGGTCTATATGGCCATCGAATCGGGCCTTGTCCGTTCATGTCACGATTGTTCAGACGGTGGTCTTGGTGTAGCCCTTGTCGAAAAGGCACTGGCGGGAGATTTTGGGGCTGAGATCGACTGCGCGAGGATTCCCGTGAATGGATGTGAGGGATGGGATGAGATCCTCTTTTCTGAATCCCAAAGCCGACTTGTTTTGACCGTCGCACCGGAAAACCAGACGGCGTTTGAAGGAATCTTCGAAGGGAGTGATTTTGCACGTATTGGGATCGTTTGTGAGGGCCGTGACGTCCAGTTCATGAACCACTCGGAGATCCTCTTTTCTGTATCCTGTGACGAGGCAAAGCAGGCTTGGCAGGCACCTCTGAATTTCTGAAATTCAACGGGACAAACCAAACCCCGGTGAAATACGCTTCGCTCTCCCTCTCGGGAATTTCACGGGGCGGGCAAACGGAACGAATGAGATAAACCAAATAAACCAGATAAACGAGAGCAACGGAATAAACGTAATGAATGAGATTATCATCGGAACCCGAGGAAGTAAGCTGGCCCTGTGGCAGGCAAACTGGGTCAAGGATCGCATCACGGAAAACTTTCCGGAGGTGACTATATCCCTTAAGATTATCAAGACGACGGGTGATAAGATCCTCGATGTACCGCTCGCAAAAGTTGGGGGAAAGGGCCTGTTCGTCAAGGAGATCGAAGAGGCCCTTTTCAGGGAAGAGATCGATTTGGCCGTTCACAGTATGAAGGATGTCCCTTCTGAACTTCCGGACGGTCTAATTCTTTCCGCCTATACGGCACGGGAGGATCCCCGTGATGCCTTCGTAGGAAAGACCGCTGACCTCAAACTGGAAGACCTCCCCGCCGGGAGTGTGGTGGGAACCAGCAGCCTGCGTCGGCAGGCGCACCTTACCCGATACTATCCCCATCTCAAGACTGTCTCTATCCGTGGAAATCTGGATACCCGGATTCGGAAGATAGAGGAACAGGGGCTCGCAGGGGTACTCCTGGCGGCGGCTGGACTTAAGCGGATGGCCCTTGGTAGAAGGATCTCCCAATTCCTTCACGTCGACCAGTTCATTCCTGCCGTGGGGCAGGGGGTCCTCGGAATTGAAACCAGAGAAAACGACCCGGATATACGAGGTATTGTTTCGAGTTTAAACAATTCCGATGCGCGGGATGCCGTTCTTGCGGAACGCGGCTTTCTCAAGACCCTCGAGGGAGGGTGCCAGGTGCCTATCGCGGCACATGCCACTCTTGAGGGCGCACGGTTATTTCTTCATGGGATGGTGGCAAGTCTGGACGGGAAGCAAGTCATCGAAGATACTATTACCGGTGAAAGAAAGAATGCGGCCGAACTGGGTCACACCCTTGCGGAAACACTTCTGTCACGAGGAGCCGGTGAGATTTTGAAAGAAGTTTACAGCCAGGCCTGAAAAAATCACGAAGAATCAGGGGGGGTATCAGGACTCCGCGAGCTTCAGATAATCTTCTCGCACAGGAGAGAATACCTCGAAGACCAAACAATCGGTCAGAACCTCGGCCATATGGGGGATGTTGGGGGGAACGTTCCACGTGTCTCCCTTATTTACCTCATACACCTCATCCCCGATGGTCAAACGCATTGTTCCTTCCAGTAGAGTTCCTGTTTGCTCATAAATATGGTCGTGTAGAGGGAGGGTCTTCCCGGCTTCCAGTTTAAAAAGGGCGCTCAGTGTATGGGGTCCGTGTCCCACGACCTTGATCTCGATGCCGGGAATCAGTTCTTTGAATCCCTCGGAGTCAAACTTTCTGAACATTTTTGGTCCTTTCGTTTCTTCCGTTGTTCTCGTTTATCTGGTTTATCTCGTCTGTTCCGTTTGCCTGCCCCGTGAAATTCCCGAGAGGGAGAGCGAAGCGTATTTCACCGGGGTCTCGTTTATTTTGTTTTATCCAGCTTTGCGAGTTGTTTATCCCAGTAGGCATTGGCGTTCTTGATATAGGTATCAGGGGGAACGATGTCGGCTTCGAGCTGTTTTTGGAGTTTTTCTGAGAGCCGTCCCTTTTCGACGACCTCTTTTCCTGCCTTTTCGAGAAGCTTTTTATACTTGAGGAGCAAGGGCTTGAGGAGAAGGTTTTTTGCCCGGAGGATTTCCCCTCCCGGCCGGTAGATTTCCATGACGATTTCTGTGTGCATGTTTAATACAACCCGCTCAAAGAGGTGGTGGACCACCTGGAAGTGCTCCATCTGGGGAAATCCGCTGTTGCAGAGAACCCCCACTTTGGGAGAGGTCTCGAATCGGAGAGGGTGACGCCACACGCCGTCGATCTTGACGAAGTTGGGAAGGATGCCCGGAAGCATCCGATCCATGAAGGTCTTCAACTGCGCGGAAACACAATCCACGTAGAGGGGAGAGGCAAAGATGACGAGATCACAATCCCATAGTTTTTTCAGGACCTCTTTCATGTCGTCTTTCTGGATGCATTCTCCAGGGGTTTTCACCCAACAGGCGAAACAACCTTTGCAGGGATGGATGGTCTTTTCAGAGAGGAGGACGATTTCCGTTTCGGCCCCTTTGGCGGCCGCTCCTTTGAGAAAGGCCTTCAGCATGGTCTGGGTATTGCTCGATTCTCCTCGTGGGCTTCCGTTTATGGCTAAGATCTTCAAGACAAACTCCTTTTAGTTTATGGTTCAGAACTATGGAATAATCATATGCCATTCCCATTCAAATCACAAGGGAAAGAAGATCTGTTTCCGGCATTGCTTGGGGACAGGTCTTGCATTTTTCATGGAGAGGATTATATTAAGATCATGGCGAGACCCACACGATATGAATATCCAGGCGGCGTTTACTATATAAGATGCCGGGGTAAGGGGTTTGAACCCATCTTTCGGGAAGAAGGGGATCGACTCGACTTCCTCGACATCTTAGCGGAAACTGTGTTCCGGTTTAAATGGCTTTGCCATTCTTACTGTCTTTTAAACGATCACTATCATCTCATTCTCGAAACTCCCCAAGGGAACCTGTCCAGAGGAATGCGCCAGATCAACGGCCTCTATACCCAGATGTTCAACCGAAAGTATCGTCGTCGGGGTTCGCTTTTTGGAGAACGGTTCAAGTCCATTATCTTCGAAAAAACCCGGTACCTCTTACCGCTGAATCGCCACATGGTCTTGAACCCTGTTCGGACCGGCTTGAGTAGTCGTCCCGAGGCGTGGCGGTGGAGCAGTTACCTTCCCACGATTGAAAAGAAATCCCCGCCGCCGTTTCTTTTTACACAGACGATCCTTTCGAGATTTTCATCAAAAAATCGAGCCCTCGCCATTGAGCGGTATAAAGCATTTATCACCTCAGAGAGTCGTGAAAAGTTTACATGGCGGGATCTGAGGTTTCAGGTGTTCCTTGGAAGTGACTATTTTATTGAGAAGATAAGAAACATGATTTTAGTGCAAAAACCTGACAGACGTGGTAAAACCCCTACCACAGGGGGACAGAATCGTGTCCTGCTTGATGAGATCTTGGGATACGGCTGGACGTCGAGAAAAGAGAAGGATGCCTTGATCCATCAGGCGTATATTCAGTACGGCTATACCCTGAATGAGATCGCCGACTTTCTTGGGGTACATGCGGCGACCGTCAGTCGCGCCGTTCGCAGGGTAGAGAAGAAGATGATTCGACAGGCATCGAGAGATAGACTGGGAGGTATCTAAGTATGGGAAAGATCAAAATAGCGATTTGCGGGATAGGCAATTGCGCGTCTTCGTTGATCCAAGGAATTGAATATTATAGGGAAGGAAACAGCAAAGAGCCCATCGGCCTCATGCATCCCGAAATCGGTGGATACAAACCCTCCGACATCGAGGTGGTGGCTGCCTTCGATGTGGACGCGAGGAAGGTGGGTAAAGACGTTTCCGAGGCGATTTTCCAGCCCCCAAACTGCACGACGGTTTTCCATCCTCATATTCCAAAAATGGGGGTTGTAGTCTCCATGGGCAAGATCCTGGATGGGGTGTCAGAGCATATGAGGGATTACGATCCGGAACATACCTTTGTGGTTAGCGACGAGAAAGAGGCGGAGAAAGAGGATATTGTACGTATTCTAAAGGATTCCGGGGCGGAGATTCTCTTGAACTACCTGCCCGTTGGATCGGAACAGGCCGTTCGTTTTTACGCGGAATGTGCCCTTGAGGCAGAGGTTGGGTTCATCAACAACATGCCCGTTTTCATCGCGAGTGATGCCGAATGGGCGAAGCGTTTTGAGGACGCGGGCATTCCTATTATTGGGGACGACATCAAATCTCAGCTGGGAGCCACCATCGTGCATCGAACCCTCGCGAACCTCTTCAAAAAGAGGGGAGTGAAGCTCGAACGAACCTATCAGCTCAACACGGGCGGGAATACCGATTTCCTCAATATGCTCAACCGCTCGCGGCTCGCCTCCAAGAAGGAATCAAAGACCGAAGCCGTCCAATCCGTTTTAAAAGAGCGGTTGCACGCCGAAGATATTCACGTGGGCCCCAGCGATTACGTAGCCTGGCAGAAAGACAACAAGGTCTGTTTTATCCGGATGGAGGGAAAGCTCTTCGGTGATGTTCCCATGAATCTGGAATTACGGCTCTCCGTGGAAGATTCACCCAACTCGGGGGGCGTGGTTATCGACGCCATTCGCTGCTGTAAGCTGGCGCTGGAACGGGGAATCGGCGGGGTTCTCTATTCCCCCTCGTCTTACTTCATGAAACATCCCCCACGGCAGTATCCGGATGACGAGGCGTATCAACTGACTGAAGACTTTATCGCGGGGAGACGGGATAATTAACTCCCATGAAATGCCTGATTATCGCTGCGGGAAGGGGTGAGAGACTAAAACAAAAGGGAGCCCCAAAGCCCTTGATCCCGGTTTTGGGGCTTCCCATGATTGCCCGTGTCATCCACACGGCCACGCGTGCCGGTGTGGATGATTTTTTTGTGGTGACGGGTTATGAAGGGAAAAAGCTCCAGACCTACCTAAAGTCCTTGGCCCGTGAACGGGAACTGAGGATAACTTGCTTGGAAAATCCAGATTGGACTCGGGAAAACGGGCTTTCGGTTTTGAGAGCGCGGGAGGTCATTCGAGAACCTTTCCTCCTATTGATGGCGGATCACCTCGTCGAAGAGAGGACCTTAAAACGCCTCATGGAGGCGGGACCCGTTGAAGGCGGGGTACGGCTTGTGGTGGACCGACGTTGTGAAAACGCCCTGGTGGATTTGTCGGATGCTACAAAGGTTCGGATTGAGGGGGAGCGTGTTGTTCAGATTGGGAAGGATTTGAGCGAATACGACGCCCTGGATACGGGGATCTTCCTCTGCACACCGGCGATCTTCGAGGCGATCGAAACAAGTATCCAAAAATATGATGATAGTAGCCTCTCCGGAGGCGTGCGAGTCCTGGCCGAACAGGGACGTGTGTCGATATTGGAAATGGGAGAGGACTTCTGGATCGACATCGACGATGTCTTTGCCCTACAGAGGGCGGAAAGGATCCTTCTGAAGAAAGGGGGGAAGACAACAGACGGGCCAGTGGCGCGTTTTCTCAATCGCCCCTCGTCTCTGTGGATTACCCGTCGAATCATTTCATATCCAACTTTGAGCCCGAACATCCTCACCTTCGTTTCATTTCTTATTTCCCTCATCGCCGCGCTGTTTTTTCTCGTCTGTCGTCCCTGGGCCCTTGTAACAGGGGGAATCCTCGCGCAGTTCGCCTCCATTGTGGATGGGTGTGACGGTGAAGTGGCGCGGCTCACTTACAGAGAGAGCGATTTCGGAAAGTGGTTGGATGCCGTGCTGGACCGTTACGCCGATGGTTTGCTCATCGCTGGGATAACAACTTACTGTCTATGCACCGGGGGGGGATGGGAGATACTCGGAGCCGGTTTTCTCGCCCTGGTGGGGTCTTTCGTGGTGAGCTATACGGCGGACAAATACGACGGGCTGATGAAACAAAAGATCATACGCTCGAACCTTCGGGTGGGGCGGGACACAAGGGTTTTCATCTTGTTCCTGAGCTCGATCTTTCTCGTTCCCTCCTGGGGCCTTTGGTTCCTTGCAATCGCCATGAATCTCGAAGTCATTCGCAGGATTTTTGTTGTCTACCAAAATAGATAGCCGGACAGTTTCATGTGTTGAAAGGAGAATACGGGAAACTATTGCCCGTTCCCCCGTCACAGAAGATCCGGAGCATGCAGAAAACACCTTGGAATGGGTCCTGAAGCTCTATCCTAAGGCGGGGCTGGCTTTGAAGATGGCAGCGTTGGGACACGATATAGAACGGGCGGTTCCCCCCAGGGTGCTACGGGAAGATTATGAAGATTACGATACCTTCAAACGGGACCACGCCGCCCGGAGCGCGGAGATTCTGGCTAAAATCATGAAGGATTGTGGAGCCACACAAGAATTTATTGGAGAAGTAACCCGGATTGTAAGGAGACATGAAACAGGCGGAACTTCCCAGGCCGAAATTCTGAACCAGGCGGACAGTCTTTCTTTTTTCGAAACGAATGTCCGCTATTTTTATGAGAGGGAAGGGAGAACTGCCACAAAGGCGCGTGCTTTGTGGGGGCTCCGGCGTCTCCCGAAACACCTCCTTCACCACATCCATGAAATGGAGTATCAAACTAAGGAGCTTGAAATCCTCGTTGAATCCTGTTTGAATGAAATTATGGAACGCTGAAAACTGTCTTTCAACAAAAAGGAAGGAGATATAGATGAGTAAGGCATGTATGGTTTTCCCGTCTTATTGGGCGAGAAAAAAGGAAGAAGGCTGGATACCGGGCGATGCGGTGTATGATCATCCCATTCCCCTGGATGAGGAGGGAACCCTGCTCCGGGCCTTGAAGAGCCTACAAGTCCTTGACTTCAAGGATTTCGAGGTCGTGGTGATCGCGGTCCCCACATCGGATGCCATCGCGGATGCGGTGGAGGAAAAGGTTTCAGGAATCATCCGAGAGGCGAAAAAAGAAGTCGATATTCCGATCCACCTCTTTGGCGCCTCACATCTGCGGGAGATTCACGAGGAATTGGAACGTGAGGGGAGGGGAGAGTTTAAAGGTCTCGTCCAACTTCGCGGTTACTCCAATGTAAGGAACCTCTGCGTTTTTGTTCCTCATCTTTTGGGGAAAACGGTTGCGATCCTCATTGACGACGACGAGGTTTTTGAGGATTCCCGATTTATGGACAAGGCCTTGGAATACGTGGGAGGGGCAATAGACGGGGATACAGTTTACGCAATCGCGGGTTATTATCTCCAGCCGGACGGCGGGTATCTCGTCAAGAAAGTGCATGAACCCTGGATGGATTACTGGGATCAAATGGAGCGTATGAACGAGGCGTTTGAAAAATTCATTGGACGTCCACCGCGTCTCAAAGTAACTCCCTTTGTCTTTGGAGGGAATATGGTGATTCACCGAGAACTGTTCATGAAGATCCCCTTTGATCCCCTGGTTCCCCGGGGGGAGGATATCGACTATCTCATCAATGCCAGGATGTTTGGCTACAAGTTCTATTTGGACAATACCCTTTCGATCAAACATCTTCCCCCACCCAAGACCCATCCGGTATGGCGGCGGCTTCGGGAAGACGTGTTTCGCTTTCTCTTTGAGAGGGAGAAAATACGGCACCAAAAGGAGCGGGAGGGGATGATCAAGGTCCAACCAGAGGATTTTGATCCCTACCCAGGCGCCTTTTTGAAGGATGACCTTGAGAAAAAGGTGGAGAGGGCCTCCGCCGTCCTTTCGGAGATGTATAAAAAGCAGGGAGACCCTGAGGGTGCTGAAGAGAGTTTGAAAACCGTCAGTCTCATGCGTGAGGCCATGGAAGAGGGCGGGGATCCCTTCGATGACTTCATCCAGCTTCAAAGGAAATGGGAACAGCTCATGGCCCATATTGCGGAACCGAATATACGTTCCAAATTCCAGGATATCCTATCCAGAATTTTGGTTTAAAAAGAGCCGATTGTTATTAGGAAAAATTCCTTGTAAGGGTTAAAAATATTACGGAAATAGAATGATTAAAGAGGTCAATTTATGCCGGTTAAAAAAGCGAAAAAATTTTTGGTCTGGCTGAAATTTCCCTTGACAAACCCATGCCATTTGCTATAGGAAAGACCGAGCTATGAAATTTTTCACAAATTAAGGTAGGAGTAAAGGAGCGAGGCATGTTAAAGGCTTATCTTCCTGTTTTAATTTTGGTCCTTGTCGCGGCGGGATTTGCCGCGTTTGCTGTTGTTGCTTCATACCTTTTGGGACAGCACAAACCTACACGCGTGAAGATGGCTCCTTACGAGTGCGGGATTGCCTCGCCGGGCTACGGTAGGACTCGGATCCCCCTGCGTTATTACACCGTAGCCATGCTTTTCCTTCTTTTCGACCTCGAAGTTGTCTTCCTCTATCCTTGGGCCGTGACTTTCAAGAAACTTGGGCTATTTGGCCTTGTTGAAATGATGGTTTTCATCGGCATCCTCCTCGTAGGATATATCTATGTTTGGAAAAAAGGAGCTTTGGAATGGGATTAGAAACCGTCTTTGGCAAAGGACCGATTACCGCGGGATTAGATAAAATCGTCAACTGGGCGAGAAAGAATTCCATATGGCCCGTCACCTTCGGCTTGGCGTGTTGCGCCCTTGAAATGATGGTGGCCTCTTCGGCGTCCTACGACATCGCCAGGTTCGGCGCGGAGGTCTTTCGTCCCTCTCCGAGGCAGGCGGACCTGATGATTGTGGCGGGAACCGTGACGAAAAAGATGGCTCCCATCCTGAAACGCATCTACGATCAGATGCCTGAGCCCAAATGGGTCATCGCTTATGGAACGTGCGCCTGCTCTGGGGGGATGTTTCAGAGCTACAGCGTCGTTCAGGGCGTGGACACCATCGTTCCCGTGGATGTCTATATCCCGGGATGTCCGCCAAGACCTGAGGCCCTTCTGGCGGGGATCATCAAACTACAGAAGAAGATAGAGCAAGAATCGCTGCTTGATCGGAAAGACGTAAAAACCGCGCTCATTTCTGCGTAGGGGTAGATTATGGACTATCACGAGATGGTGGATCTGTTGAAGGAGCGCTTCCCGGAAGCGATCCAGGGCTATAAAGTATTTAGGGAAGAGCTGACGATCGATGTCGATTACAAGTCCCTCATCCCCGTTTGCACGTTTCTCAGGGATGAAGAACCTTTCAAGATGGACGTGCTGACGGATTTGGCGGGTCTTGACTTCGGGAAGGAGGCGTCTCCGAGATTCGGAGTATCCTACCTCCTAACCTCTACGGATAACGTCTTTCGGGTGCGTGTGAAGATTTATTTCGACGAAGGAACCGAAATAGAATCCGTGTCAAATATTTGGAAAAGCGCCGAATGGCCCGAGCGCGAGGCGTGGGAGATGTTTGGGATAAACTTCGTGAATCACCCCGATTTAAGAAAACTCCTGCTTCCCGACGAATTTGATGGATATCCCTTAAGAAAAGATTTTCCGACCAAGGGTTTTCATTTCGAAGAGCCTTTCAGGGCGTGAGGGGTTGAATCATTCAAAATATTGATTGAGGAAGATGATGGCGGAAACAAGGTATATGACGGTCAATATGGGTCCTCAACACCCCGCAACACATGGAGTATTGAGGCTTTTATTAGAGTTGGACGGCGAGTATATCGTCAAGACAACCCCGATTATCGGTCATTTGCACCGTGGTGTTGAGAAGTTAGCCGAAGAGCGGACGTATCACCAGTTCATCCCTTTTACGGATCGCCTCGACTACACGGCCGGCATGAACAACAACATGGCTTATGTTATGGCCGTTGAAAAACTCTTGGGGATCGAGGTCCCCAAACGGGCGCAGTATATTCGGGTAGTCCTCGCAGAACTTCAACGTATCGCCGCCCACCTCATCTGGCTGGGAACCCACGCTCTCGACATCGGTGCCATGACGGTTCTTTTCTATACCTTCCGCGAGCGTGAAACGGTCATCAACATCCTGGAACATGTCTCCGGGGCACGGCTGACTCCCAGCTACATGCGAATTGGTGGTTTGGCGGCGGACGTTCCTGAAAATTTTGAAACCCTGGTCATGGATTTCGTGGAAAAGTTTCCAGAGTATATCGACGGGTATGAGACCCTTTTAACGGAAAACCCCATCTGGCTACAGAGAACGAAAGGGGTTGGAATCCTATCAAAGGAAGATGCACTGAGCTTTGGGGTGACGGGACCTGTCCTGCGCGGATCCGGGGTTAAATGGGATATCCGGAGAAAATTTCCTTACAGTAGTTACGAAGACTTTGATTTCGAGATACCTGTCGGAACGGTGGGGGATGTCTATGACCGGTATAAGGTGCGTCTCGAAGAAATGCGCCAATCCAACCGGATCATCAAACAGGCGATTACCAACATGCCTTCGGGAGACGTCATTGCGGATGATCCCAAGATAAGTCTTCCGCCGAAAGAGAACGTGTACAAAGACATTGATGCCTTGATCCGTCATTTCAAAATAGCATCTTCCGGTTTCGAGGTCCCGGAGGGTGAGGTCTTTTTTAGCGCCGAGAACCCCAAAGGAGAACTGGGGTTTTACGTCGTGAGTGACGGTTCCAATATGCCGTTTCGAATCAAGATTAGAAACCCCTCTTATTTCAACCTCGCCGCATTACCGAAGATGATAGAGGGGTGCCTCATTGCGGATGTGGTGACGGTGATCGGAAGCATTGATATTGTGCTTGGAGAAATTGATAAATAATGATGACGCAAGAACGGGAGTAATAGAATGGGTGGAGTCCTATTCAGCTGCTGGAACGGTAAGGTCGTTGACAACAGAGAGAAAAAACCTGAAGAGTTTGAACCGCCTGTAGATATTTCACTTCCAGCAGATTTTTTTCAGGGGAAAGACGTTAAGGCCTTCATGGGATGGGGTGGATTCGTCGTCAAGGATTCGGATGTATCCATCGTGGATCTTTGTGTCGCGTTTCTGGAAAAAGTCCAGGAGGAGTCTTGCGGACAGTGTATTCCCTGCCGAATCGGAACGAAGGTCATGTTGGAGATTATGCGGGACATCGCCGACGGCAAAGGAAAAAAAGGAGACCTCGAAAACCTGAAATCCCTCGGGGAGACGATTCGTCAATCCTCCAAGTGCACCATCGGTCAAACTTCTCCTGTCCCAGTTATCGATGCCATTACCTATTTCAAGGATGAATTCGAAAAGGCCATCGAGGGAAAGAAGAAACCGGAGGCAGAAAAGGAAAAGCCTCGTTTCATTTCGAAGGTGACGGCTCCCTGTATGAACGCCTGTCCGTCTCACCTTAACGTTCCCCGGTATGTGGAACTGATCAAAGACGGGAGGTTTCTGGACTCCCTGGAGGTTATACGGGAAAACACCTGTCTCCCGGGTGTTTTGGGGCGCGTCTGTGTGCGGCCCTGTGAGTCAAACTGTCGCCGTGCCAACGTGGACGAATCGATATCGATTAAATACCTGAAACGTTTCGCGGCCGATTTCGAGCTGGAAAAACATCATTCCCCGAAACTCCCCATGGCGACGGAAAAGAAAGACAAGAAGGTGGGAATCATTGGGGCGGGGCCCGCAGGTGTCACCTGCGCCTACTATCTGGCGGAAAAGGGATACCAGGTCACCATCTTCGAACGGTTTGATGAGCCGGGCGGCATGTCCGCCATGGGTATCCCCGATTACCGGCTTCCCCGGCCGATTCTAAGGCGCGAGGTGGAGATCATCCAGTCCATGGGAGTTGAAATCCGCTACAATACCATGGTAGGCCGCGATATCACTATGAAGGAGATACGGGATGAGTTTGACGCGATCTTCATCGGGGTCGGCGCGCAGGGGAGTTCAAGCATGCGCGTCGAGGGAGAAGACGCGGGTTACAAGGGGTTTATTCCCGGCGTGAAGTATCTCCTCGATATCAATCAGGGGCGTGATCCTTATCCCGAAGGAAAGAAAGTCGTGGTCGTCGGTGGTGGGAACGTGGCCATCGACTGCGTCCGATGTTCCTTCCGCATCGGGAAAGAGGATGTAAATCTCGTTTATCGTCGAACTAAGAAAGAGATGCCCGCCGACGACGTGGAGATTAAAGACGCTGAAGAAGAAGAGGTAAAATTCCATTTTCTCTGCAATCCCACGAGAATCATCGCCGAGGATGGAAAGGTTGTTGGGGTAGAGCTAATCCGGATGGAATTGGGTGAGCCGGATGAGAGCGGGCGGCGGCGCCCCATCCCTGTGGAGGGGTCCGAATTCACCATCGATACGGACATCATCGTTCCCGCTATTGGACAGACCATTGATCTTTCATTCATCGATGCGGATACACAACTTGAAGTGACAAGGAAGAACACGATTGTTATCGACCCTGAAACCATGATGACCAGCGTGGAAGGGATCTTCTCCGCGGGTGACTGTGTGACAGGGCCAGGAGCATTGGTAGAGGCCGCGGGCGGCGGTCGGACCGCAGCCTTCAGGATCCACCAGTACCTCAGCGGGGAAGAGGTGAAAAGAACCGATGAAGAGCTGATGGAAGACTTCTTCTCGGCCATCGGTGTCTACGATCCGAAGGAAGATATCGGTATCATCGACGGACGGGAGAGAAAACATCTAAAAATGCTGCCTCCCGAAACACGGAAATATACCTTTGACGAGGTGGAATCAGGATTTCCCATCAACGAGGCCATTGAAGAGGCAGATCGTTGTCTGAGATGCTACAGGATCGGGCTGGTTGCCATTTGAGTACGCGAGGTCACATGGGTTGCGAGATAAAAATGGTCGTAATCATTTTTGGAGAATGTGAATGACGGTGCATATTACAATAAACGGCAAGGAAATTGAGGCAGAAAAAGGGAAAACGATTCTCGAAGTAGCTCGGGAAAACGGGATTTACATCCCTACGCTCTGTTATCATTCACACCTTCACCCCATCGGCTCGTGTCGCCTTTGTGTGGTTGATATCGAAGGATATCCCATGCCCATGGCCGCGTGTACGACACCCGTCATGGACGGCATCAAGGTCCACACGAACACGGGACGGGTTCTGAAAATGCGCCGCCAGGCTATGGAACTCATCTTAGTCAATCATCCCCTCGATTGCCCTGTTTGCGACAAGGGAGGGGAATGCCGTTTGCAGGACCTTGCCTACGAGTTCGGTATTGCGGAGCAACCATTTCATGCGAAGAAACCGGAGCGAGAGCACGTCCCCTTTTCAACCCCTCTGATCCGCCAATGGTATGACAGGTGCGTTCTTTGCCTCCGTTGCGTCCATGTTTGCCACGAACTGGTGGGGAACGCGGCCATCGACATCAAGGAGACGGGATATCGATCCGTTATCTATCCGGTAGCACCTGAACGGTGCTATTCCTGTGGGGAATGCCTCTCCGTCTGTCCCGTCGGGGCCCTGACAGAGGCGGTTAATCCGCTACGCGGACGCATATGGCAGATCGAGCGGAAACAGACGACCTGTGGGCAATGTGGCGTGGGCTGCCAGATGGAGGTCAGCACCTATGAAAACAAGCCCGTCAATATAAAAACGGATGACGTCACGGAGGAAGGCCCCAATTACGGCAGCCTTTGCGTCCGTGGTCGCTTCTTTTACGATTATGTGTCGAGTGAGGAGCGGCTCACCGAACCGAAGATTAAAAAGGCTGAGGAGTGGGTTAGCGCCGGTTGGGATGAGGCCTATGAAAACGCCATAGATCATCTGAGAGAGGTCATGAAGGCCCACGGGCCTGATTCTATCGGCTTTATCGCCTCCGCGAGGCTCCTGAATGAGGACCTCGTCGCCCTCTTTGAGTTTGCTAAAAATGGCTTGAATGTGCCCAATGTGGACACCTCCAGTCGGATTGACCTGTCCGCCCACGGCACCTCCCTAACTGCCCTCAAAGGGGCATCGTCGTTCAAGGATCTGGACGGTCTTCTGGATTCCGATTTGATCGTGATCGCGGGCGGTGATTTGGACGCGACGGCCCAGATCGTGGCAAACCGCATTCGAGTGGCGCAGAGGCTTCACGATACCAAGGTCATCACGATCAATTCATACAAAACACGTTTGGATGAAATATCGGATGCGATCTTGACGTGTAACTCAGGAACGGAGATTCCCGTTTTCAACGGCTTGGTTAAAGCCGCCTTTGAAGGGAGTGACGGAGTTAAAAAAGTCAGCGGCTGGGAGGATTTTTCAAAACAGCTGACGGACTATTCCGCCGATGCCGTCTGCGACGCCGCCCAGATCGACCGCGAGATGTTTGAAACCGCCGTAGCACTCCTCAAGGAGAGCGCCTCCGTTTCTTTCGTCTCTGGAGGCGGGCTGGGACAGACGACAGAGGGAAGTCAAAAGGTTAAGGCCTTTGCCAATCTGGCCGTGGCCTGCGCTGCCTCCGGCAAGAAGATCGGATGGCTCCCCGTGACAGCCTACGCGAACGGGTGGGGCGCCCTGGCGATTCAAACGATCTATGGAGGTGGCCTCTCTTACGGAGAGATGATCCAAGCGGCCAAGGAAGGAAAAATCAAGGCCTTGGTCGTCGTGGAAGAAGATCCCATCGCGACACTCCCTGATACCTCTTATGTGAAAGAGGCGCTGGATAATCTGGACTTCCTGATGGTGATCGATCTCTTTGAAACGGAGACGGTGAAAAAGGCGGACCTTTTCATCCCGTCCTGCAGCTTCATGGAAAAGTCCGGCACCTTTATCAACATGGAAGGGAAGAAAAGAGCGGTTAACCAAGTCCTCGATCCAATGGAGAAAACGAGGGCTGTGGGGGTTATCTTTAGCGATATCGCTGAAAAGATGAAACTCGAAGTCGAGTTAACCCCTGAGGTAATTCAGAAAAAGGTCTCGGAAATCTTGGATCAAGACGGCTTGAAAACAGAAGGGAAGGACGCCTTGGCTTTCTTCCAGATTTCATACCAGGCAACGAGGATGGAAGAAAATGGGCATCTGTTCCTGGTGCCTACAGACCTACACTACAACCATCATTACGGTACCGACGAAGTGCATGCCTCGGCCATCGAAAAGCTCGGCAAGGATCCGGAATATCTGATAAATCCCAAAGACGCGGCGAGGTTAGGGGTGGAAGATGGGAGCACTGTTACCATAAAAACAGAGAGGGGAGAGCTTTCTATCTCTCCAACCCTATCTGACGAAGCGAAGGAAGGGCACCTGGTCGTCAGGAGCCACTATCACGACACAGGTATCTTGGCCCTCTTTCCCTTTGAAATGGACGATGAGACCAAGACGCCCTTTACGGGAAATGTTCTGGTAAAACTGCAGAAGTCTTAAAAAAGGAAAAGTGACATGGCGTTATTGATTGAGTCAGTCGTAAAGGTCATTGTGGTTTTCGGGATATTCATGGGGTGTGTGGCCTACATGACACTTCTTGAAAGAAAAGTCCTGGGGCGTGTCCAGGTCCGTTTTGGTCCCAACCGGGTGGGTCCTTTCGGGTTGTGGCAGCCCATCGCGGATGGTATCAAGGCCTTTTTCAAAGAAGACCTGATTCCCGCGAACGCGGACAAGCCCATTTTTATCCTCGCACCGATGATCACGGTGGCCTCCGCCTTGTGTCTTATCGCGGTAATTCCGTTCGGGGATAAGATCACCCTGTTCGGCCATACGATTTATCTGAGGATCACGGATCTGGACGTGGGTATCCTCTACCTCTTCGCCTTTGCGTCCATTGGCGAATACGGTGTCGTCCTTGGAGGCTGGGCATCCGGAAACAAATACGGCGTGATTGGGGCCATGCGTGCCGCAGCACAGATGATCAGCTACGAGCTCGCCCTGAGCCTCTCCGTGATTGGCGTCATCATGATCAGTGGTTCATTAAGCCTCTCTGTCATCGTCGAGAAACAAGCGCACATGTGGAACGTGGTTTACCAGCCATTCGCCTTTATCTTTTATATGGTCTGTGCCTTGGCGGAGATTAACCGGACGCCTTTTGATATGCCGGAAGCAGAGGCGGAATTGGCCTGTGGATACAACATCGAGTATAGCAGTATGAAGTTCGCCCTGTTCTTCATGGGTGAATACGCGCACCTGGTGGTGGTCTGTGCCGTGGCAACGACGCTGTTTTTAGGCGGTTGGCAGGGACCGTTTCTCCCGGGTGTCCTCTGGTTCCTCATTAAGACCTTCGTCCTCGTTTTCTTCTGCATCTGGGAACGTGGGACCTTCCCAAGGCTGCGGTATGATCAAATCATGCATTTCGGCTGGAAGATCCTGCTGCCCTTGACCCTGGCAAACGTGGTGGTAACCGCTATCGTGATGGCTTTATAGGAGGGATGATTCAATGATTGTTCCGCTGATAAAGGGATTGAAATACACGCTCGGCAGATTTTTTTCCAAGCCGATTACCATTCAATATCCCGAGGAACGCAGGGAAGTCGCGCCTCGCTGGCGTGGGATTCATTACTTCAATGTGGATGAAAATGGTATGTTCAAATGTGTGGCGTGTGGACTGTGTGCTGCCGTTTGTCCCTCCAAGTGCATCAAGATTACGGCGGGGGAAGACGAGGATGGAGTCCGCTATCCCATGGAATACGAAATCAACGCCATTCGGTGTATCTATTGCGGATTCTGCGTGGAAGCGTGCCCGGTGGATGCCATTCGCATGGGTTCGAAATACGACTTTACGGACTATCATCGAGAGGATTTCCTCCTAACGATTGATCGTCTGGTAACACAGGACTATCTGGACAAATAGGAGTAAAAAGCATGGCCGTTCTAATCGCGAAATGGGTGATATTCGTCATCACAAGCCTGCTGGCTATCGTCTCATCTCTGTTGATGATTACACGCAGGAATACCATACACAGCGCCCTTTTCATGATTCTGGCCTTTGTCGCCTCCGCTATTCTCTATCTACTGCTGGGGTGTCAATTCATGGCCATGATTCAGATCATCGTCTACGCCGGGGCCGTCATGATGCTGATTCTCTTCGTCATCATGATGATCGATCTCAGTAAGGAAGAGAAGCTGAAGATGAAGGTGACGAGGACCAAAATCGCCGGCGTGATCGTAAGTGTTCTGTTTATGCTCGCGCTCATCCTGGTCATGGGATTGAACAGCGTGAAGGGAAAGCTGGGGGCGCTTTCGTCGATTGGTGATGCGAAAACTATTGGCACCCTTCTTTTTACAAAATACTTGCTTCCCTTCGAAGTGGCTTCTATTCTACTTCTTGCCGCGATGGTGGGGGCCGTCATGCTTAGCAAAAAGAAAGCGTTTGGAGGAGAGGATCAATGATTCCTGTGCAGGCTTATTTCGTTGTAAGCGCGATCCTGTTTATCATTGGTGTCATCGGCGCCATCACACGTCGTAACGCCATCGTGGTGTTCATGTCCATAGAAATGATGCTGAACGCCGTTAACCTCACCTTGATCGCCACTTCAAGCTATCTTCACTCCATCGATGGCGTCATGTTCGTCTTCTTTGTGATGACGGTAGCGGCGGCAGAGGCGGCGGTGGGGCTTGCCATTTTTCTGATGATGTACAGAAAAAAGGATACCATTAAATTAGACGAATTCAATTTGCTTAAAGGATAACGAAGGAGATTATTCGATGGCATCGTATATCTGGCTCATTCCTTTCTTCCCGATGGTTGGATTTTTGATCAATGGGCTGTTGGGTGTAAAGTTCAAGCGCTCGTGGATTCACATCATTGCCGCCTCAGCTATTGGACTATCCTTTCTGACAACCCTCATCCTCTTCTTTGAGCTCTTGAAAGTTGAACCCCACGCCCGCCATTTCGAGAATGTCATTTTCGACTGGATCGTGGCCGGGAAGTTCCATACCCAGGTCGCCTTTATGCTGGATCCCCTTTCCGTCGTCATGGCCTTGGTCGTGACCGGTGTCAGCTTCATGATCCATATCTATTCCGGCGGATACATGCATGACGATCCTGGTTTTCGCCGCTTCTTCGTTTACCTGAACCTCTTCGTGTTTTCCATGTTGATCCTCGTCCTGTCCAATAGTTTCCTCCTGATGTTTGTTGGATGGGAAGGTGTGGGTCTCTGTTCTTATCTCCTTATCGGGTTCTGGTTTGAAAAGGACTCTGCGGCAAACGCGGGGAAGAAGGCCTTCGTGGTCAACCGGATCGGCGACTTTGGATTTATTTTGGGGCTCTTCCTGATCGTGACGACCCTGAGCAAACACGGCATCTGGTCCCTGAACTTTGACGTGGTCTTCAAAAATGCCGAACTCTTTAGCCCCGCCACCGTGACGGCCATTACCCTCTTGCTATTCGTCGGCGCGACGGGAAAATCGGCCCAGATTCCTCTCTATGTGTGGCTGCCGGACGCCATGGAAGGCCCAACCCCCGTCAGTTCTCTAATCCATGCCGCGACCATGGTCACGGCAGGTGTTTACATGATCGCCCGCTGTAACGTGCTCTACAGCATGGCTCCTGGCACGATGGAGGTTGTCGCCGTTGTCGGCGTGTTGACGGCCTTTTTCTCTGCCACCATCGCCTTGGTTCAGAACGATTTCAAGCGGATCCTGGCCTATTCGACCGTCAGTCAGTTGGGCTATATGTTCGTGGGTGTCGGGGTAGGGGCCTTTAGCGCGGGTATCTTCCACCTTATGACCCATGCCTTCTTCAAGGGCCTCCTCTTCTTGGCTTCGGGAAGCGTCATGCACGCCATGGCGGGAGAACTGAACATCCAAAAGATGGGAGGGCTGAAAAAATTCATGCCCGTAACCTTCTGGGTTTTTATGATGGCCACCCTGGCCATTTCCGGGATCCCCGGTTTTTCGGGATTCTTCAGCAAGGATGAGATCCTTTGGCAGTCGTTTCATCGAGGTCACATCTTCGTATGGATCATGGGAACCCTGGCGGCCGGATTGACGGCCTTCTACATGTTCCGCCTTACCTTTGTGGCCTTTTTCGGAAAGCCGAGAATGGATGAGGAGACTAAACACCACCTCCACGAGTCCCCGAAGGTTATGACCTATCCCATGATTGTTCTCGCAATCGCATCCGTCGTTGGCGGTTATGTGGGAATCCCCCCTGTGCTGGGCGGATCGAATCGTTTTGAGAAATTTCTTGAACCCATCATGGGGGGAGGGGGGCACGAAGCGGTGAAAGAGGGCGCCCATGCTGTCGCTCACGCCTCGGCCTCGCTGGAGTTTACCATGATGGCCGTTTCCGTGATCGTGGCCCTCATCGGTATCACGGTGGCCTATGTATTCTACATTAAAAACCCGGAACTGCCTGTTCGGTTGGCGCGGGGAATGCGGGGTCTCTACACGCTTCTCTATAACAAATACTTTGTGGACGAATTCTACAACAGCGTGTTTGTGCAGGGAACGAAGGATTTCGCCACCTTTCTGTGGCAAAAGGTGGATGTGGGTATCATCGACGCTATCGTTAATGGTGTTGCCAGCATCGTGGAAAGCTGCGGAGGGCTCATCAGAAAACTGCAAACCGGATATGTCCAAACCTATGCCTTTTCCATCCTGGTGGGTGGTGTAGTTGTTTTCGTATACTTTTTCTGGGAATCACTGTTTTAGTTGGAGAAGAACGGAGGAGAATCTAAATGGGTGGATTAACAGCACATATTCCTATCTTGAGCATTATCATCTTTTTCCCGATGGTTGGGGTTCTATTCCTCCTTCTCATTGACCGGGAAAACGAATCGGCGATCAAGGGAACGGCCCTGGTTTTTTCCATCATAGAGTTTTGTCTTTCCCTTCCATTGATTATTCGTTTCAATCCGAATACGGCAGATTACCAGTTCGTGGAGAAGATCCCGTGGGTCAAGTCGCTGGGAATCCAATATTTTCTTGGTATCGACGGTATAAGTCTCCTCCTGATCATGCTGACAACGTTCCTCACCGTCCTGTGTGTTTTAAGCTCCTGGAGCGCGATTAAGAACTATATCAAAGAATACATGATTTCCATGCTGTTTTTAGAGACGGGCATGCTGGGGGCCCTGATATCCCTTGATCTCGTCCTCTTTTACATCTTCTGGGAAGTGATGTTGATCCCCATGTATCTTCTGATCGGCGTTTGGGGCGGACCGAGACGGATCTACGCGGCGGTCAAGTTCTTCCTTTACACCATGGTGGGAAGCGTTTTGATGATGATCGCCATCCTGGCCCTTTACTTCCTCTACCACAAGGCTACCGGGGTCTATACCTTTGACATCACGAAGCTGTATCAGTTGAACCTTCCCCTTGGGGCACAGATGTGGATGTTTGCGGCGTTCGCGCTGGCCTTTGCTATCAAGGTCCCCATGTTTCCCTTCCATACATGGCTTCCCGACGCGCATACTGAGGCCCCAACGGCCGGAAGCGTCATCCTTGCGGGTGTCCTCCTGAAAATGGGGACCTATGGATTTATCCGTTTCTGTATCCCGCTTTTTCCATCAGCGGCCTTTAAATTCGTCCCCTTGATCATGCTTCTTGCAGTCATCGGGATTATATACGGGGCGCTGGTGGCCATGATGCAAAAAGACGTGAAAAAATTGGTGGCCTATTCGAGTGTCAGCCATTTGGGATTTGTCATGCTGGGAATGTTCGCCTTCAACATGCAGAGCGTGGAAGGAAGCATCTATCAGATGCTGAACCACGGGATCAGCACGGGGGCCCTGTTCCTCATCGTCGGTATGATCTACGAGCGCCGCCACACACGCCTGATCAAGGATTTCGGTGGATTGGCAAAGCAGATTCCCATCTTCGCCACGTTCTTCATGATCGCGACACTATCTTCCATAGGCCTCCCTGGAACGAACGGGTTCGTAGGGGAGTTCCTTATTCTGCTGGGAACCTTCAAGGCCAGTCGCCCCTTCGCGGTCTTTGCCGCCACAGGCGTAATTCTCGGTGCAGCCTATATGCTCTGGATGTTCCAGCGCGTCATGTTCGGGAAACTGGACAAAGATGAAAATAAAGTTCTCAAGGATCTGAACTGGCGTGAGGTGGTCACGCTAATTCCCATCGTCATCATGGTCTTTTGGATGGGGATCTATCCCAAGTTCTTCATCGGGAAGATGGAAAAGAGCGTGTCAAACTTTCTTATGACGGTAAATAAAAAGGTCGAGGCCCGTCGTCTCATGGACAGCAAGGCCAAGGCCTTGGCAGACAACCTGTGGCAATCTGGAAAGTTGAAGGTTCAGAAGATTAATTAATGTTATACTGGAGGGTATCGAGAAAATGAGTATCACCCAAGGAATCGCCATACTACCCCTGATCATACTGGCAGCCTTTGCCATGGGGATTTTACTGATCAACGTCTTCTCAAAAAACCCCAAAGACGAAAAAATTGGCTACATTGCCCTGACCTCCATGATATTTGTTTTCCTTTCTCTGTTCCTTTACGTGGGGAAGGGAGCTGTTTCCTTCGGTTCCATGATTTCCATGGATATCTATTCCATCTTCTTCGCTCTCGTATTCGTGGTGATCGGCACTTTGACGATCCTCGCCTCTATCTCGTACGTGAAGGCAACGGGAATTCACAGCGGTGAGTATTACGCGCTGATCCTCTTTGCCATGATCGGCATGATGCTGATGGCCTCCTCGACCAGTCTCATTATGCTCTTTGTTTCCCTCGAAATGATGTCGATTCCCATTTACATCCTTGCGGGATTTCATCGGAACGAGCAGCGTTCCATCGAGGCATCCATGAAGTATTTCCTCCTTGGGGCCTTCGCGAGCGGCTTTTTCCTCTACGGCCTGTCCCTGATCTATGCGTCCACGGGTTCCACCTCTTACCAGGCCATTGCCCAGTTCCTTACGAAAACGGAACGCCTGGAGCTGAGCACCCTGATGTGGATTGGCCTCGGTTTCCTCAGTATCGGCTTTTTCTTTAAGATCGCAGCCTTCCCATTCC